>NZ_JAVJNG010000004.1:0-196479 GCF_038806185.1 Domibacillus sp. 8LH | reverse complement strand
GGCGATACATCAACAGGCACGACAAGCACAGGCGATACAGAAACAGGTCCAAAGAAAGGGCCTAAAAAAGGACCTAAAAAAGGTCGGCGAAGATAGAAAAAATTGCTTCTGTTTGATCAATGAATAATTGATCAAACAGAAGCAATTGCTGCTTAAAGAGTAATCTTATCAACTCCAAAAAGAATAGTAAAAGTGGGAATTCAAATTAATAAATCGGTAATGGTTTTTATCAACCCTGCAAATCAAAAATGCGTTCTGGTGTTATAGAAAGGGGCAAACACTGTGAACCCGATATACGTAAGAAACACTGATAAGTATGGCAGAGGAATTTATGCGGCGCGTGATATTAAAACAGGCGAGCTTTTTGAAGTCTCCCCAGTTTTAATATCGCCTCAAAATGAGTGGGAATATATAGAAAAGACAGTGCTTGTTGATTACTGCTTCACTTGGGGAAAAAATTATAAGCAAACAGCGATTGCTTTAGGATATGGATCCCTGTTTAATCATTCCTATACGCCAAATGCTGTGTTTGTTTATAATGTAGAAAATTTATCTATAGACTTTTATGCAATAACTAACATTAACAGGAATGAAGAAATCACAATAAATTACAATTGTGATCCTGAAGATAAATCTGCAGTATGGTTTGAGGTAATTGATTACATAACTTGATGCCGCATCCCAAAAATAATAAAAATTTTTATTGCTCCTCCACTTATATTTAAATGTGCTGTCATTAAAAGCTCTTCAGACCATAGACAAATTCACCTGCATTGAAGCTGCATTTTGTCTTCTTTATCCCCTTATTTTTGGGTGAAAGAAGATTTCCTCTTTATACATTTATTTCACTGAGCAGGCGATTACAAGATCTCCACCAATGTCCTGTTTCGGTACCACCTTTATAGCCGTTTGAATATAATGTATTGATGATTAAAAGGAGTTTTTTTACCAAAAGAAAAGTGGAAGGTAAGTAACATCGACTTTGAAAAAACGTAAAAGGTGTAATATTAACAGAGGATAGATCAAATAAGAACGAAGATTGGATCAAGAGATCGGCAAACAAAAAAACCAGGGATACGTTCCTGGGTTTTTTTGTAGAAGGGCCTAAATTTCTTCCCCCTCTTAAAATCACTTGGTTTATTAGTTGTCCACAAAGGTACAATGCCAGCGTATCATTTTATCACGCATATAGAAAGGAAAAGAAATGATATGTCTTATCTAATTCCGTCTTATTTTTTGATAATCGAAGAAGGGGACCTAGAAGAGCTGCGGCGAGATGTGCGGAGCGATACCCCTGTTCCTGCCTATTTACAAGTAGAGGGAGTCATCTATGATGTCGATATTGCCTATCGGGGTTCTTATACACGAAAATTTCGCAAAAGATCCTACCAAATAGAATTCGTCAAGCCGTCAACATACTCCGGGGCCCGCGTTATTCATCTCAATGCAGAGTACAAGGACCCCTCTCTTATCCGCAATAAACTTTCTTTGGACTTATTCCGCGATCTTAGTGTTCTCTCTCCACACAGCCAGCATATCAATTTAATCCGAAATGACTCTCTTAGAGGTGTCTACTTGCAATTAGAATCCGTCGATGATTTGTTCTTGAAAAAGAGAGACCTTCCTTTAGGTCCTATTTATTATGCCGTCAACAATAATGCTAATTTCTCCTTAACAAGAGATGAGAAGCAAAAAGAGTCACTTCTTTCGGGGTATAAACGAGTGTCTGGAAGCCCGTCAGATGATGATTTTCTTCAAAAATTGATAGAGAAAATTAACCATACCCACCTTTCTCAATTTCCTGATGAAATTCCTCAGTACCTCAATATTGATAAATATTTACGCTGGCTTGCTGGGGCTGTCTGCACAATGAATAATGATGGATTCACTCATAACTACGCGCTGTATCGCAACAGTGAGACAGGTTTGTTCGAAATCATTCCCTGGGATTATGATGCAACCTGGGGAAGAAAGGTCGACGGCGGGGTGATGCGGTACGATTACGTTCCGATTGAAGGAAAGAAAAGCAACCACCTTTCCTGCCTGCTTCTGCAGGTACCGGAGTACCGTGAACTTTATCGAAACATATTGGAGGAGACCTTAGAAACCAAGTTTACCGTCGACTACATGGAAAACAAAGTGATGTTGCTGCACCAAGCTTTACGTCCGCATATTCTTCTAGACCCTTATAAAAAGAAAACGATCGATGTATTCGATAGCGAACCAGATTTTATTTTTCAATTCATTCGTGATCGCAGCAACTATTTGAGAAAGCACCTAGCCGATTTGAATTAAAAGAATTCTCACTTTATGTTTATAGACTCTAACTCTAATGGTAAGAGCAATGCTGATTTCTCTGTTTTATACAAAATGGAACAAACCACCTCACCGCCGCTTTTCCTTTTTTATCTTTGCTGCTTTTTAGGGTCTTTTTGTTTCTTATTTCTGTCATCACTCCCATATATAAATCGATCTTTGTCATGAGGGAATAGGCATAAGACAAAAACAAATCAATCACCTTTAGGAATGTTTTTTACAATAAATGAAAAGAAAATAGGACTTGGGACGATCGTTACATTCAGTATTGCAAATGGTACAGGTGAAAAGCCAAGGGGAAAAGGAATATGCTTTTCCCCTACACTTTTAAGTTATTTACCCGATGACTGAAAAGAACCAGATTAAACATGATGTAACGAGCGTCATTATTCGTATTTTGAATAACATCGGCATACTTACGGCCCCGCACAGTTAAAGTCGGTCTGCAGTGTAGATTCACTGTGTCGATAATCTGCATTCTAAGTGAACAGGGGCTCGTTTATTCAGCCTCGCTTCCGACGTCCATTTCAAAAAACGCCATACAATGATTCAGAAGGGGCCAATGAATGAAAACGGAAGTTTCAGGTGGAAGAACCGTTAAATTTATACTTATGTTGTAAGCTCTGTGCACTCAAATCGACTCCACTACTAGCTCTGTTTGACACCAGGAGAAATTGCATAGTAACAGGAGAGACAGCAGACGAGGGAGAGAAAGATCCTGTCTTAATAAATGGAATTCGCCCTCTGGATGGAAATTATCTCAAATGTGGAAATAAAAATTAAGCAAACGATACAGGAGTATATTCTTTCTTTAGCAGGAGCAATTGAAGTAACAGAAAAACAAAGATAATTAGTTAAATAATCAAGTAGTAGACTTTTATGCAAGCATTTTTCTCAATGAGATTCTTCCATTCTAAGAACAGACCCATATAGCTAAAAGAATTATGCATCTCAGCCATAATGTTAAATAGGTACTGATAAAAGCTGCATAGCCTTTCTTCCATAGTTGGTCGAAGAAAGAAGCCTTTGTTGAAATGGAACGTAAATGTCCGGATTCCCATCTTTTTTAGATCAAGTGTACGCCACCTTTATTTTTTGTCTGGATAAGTATAGACCATCCAGGGTCTTTCATGTCTAGAAGTTTAAGAATTGTTTCGGCATAAGTTTAAAGACTAGGTGGTTGTACAGTTGCTTTTTAATAGAGGTGAATATAAATGTAATAAAACGGAGAAGAAGGGACTCTAATTGACGACTTTTCAAAAAGGGGAAGGGACGAATGAGCTTTGAAATTGGATTGACTTTTTTGATCTTTATCATGACAATGTTTGTTATATTTTTAAGGCCAGGCGGGATTAATGAAGCATGGCCGGCGTCGATTGGGGCAGGGATTATTTTGCTGACGGGGATCGTATCTTATGGAGATATTATAGATATTATCGATAAGATAGGCGGTGCATCCATTACAATTATAGCCACGATCGTCATGGCAGTCGTATTGGAAAGCTTCGGTTTTTTTCACTGGGCAGCTGCGCGGCTTGCAAAGTTAGCTAAAGGTTCGGGCTATCGTCTCTACTGGTACATTCAGCTTTTATGTTTTTTGATGACACTTTTATTTAACAATGACGGCAGTATCTTAATTACGACACCCATTTTAATTTTACTTCTTCACAATCTTCAGCTAAAACCATCTGAACAGCTTCCATATCTCTTAAGTGGCGCTCTGATCGCTACCGCTTCTAGTGTACCTATTGGCGTAAGCAATATTGTCAATTTAATTGCATTGGAAATTGTCCATATGACTCTTTATATGCATACTGCCATGATGTTTGTGCCTGGAACACTTGGATTATTGTTCATGTCAACTTTAATGTTTATTGTAGTGAAGAAGAAATTACCCAAAACGCTGCCTGCTTCTTTGCAGGACATAGAAGAAAACTTTTTCACTAAAAATTTTCATCCATTAAAAGGGACACTGTCTGTTGAAACAAAACATAAACGCACAAAATTTATGTTAAAGGTTTTACTGTTTGTGTTTGTGGTACGCTGCCTGCTCTTTGTGGCATCCTATCTGTCCATTCCAATTGAGCTGGTGGCAGTGCTTGGCTCCTTCCTCTTGCTTGCATGGAGATGGTACCATTTGCGAACAAACCCGCTGGATATTTTAAAAAAGACTCCATGGCACATTTTACTTTTTGCCTTCTCTATGTATGTCATTATTTACGGGCTCCACAATGCAGGATTAACGGCCATGCTTGTAAGGGCATGTGAACCGATTGTTAACCAGGGACTGTTCCAGGCGAGCCTTATGATGGGCGGATTAGTCTCGGTTTTATCCAATTTTTTCAATAACCATCCTGCCTTAATGATTGGAACCATTACTTTAACAGAAATGGGGATAGACCCTATCACTTTAAAGATGATTTATCTTGCGAACATTATTGGCAGTGATATGGGCTCTTTGTTATTGCCGATCGGAACTCTCGCCTCCCTAATTTGGATGGATATTTTAAAGAAAAATAAAATTCATGTTTCTTGGAAAGATTATTTAAGCGTGTCATTGATTGTTATACCCTTGACAACGATCGTCACATTATTCTTGTTATTCTATTGGGTACAGGTGATTTTCACTTAGTTTCTGATCTTCCCGCAGGAAATAGAACAGAAAATAGTTAGAGATTAAAAATGTATGAAACGAATTCGTATTTGGGATTAGGAAATTTGAATATAATATAAGTGCTAGTATATGTATTGGAAAAGGACTGGATTTTTAGAATCTAGAGCTTTTTTCTACATATACTTTTACTTATATTAACCTCTCTCATAAATCCAGCCACCACATCCATTAGGTAATCATCAGCTAAGCCTTGTAAAAGCATTAAACTTTGAATTAGGGAATACCTCATAAATTGAGACGAACAAAACACCTTTAAGTTGAAAAACGGGTATGTAATGACCTGAAAAGCCAACTTGAATGTGTTTTTCTATATGGGTACGGGAGTCAGTTGTCCAGCAGAAATAAAATGAAGGCTGTACAGATGAAACTAGCTGAAGTGGCTGTTAAAGAAGTTAGGAAAGAATTAAATATTGAGACCATCAAGGTATTCTTCCATCAAGACCAGCGCGCCGGGGAAGCGTTCTTGGAAATGCCTGATTGCTTCTTTAAACCTTTTCTTTGAAGGAACGAGAAGAACATCTTTAGAGCCATTAGACACAGGAGATTTTATAATGAAAGGGAGGTGTACACTATATTTTTTAATGAGATTGTCCTCATTTTCTTCAATTGAACAAACAGCATAAAAAGGCTCGGCTCGGCTTTCTTTTAATAATTCCCGAAACCTTGTTTTATTTTTCATATTAAAAAGAACCTCTACTGAATGCTCAGCAAAATTTAATTCCCGGGAAATATCGGCTGCAAGGCTTACCAGTGGATCAATAAAACTCATAAAGGCCTTGATTTGTTTTCCCTGCTTTTTTAAGCAGGAAACTTCTTCAAGAATCGCTTTTTTGTCCGTTAAGCTGCTCATCTAAATCATTTGATGTACGTCCGTAAATTCTTTCCGCTGCTGCTTGATCCATTTTTCTCTATCCGTCAGTAAAACAGTAAAATACCCCAGACTTTTCGCTGCCTAAAAATATAATGGTTTGCATACAAACGAATCAGCTCTTTAAACATCATTTATGATATTTCCATCTATCAAATTTCTCTGCTTACTGCTTACATCAATAAAATAGTAGACTCGTTCTTGATCCCCCTTTGTCCCTCTCTCATTATTTTATGCAAATGCTAGATTCATTGTATAAGTAAATTTCCTTTATTCGTAAAATTTTTCAAAGCCCCTGCTTTTATCTGCCGCCCAGCCGAAGAAAAGAGAGGATTGCTTTGCTGTTTTTTTTTTGTCCACTGCTATTGATAAAACGTAATGATTACGAAATAAGGGGGATGTTGGGTGCAGACAGTAAAGGTAAGGAGAAAGCGTGTTTTATGGAAAGGCTTGTTGAAGATAGGGATAGCAGCAGCTTGTCTTGGCTTATTGGGAGCCTGCGGACAGTCTTCATCGAGTACGACGGCGTCAACAAGCGAAGACAAGCACATTCATTTTCTTTATAATTTCTCAACCAATTCTTTAGATCCACATGTTGATTCAAGCTACGTTCCACTGCGAGCCGGTATAACGGAAACGCTTGTCCGGCTTGATGAAGAGAAGTTAACGATCGCGCCATGGCTGGCAAAAAGCTGGGAAGGTACAGACGGGCAAAATTGGACGATTCACCTGCGCGAAGATGTCACCTTTCAAAACGGAAAGAAAATGGATGCGAAGGCAGTAAAAGCTTCTCTAGAACGGGCACTGACAGAAAGCACAGCTGTTCAAAATGCATTAAAGATCGACAAAATGGAAGCAGACGGCTATACATTGCGCATTTCAAATACAGAACCATTTCCTGAATTTATTTCTGAACTGGTGAATCCAAATGTATCTATCATTGATGTGTCGGAAAAAGATATCGTCAATAAACCGGTCGGCACGGGACCTTTTGCTCTGACGTCCTTTGTTCCGGGAAGCCGGCTTGAGCTTAAGCGCTATGATGATTACTGGGACGGGGCTGCAAAGCTGAACTCGGTTACATTCTCGTTTAACGAAGATGCCAATGCGCGTTCTATGGCACTGCAATCCGGGCAGGTCGATATTGTCTACCGGCCGGAGGTGGAGAGCCTGGAGGCATTGAAAGCACAACCCGGCATGAAAGTAGAATCGACGGAGACCTTCCGTGTTCATCAAATGACGATGAATATGCAGCGTGAAAGTTTAAAAGATGTCAATGTACGCCGTGCGGTTGATGCATTGATTGACCGCCAGGAAATTGTCGATACGATTTTGTTAGGATACGGAGAAGCAGCAGAAGGGCCGTTTTTGCCATCCCTGCCATTTGCGCCGACGTACGAGAAACGCCCGCTATCCGGTCCGGATGCGGCTGTGCAATATTTGCAGAAAGCAGGCTACACACTGAAGGATGGAAAGATGCAGAAGGATGGGAAGCCGCTTCAATTTGAGCTGCTCACGTACAGCGCCAGAGCTGACCTGCCGCTTATTGCACAGGTGTTTCAATCTGATGCGAAACGAATTGGCATCGACGTAAAAATTAAGCAAATTGAAATTCCGGAAGAATATATGGCGTCTAACCGTGACTGGGATTTGGCGACATACAGTAATTTAACATCGCCACGTGGCGATGCCGGCTATTATTTAAACGCAACGTATCATCCGAAAGGTGCTTTGAATTTCAGCGGTGCAGAAGAACCGGAACTGACAAAAATGATTGACAAGCTTAATCAAACAGTCGGCCAGAAGAAACGTGCAGTGCTGGCAGAGCAGGCGGCGGATTATGTGCATGAGAACGTGATCAATTCTTTTGTGCTGCACCCGTCCACGATTGTCGCGTATAACGATGATAAAGTAAAAAGCTGGGTCACAACCCGGAGTGAGTATTATATGATAACGAACCAATTGGATGTGAAATAAATGCTTCAGATTCTTGTCCGTAAATTTCTTGAAGTAACTCTTTTCCTGCTGTTTATTACTTTTGTCGGAGCGGCGATTCCGAGCTTTTGGCTTGGCTTGATTTTGATCCATTTGTTTGGTGTTCAGTTGAATTGGCTGCCCACGATGGGAAGAGACGGGTTTATGTCATTAGTTTTGCCGTCGGTCACACTTGGGCTGGCGATTTCAAGTGTATACGTCCGTCTGCTTCGCTCCAGCCTGCTTGACTCGATTAGTCAGGAGTTTATCCGTGCCGCAAGAGCGAGGGGGCTGTCAGAAGGGCGCATTTTCTTCGTTCATGCACTGCGACACAGCCTTCCGCCTGTTATTACGGTGTTTGGCGTTAGTTTAGGCAGCTTAATTGGCGGTGTTGTGGTGATTGAAGTGTTGTTTGCGTATCCCGGTGTTGGAAAAATGGTCGTTGATGCGATACGCCAGCGTGATTATCCGCTTATACAAGGATACATTTTGGTCATGGCCGTCATCGTGTTTGTGGTGAATACATGCGTGGATGTCTCGTATCGGTATTTGAATCCGGAAATGAAATTAAAAGAAAGGAACAAACCATGATGAGAGGTTTTTCTATACAACTGCCAAAAGGAATAAAGCAAAATTGGCAGGGAGCCGCTGCCTTTTTGATCCTGGCTGCTGTGCTGGCAGGTACCCTGTATGCTTTCTTTTATTTGCGGCATGATCCGACTTTGACAAATATGAGCAGCCGGCTGCAGGGAATGAGCCTGGAGCATCCGCTCGGCACCGATCATCTTGGCCGTGATGTATTAACAAGGCTTTTTTTAGGAGGGCAGCAAACAATCGGCTCCAGCTTTTTAGCTCTGATTGCCGCTCTCGCCATCGGGATTCCGTTCGGATTGATTGCAGGCTTCAAGCGGGGCTGGGTTGACAGCGTCTTTATGCGGATTGCTGATGGTTTTTTAGCTTTTCCGGACACAATCGTGGCGATCGTGTTGAGCGGGCTGCTTGGACCGGGAATCGGCAACCTTGTGCTCGCCATCGTGATGGTGAAATGGGTCGGCTATGCCCGGCTTGTTCGAAGCACGGTTTTAACTGAATCACAAAAGGAATACGTACTCATTGCCCGGATTAATGGGCTGTCCGCACGGAAAATTATGTGTAAACATTTGTTTCCGCACATAGCAGGAAACGTGCTTGTGCTGGCCAGCCTCGACCTTGGCAAAATTATTTTGCTGATTTCTTCCTTATCTTATATCGGTCTTGGTGCCCAGCCGCCAACGCCGGAATGGGGAGCTATGCTGAATGATGCACGCCCGTATTTTCAATCGATGCCGGCTTTAATGATCTATCCGGGCCTTGCGATTGTTCTTGTTGTACTGCTGGCGAATATACTGGGTGATTATTTGCGTGATCGCTTTGATGTAAAAAAGGAGGGGCAGTCATGATTTTATCCGTTGAGCAGGTAACGATTGGCAGCAGGCAGAAAAAGCTCGTACAAAACGTTTCCCTCGCGATTCAAAAAGGAGAATGGTTTGCTCTTGTTGGGCAGAGCGGCAGCGGAAAAAGCATCCTGTCACAAGCTGTTGGACAAATGCTTGCCCCTGGCTTGAATGTAGAAGGCAACATTTTTTTAAACGGACAAAATGTACTGGAGCTGTCCAAAAAAGAAATGCGGACAGTCCGCGGCCGGAAGCTGTCTTATATTTTTCAAGATTACCAGGGCTCCTTCACACCATTTCGCACGATTAGCCAGTACCTCGATGAATACCAAAAAGCCCATGGCATTCATTCACCGCAAGCCCGTATGGCTGGAGTGGGGAAAGCACTTCAATCCGTCGGTTTAAGTGAGGAGCTGGCCGGACGCTATCCGTTTCAGCTGAACGGCGGTCAGCTGCAGCGCGTGTCGATTGCGATGGCTCTTTTGCTGGCTCCCGATTTGGTGATTGCCGATGAAATCACCACCGCGCTCGACAGTGTATCCGGGAATCAGATTTTAGAGCTGCTTGCCAGGAGGCAGCAGGAAACCGGCTGTGCCATTTTGTTTATTACACATGACTGGCGCCATGTAAGACGTTATGCGGACCGGATTGCCGTCATGAAGGAAGGCGAAATCATTGAATCAGGAGGAAAGCATCGTATCCTTGATCATCCGCAGCACCTTTATACAAAGCAGTTAATCAAGGCGGCGCCTGTGCTTGACCACCGCCTGCCATCCGGTTTACAGGAGGAGGGGAAAACATGAAGCTTCTTGCTGTACAGCAATTGACGAAATCATACAGCGGAGGAAAAACGGCTGTAAATGACGTGTCTTTTGAATTAGATAAAGGCGAATGTCTTGGGCTTGTAGGGGAAAGCGGCTGTGGCAAAAGTACATTGGCTAGGTGCCTGCTGAGAATAGAGTCGATTGACAGCGGCTCTATTCGTTTTAAAGGCGAAGCGATTGAAAGGTACACCGAACGCCAATTGTATCCTTACCGAAAGCAAATGCAAATCGTGTTTCAAAACCCGTCGGCTGCTTTGAATCCAAAACTGAAAGTAAAAGATTCTCTCATTGACCCGTATGAACAGTACAAGAACGAGCTAAAGCCTGCCCACTTTTCGTATACGTCCAAAAAAGCGTTTGTTAAACAGCTTTTAGAGGCGGTTGAATTGCCAGAGGATTTGGCAAACCGGTATCCTCATGAATTAAGCGGTGGACAAAAACAGCGGGTTACAATCGCCCGGGCGATCAGCATTGAACCAGAGCTGATTGTGTTAGACGAGCCTACGGCGAGCCTTGATGTACTTTCCCAGGGAGCTGTTCTTGATTTATTAACAGAGCTGCAGCGCACACTCGGTCTTTCTTATTTATTTATCTCCCATGACCTGGCCGCTGTGCAAAAAATGAGCCAGCGCATCATAGTCATGAAGGAAGGGAAACTGGTCGACCAATTCAGCCGGGAGCAGCTATGGGCGGAAGAACGCCATTCTTATACAAAAGAGCTGATTTCTTTTTTTTTAAAACATGATCCAAGGTCCGGCGCAAGTAAACATCACTTGCGCCGGGCTTTTTTGTTTCCATCAGCAAAAAAGGGCTAAAAACAGCCGAAGAGCAAAGGATAAGAGGAAGCTGTTTTTTCAAGTATTTTAGATTGACAATGCCATTGCAGGTGATTATAATTTTTCTTCGTGAGGAAACATTTCGTATACGAAATGTTTCGGTAGAAAATAAAAGAGACAGAAGAAAGGGGGAATAAGCAGCGTGTTGAACAATGAAATTTTGGCTTCCTTTTGGAGGATCAATAAAGCGATCAATAAATTAATAAAGCAAGACGCGGATCGGCTTGGCATTACGGTTGTGCAGCTGAAAGCCATTTATATCATTCATTTAAATCCAAATATAAGCCTGGGAGAATTAGCTGAAAGGCTGATGCTGACAAACAGTACGGTCAGCGGTGTGATTGAGCGGCTTGTTCACAACGGGCTGGCTGAAAGGATCATTCCGCAGGAGGATCGAAGAAGTGTGTTTATTGATTTAACAGAAGAAGGAAAAGCCGTGTTCGAGCAAATCGTTTCGTCTGAATCGAAGCTCGTCAAAAAATTAAATGACATTCTTGAGCTGCCAGAAGAGGAGATTTCCCATCTTCTGCGCCTGCACCAAATTGTTTTAACAAAACTCTCATCAGAGGAGGAACAGGAGTCATGAACGCAAAGCGTTTAATTTTGATTAACATTATTATCCTATTGGTTTTAGTAGGCGGCGGCGTAGGCGGCTATGCTTACTACAATAAAGCTGTCAATTACTTAACGACAGACAACGCTCAAATCGCCGGTCAGCAAGTAACTATTTCTGTACCTGCAAACGGAAAATTAACAGAATGGAAAGGTAATGTAGGTGAAGAGTTCTCTAAAGACGCGAAAGTTGGCACGCTTTCTATCACAGGTACAGATGGACAAGCATCACAGATGAACATTACACTTCCAACAGCTGGAACGATTGTTCAAAGCACAGCCGTTCAAAATTCATTTGTTGCTGCTGGAACACCGCTTGCGAAAGCGTACGATTTAAACAATTTATGGGTTACGGCTAATATTGAAGAAACAGAAGTGGATCAAGTAGATGTAGGGCAGGACGTGGACATTTATGTAGATGCTTTTCCGAATTCAACGTTAAAAGGAAAAGTCACACAAATCGGCTCAGCAACAGCTGGAACATTTTCTTTACTGCCAAGTTCAAACAATACAGGGAACTTTACGAAAGTCACGCAGGTCGTTCCTGTAAAAGTATCGATTGATGACAGCAAGGGCGTAGCCATCGTTCCTGGTATGAACGTAACCGTGCGAATTCATAAGTAGGTGATCACATGTTAATATATGGAGCAGTCTATGTTCTTTTATGTGCGTTAGTGCTGCTGCTCTTTAATTTTAGAGCGGTGAAACGAAGAAAACAGAACATGAATCAACCGGTTATGATGCGCGAGGAGCGTGAAAGAAGCTCTGCAGAAGTCCGTCCGAACCGAAAAGAAGAAGACGATGAGGCGGCTTCTCCGCAGGATTTATCCGAAGAAACAGCAGAGGTGCTTCAAAATTCCGCTGTATCAGAGCCGGCATTGGAATATGTAGAAGCAAATGTTCAGCCGAAAGAAGAAATAGTTGAGGAGCCGAAACAAACGGCTTCGGAAGCACCAAAAAACTTCAACACAGGAAGAATTTTAACGGCTTTAATGCTTGGTGCTTTCGTGGCGATTTTAAACCAAACGCTGCTGAATGTAGCGATTCCGCATATTATGAATGATCTGGGTGTTTCAGCCAACACCGTTCAATGGCTGACGACGGGCTATATGCTCGTGAACGGAATTTTAATCCCGGTTACGGCGTTTCTTATTGAAAAGTTTGGAACAAGGAAGCTGTATATTACGGCGATTCTCCTGTTTACGGTCGGTTCACTCATTTGTTCGTTATCGGTAAACTTCACCATGCTGATGATTGGACGGTTAATTCAGGGGAGCGGAGCAGGGATTATTATGCCGCTTCTCATGACGGTATTTTTCGTGCTGTTCCCGCCGGAAAAACGCGGGAAGGCAATGGGGCTTATGGGCGTTGTTATGATTTTTGCACCCGCAATCGGCCCGACCTTATCCGGATGGCTGATCGGCCATTATTCCTGGAGACTGCTGTTTGACATCGTTATTCCAATTGGCGTACTTGTATTAGTTTTAAGCTTTTTGTGGATGAGAGATGTTACGAAAATAACCAATCCGAAATTTGATTTACCCGGGTTCCTGTTTTCCACAATTGGTTTTGGATTCCTGCTGTACGGCTTCAGTGAAGCCGGAAATAACGGTTGGGACAGCACGGTCGTTGTTCTTTCGCTTGTGATCGGGATTGTGTCATTGATCGCTTTTGTTTGGCGGGAATTGACTACAGATAAGCCAATGCTTGATTTGCGTGTGTTTAAATATGATATTTTTGCACTGACAACGGTCGTCAGCATGATCGTGAATATGGCGATGTTTGGTGCGATGATTCTGCTTCCGATTTATCTGCAGAACATTCGCGGTTTTACCGCGCTCGAGTCCGGACTGCTTATGCTTCCGGGTGCGATCGTGATGGGGATCATGTCTCCGATTGCCGGGGCGCTGTTTGATAAAATAGGTGCCAGATGGCTCGGCGTGATCGGCTTAACGATTACCGTTTTAACAACATGGCAGTTCACGATGCTCAGCATGACAACAAGTTACAGTCATCTGCTGGTTTTATACGTACTGCGGATGTTCGGTATGTCTTTTATTATGATGACCATAATGACGGAAGGGCTCAACCAGCTGCCCCGCCATCTTGGTTCGCATGGAACAGCCGCTTCCAATACGGCGAGACAGGTTGCCGGCAGTATTGGAACCGCATTTCTTGTCACGGTAATGACCACAAGACAAGGGGCGCATTATGGTGCCTATCAAAATACGGTTACAAGCTCTAACTCTTTTCTTTCCAATCAGTTTGAGCAGCTTGGCCAAAGCTTATCTGCTATGGCCCACTTGCCGGGGGCGGCAGGAAACCAGCTTACAACTCAGCTTCTTTACGCCCAGGCCGTACAGCAATCGACCATTGACGGCATTAATGATGCTTTTATGGTCGCGACAGGGCTTTCTGTGCTCGCCCTCATTCTTGTATTTTTTGTGAAACGGGCACGGATTAAAGAACAATAATCAATTGAACGTCCACCCTAGAAGGCAATCCCTTTTAGGGTGGATTTTTTTATGGTTAAAACGGGGCTTTCTTTTTTGAACCAGCTTTATATTTGTACTTTTCGGTCGATATAAAAACAGATGTTCTATTTTGGTGGAAAGGAATTGATTTATGGGTTTTATTGTTTTACTTCTATTAGGCGCGATAATGATATCGGCCGCCAGGTTTTCCGGCAGTTCCAGACGTAAAAAAGGAGTGCTTGGTGAAAGAACCGTTCAAGAGGAGCTGGACAAGCTCGACCAATCGATATACACCGTTTTTCATGATCTTTATATTCCAAGAAGCAATGGCCGGACGGCGCAAATTGACCACCTGGTTTTGTCAACACACGGTATTTTCGTAATTGAAACCAAAAACTTCAGCGGCAGAATTTTCGGTGATGAGTCAGAAAAGTATTGGATCCAAAAGACCTTGAAACGAAGAGAGACCTTTTACAATCCAGTTTGGCAAAATGCAGGCCATATTCGTGCATTAAAAGAGTTTTTTGGCCATTCGAATGGAATAAAATATTATTCATTCATCGCTTTTACAAGAAAGTCCCAGCTTGAGCTTGGAGAGCCTTTCAAGGAAGTAAGTGTTTTATATGCAGATCAACTGGTGGAATCACTCTGTACTCAACGAAAACAGCGCATGAATGCCGTGCTTGTGCGAGAGCTTGCCGAGAAGCTTGAGCCTTTTAATGAAGCGGGAAGGAGAAAAAAACGGGCGATCGAAAAAAAGCACGTACGGGCTATTAAAAGTGGAAAACGGCAAAGGGAACGAAACAAAAGTGAGGGAGTCTGCCCTAGATGCGGCGGGGCATTGGTAAAGCGGACTGGAAGGTATGGAGCCTTCAAGGGCTGCAGCCATTTTCCGGAGTGCCGGTTTACGAAAGTAAGAGAAGACTAGCTGGCTTTTCTGCCGAAAAAAACAGCAGATGCCGGACAGTATCTGCTCAGTGTGTAGACAAGGTCTTTCGCTTTTAAAAAAGAGCCGATAAGTGGTGTTGAAAATCCATAAGCAAGGACTGAATAGACATTTTCTTTTTTTAAAATAGAGAGAGATGACCTTATTAGCCCTATACAATCTTGTCGTAAGCCACTTGGCGGCAGGAGGGCAGCACAGACTCCTATGGGACTAGCGGGCAGCTGAGACCGGTGAAGCCGCCAGGCGAAGTCGGGCTCAGCGCCTGCCCCATGGAAAGCGGAGCTGCCTGGACGCCGCCGATCTATCCTATTCATGTGTACGGTCATCCACATAATTTGCCTACAGTTTAGGCAGATGCCGGCCGGCATCTGCTTTTATGATTCGGTTTGATAAAGCAGTCCTTTTTTACGGATTTGCCCTTCCAGCTCTTCTGCAAATGGAATCTTGGGGTGAATCGTATATCGGACCGGCTTTGCTGCCAGCTCAGCTGCTTCTTCAGCCGATCGCGGATGCCATTCTTCGGAGTCGAATCCTTCTGACAGAAGGGCTTTGGCGGTAATCCGGTCAAACTTTTCGACAACATCCGCAGAACAGTCATTTACATAAACAAAATGCTGCATTAAATCGTGCCATTGTTCTTTCGTTGAAACTATTTCCGTCCGGATAATGTGGTGAAAAGCGTGGCATTTTCGGCAAATAAGCTGGATGTCGAGCAGGTGGCACACCTTGTTCGTAAAGTCGTATTCCTCCACTTCATGAAGGTGAAGGTGCCGCATATCCTGCTCCTGCTGGGGTTTCCATCCGCAAATGCCACATTGTTTTCCCTGCTGCTCCAGTACAAAAGGACGCAGCTTCGTCCGCCAAAAGAAAGACGAGGCCGTTTGGCGAATCGTATGGCCGTGGAAAAAAGGGGGCTTGGCAGAAGGAAGCAGTTTAAAGGCAGTCAGGTCCCAATTCCCTGCTTCGTTTTGTGCTGATTTCACGTTCCGATTTCCTCACTTTTTTAAGAGATGACATAGCTTCAGTATGCCACCTTCTTTCTCTCTCTTCAACGCACTTTTCATACCCAAAGAAAATAGAAAGTAACAGCGGCAAATGCACAGAGAAAAGGAGAGCCGCTTGCTTGAATGGCTCTCCTATTATAGAAGAAACAATTATCCTTTCGGGGGATAGGGATCATGGCCGTAGCTGTTTGATTCTCCGATTTGTCCATCTTTTTTATGAATTCTATGTTCTGTTTTATCTCTTTTCGCTTTTTCGCGCCCGTCTTTTTCTGCTTCCGCTTTGGTTGAATGATGGCTGATCGTTTCCCCTCCTTGTTTGTTATCCCAGCCGCCGTTTGAATTTGGAACAGTATGAACCTCTGGCTCTTTTTTGTCTGCCATAATATGTCACTCCTTTTTGCTGTTATAAACTGCGTTTTTATTCTTCTTCACTATTTGTCCTTTTTTAAAAAGGAACAAACGTAAGGGGGACTAGATTAGTATGTTTTTCTCTTTAGTATGTGGATTCAAGATGATCTTTTCCGAAGGACTTCCAGATGAAACCATTGACTCTCTGAAATATGTTGTTATAATTATGAACAAATCTATGTTAGGAAATCTAACAAAGGGTGAGGGACATGAAAAAAATCGAAGCGATTATTCGGCCGGAAAAAATCACGGAAACAATCAAGGGGTTAAAACATATTGGTGTTACGGGTTTTACAGTCTCGCAGGTGGTAGGCAGGGGGAAACAAAAAGATACACAGGGAGTGTATCGGGGGAAAAGTTACAAAGTCACACTGCATCCGAAAGTAAAGCTGGAAATCATTTTATCTGATTATATGGTAGAGCCGACGATCGATACAATTATCAAGTCTGCTCAAACAGGGGAAGACGGAGACGGAAAAATTTATGTGTACCCAATTCTAGAAGCTTATAATATTCGTACAGGCCAGCCGGACGTTGAAATTGATGATGTGAAGCAGGGAGGACGAAGCTGATGGAAGTCATCCATTTGAATACAATCTGGGTCGTCATCGCAGCCGCTATGGTGCTGTTTATGGAAGGCGGCTTTAGTTTACTGGAAGCAGGTTTTGTGCGGACAAAAAACGCGGTCAATGTGACGATGAAAATTTTTGTCGATTTAACAATTGGCGCACTGGCGTTTTGGATGGTCGGATTTGGCATTATGTATGGAAAAGGTGCATTTGGTTTGATTGGGACAAGCTTGTTTGGCAGCCCGGAAAATATTGCTCTATCCATCGACCTGCCTAGTGCGGCATTTGTGTTGTTTCAAATGGGCTTCGCGGTTGCTTGCGTATCTATTGTATCCGGCGCAGTAGCAGAACGAATGAGCTTTAAAGCATACATGTTAACAGCAGCGATGATTTGTATACTTGTTTATCCGCTGTCCGGCCACTGGATTTGGAACAGCGACGGCTGGCTGGCACAGCTCGGCATGAAGGACTTTGCCGGTTCCGCGGCAATTCATGCACTTGGCGGCTTTGCGGCATTTGCCATGGCAAAGCGCTTAGGAGCAAGAAAAGGCCGGTTTAATTCAGATGGCAGCGTCAACGTATTTGCGCCAAGTAATATTCCATTAGCATCTGCCGGCGCTTTTATTTTATGGTTCGGCTGGTTTGCGTTTAACGCGGGGAGTACACTTGATGCAACCAATGCTTCTTTAGCAGCGATTGCCCTGCATACCATGCTGGCGGGAGCGAGCGGCGGAACGACGGCTCTTTTGATGACAATGAGCAAATTTGGTAAAGCAGATCCGAGTATGACGATGAACGGAGTACTTGCCGGTCTTGTAGCTGTAACAGCCGGCTGTGCATTTGTGGAAAGCTGGAGCGCCATCGTCATTGGGGCGGTCAGCGGCATCATTGTCATTTATGCAACATTGCTTGTCGACCGCTTGAAGGTAGATGATCCTGTTGGAGCAGTAGCTGTCCACGGGTTCAACGGGGTGTTTGGTACAATCGCTGTTGGCTTGTTTGATTCTTCTCAAGGTCTTTTTACAACAGGAGATGCCAAGCTGCTCGGTGTTCAAGTGCTGGGAGCAGCGGTAGTCGTTGTCTGGGGTCTGACTGCCGGACATATAATGGCGGTCATTTGTGAAAAAACAGTTGGTTTGCGTGTGAGCGAGCGGGAAGAAGAGGAAGGACTGGATATGTCTTTTCACGGTATTCCGGCTTACAACGAGTTGGAGCGTTTTACCGATGTGCCAACCAGCTTGTATGATTTTGAAGAAACAACAGGGATTACAGTAGCGCCTATTCATAACAAAAAAGCAGCAGTTAAATAAGCGAAAAAACGATCATCCTTTATTGACGAAAGAGGATGATCGTTTTTTTCTTTCTTTTAAAATGAGCAGTTTTCAATGATGAGAATATACATTAAAATAGTAAATATTGGCTGTGGGGAGTATTTGCCTCACATAAAAGGGTGGAGACTTTTGTTCAACAAATTATGGATGAAGCTTGTGATCGTTTTTGGGGCGGCGGGTCTGCTGATAACATCCTTCACAGCATTCCGCATCTGGTCTTTCGGCAGCCAGGTGGAATATCAAAAGGCAGATGCCGCTATCGTGCTCGGCGCTGCGGTCTGGAACGGCAAGCCGTCGCCTGTTTTGCGTGAAAGAGTCGATCATGCCCTTTGGCTGTATAAGAATGGGTATGTGGACAAGCTGGTTTTTACGGGCGGAAGAGGCGATGGAGAGAAAACAGCGGAATCGGAGGCGGCAAGAGACTATGCGATGAAGAAAGACGTACAGGCGGATGACATTTTGATTGAAACAGAATCCGCCATTACGGAAGAAAACCTTCAATACGCTTACGAGCTGGCGAAAGAAAAAAAGCTGAAAACTTTTGCGCTTGTCAGTGATCCGCTGCATATGAAGCGTGCTATGCTGCTGGCGAAAACAATCGGAATGAATGTTTATTCGTCACCTGCCCAAACCTCCGCTTATCAAACGATCAACAGCCAAATCCCGTTTCTCTGCCGGGAAGTGTTTTTATATATAGGCTACGTGGTAAGCCGGCCGTTTCGATCATGAAGAGGATATCAAGAGACAAATGAAGGTCTTGTTTTGATGTAAATAAAGCCGTCCATCCCTGCTGTAAAAGGATGGAGGGCTTTTTTAATGAGTAGAGTGGCGTTTTTTCGCATTCATTAAATACTGGACAAATACTTCGTCACGAGCCAGCCAGACGGCTTCCTGCTGTTTTAAAAAACGTTCTCCTTCTTCAAAGCTTGTGAACGTTTCCGGCCGCTGTTCATGATTTTGTTCAATACCCCATTGTTCAGAAGACAGAGGATGCAGTAAAAAGCCATCATCCTGCCTGTTTGTGTACAGGGCGCCAAAAGAACTGTCTGGCAGGTTGTAGCGGTTACGTTTCGCATCTTCTTTGAGCGGCTCGCGGCCGAATACAGCTGTTACAAACAGCTCAAACGCTTCTGCTGATAAAGAGCAGCCCGAGGCTTTTGCATGGCCGCCGCCGCCAAAAAGCCCGGCAGTGCGCGAAACATCAACGTCATCGTGAATAGTCCGGAGACTGATCCGCCTGCTGCCCACACTGATGATGGCAATGTAATCGAGATGGGAAAACTCTTTGCTTAGTTCATTGCCAAGCTCAGAATGGTACGATTCTGCATGGACAATGCCGGCCCATTGGTCGTGGACATAGGCCTGTACAACCTCGCGCTTTTTCCGGCGGATGTATCGCTCTGTTTTTCTTTCTTCCATATCCAGAATTTTCTCTTCAAATTCATTAAAGAAAAAGTGGTCGCCTGTGTTCAACCGGTTCAGCATTGCTTCTTCGAATTCATCGATAGAGACTAAAAAGAAGAGAGCGTTCAGCCGCTGGGCTTTTCGATTGTTGAGCTTTTCCCAATCCCACGTATCATATTGCCGGACGAGCTCCACAAATTCGGCCACCGCTGCCGAGTGTGTAAGGTGCTCATATTTCAGCAGGTACTCATAAAACAAAGAAGTCGCTGAAGCCGGACGGCCTTCTTTTTCCTCTATAACGACCTCTGCCCATTTATAGTTGTTCAGGTGCAGTGCTGTTTGATGGTGATCGAGCAGCTGAACTTTTCCGCCGTTTTGATAAAACTGGTTCAGCTTTTCTTCGTTTTCTTCGTTCACGGATAAATCGGTAATAAACAGAAACGTGTCCGGATCTCCGTTTTCTAAAAACCATTCGACTTCCTGGTTTAGTCCGGAAATGGAATTGTAGCGGACACTTACATCAGAGCCAAAGGCAAGCTTTGCTAAAATCCCGCATGAAACACCGTCCAGGTCATTATGAGATAACAGTTTGTACATATTTTTCACCTCAAAACGTAGTATGAGGACAAAGGGCAAAAAATATTGAAAAGTGCTCTTTCTTTCTGACGGGTATGCCGTCTTTTATTTTGGATAAAATAGAAAGAAAAGGGGTGAAAGAATGACGCTGGTCCGTCTCGGTTACGCAGCTATGAGCATGAATGTTCAAAATGGTTCTCCTTCTCAAACAATGACCCATGCTCAGTTTTCAAAAATTGGGGACAGGGAAGCGGCCATCCATAAACTAGAACGTATTGCGATGTCAAATCTCCATAATTGTCTGCGCCTGCTTCGGCACAATGCGGCGCATGATATCCACTTTTTTCGGCTTAGTTCCAAACTGATTCCAATGGCGAATCACCCGGAACTTTCAGATTGGAATTACATAAAGCCGCTTGGAGAAAGCTTGAAGGCGATTCGCTCGTATTTAAAAGAGCATCAGGACATGCGGATTGACTTTCATCCGGATCATTTTGTTGTGTTAAACTCACCGAAACCTGATATTTTAAAAACGGCTGTTCAAACACTCCGTATGCATCGGCTGCTGTTAAAAGGGATGGGGATTGCCCCCGAACACCGATGTGTTGTACACGTAGGCGGCGGCTATCGTGACAAAGAAGCGGCGCTGGAGCAGTTTGTGGAAAATTGGGGGCTTCTTCCCGCTCCTTTGCAGCGCATGATGATGCTTGAAAATGATGATAAAACCTTTACGATCAATGAAACGCTCTACCTATGTGAAAAGCTTGGTGTTCCGGCGGTGTTCGATTATCATCACCATGCAGCCAACCATGAAAAGGAAGCAGAATGGGAGGCGGCATGGGAGCGCGTCACCGCTACATGGCAATCCTCTGCGCTGCCAATGAAAATGCATATGTCGAGTCCAAGGTCAGAAGAAGATTTCAGAGCCCATGCGGATTTTATTGATGAAAAGGAATTTCTGCATTTTCTTCATCGTGTGAAAGGAAGCGTGCCGCAAATCGATGTCATGATTGAAGCGAAACAAAAAGATAATGCTCTTTTTGCCTTGATGAGGGGATTGAAAAAAGAAGGAATTGAACAAGTGGATGGAGCCAGCTTTTATTTACAGGGATAAAGGAAAGAAGAATATGTATAAACGCATATTTGATCTTTAAAGCAGGTGCCAAAACATAAAGCCAATCCTTTTTAATAAAGGATTGGCTTTATATGGGCCTGCCTTATTTTCGTTTCAGGTTCATCTTCTTGTGTTTTCTTGGTACATCTATAATAGTCATTTCACAGCCTGCTTCTGTACCGTATGGATTGCTTGAGCTTGAGCCTTGATCCGCTTTTCCGGACTGTGACGGCTGCCCTTGTTTATTGCTCGTACCAGCTTGTTGGTTAGAAGGGGCAACAGACATATCAGATCCAGCTTCTGTGCTATACGGATCTGAGGCATTCTGTCGACTTTTCCCGGCTTGTGCGGAGCTGCCCTCTTTGTTGCTCCGTCCCGATTTTTGATTGCCGAAAGTAAAGGACGTATCCGAGCCGGCTTCTGTACCATACTGATCGGATGAATTCTGCTGGCTTTTTCCAGTTTGTGCGGAGCTGCCCTGTTTGTTGCTCCGTCCCGGTTTTTGATTGCCGAAAGTAAAGGACGTATCCGAGCCAGCTTCTGTACTATATTGATCCGATTTATTTTGCTGGCTTTTTCCAGTCTGTGCAGAGCTGCCCTGTTTGTTGCTTCGTCCCGGTTTTTGATTGCCGAAAGTAAAGGACGTATCCGAGCCGGCTTCTGTGCCATATTGATCGGATGAATTCTGCTGATTTTTCCCGGATTGTGCCGAGCCGCCCTGCTTGTTGCTTTGCCCGGCTTTTTGATTGCCGGAAGTAACGGACATATCGGAACCGGCTTCTGTGCCATACTGATCAGACGAATTCTGCTGGTTTTTCCCGGATTGTGCTGACACGCCTTTCTTGCTGTTCTTCCCGGTTTTTTGAATACGGGAAGCGAAGGACATATCTAAGCCGGCTTCTGTCCCGTATTGGCCGGTTGAATCTTTTTGTTTCTTCTCAGACTTTGCTGCTTCGCCTTGCTTGTTCTTTTTATTTTGCTCGTCAGCCGGTTTTACAGAGATATCAGAGCCGGCTTCGGTTTGGTATCGGTCCACTGAAATGGTTTTCTTTTTTTGATCTTGAATGACGGCGCCTTGTTGATCAATATTGGCTTTGTTGACATTCGGCCGAACGGCCATATCGGAGCCGGCTTCGGTTTGATATTTATAAGTAGATACAGCCTGGTTGGCGTTTTTGCCAGCATTTTGGCCGCCGGCCTTTTTCTTGTTTTGCTGAGATTTTCCAGCGGGTCCCTGCTTTAGCATATACATATGGAAAAAATACTCGCCAATCGCAATGACAACGGCGCATAAAAGAGCGGCTGCCCATAATGAAATACGCGGTTCAAACAAAAGGGCTCCCAGTAGCCAGACACCAATAAGTGTTAAGCCAAAATCAGCAGCAGATGCTGTAGGATTTCCGAATCTTGGTAAAATAAATAAATCACCGATCAGAAAGCTGGCGGCAGTGAGCAGAACGCTGATTGTGAAGATGTCACCCAAGGAAATATTAAAGAATCCACCTAAAATAATCCAAAGAACGAGCGTTACCATGACAAATTTTATTAACAATGCTGATACATATTTCATCGTGTTCGTTCCTCCTCCATCTTTAGAATCGTGGCCGTTATGCTTTCCTGCATACAATAAGAGCGCAATACCGGGTAAACAGCGGATGGACCATCACTGATTGGTCATGCCTTTACGTAGGATGTGGAGTTGACGGTGAAAATATTTAAATTTATTTTGTTTTTTGCTTTTTAAGGATTCAGGGGTTTGGGCAATAAAAAAGGCCGGCCCTTTGTTTGAAAGGACCGGTCTTTTTTATCAATGAGTCAGTATAAAACGGATCCGGAAAAGAAAAATAAAGAAAAGAATGCAGCTGTTGTATTAATGGGATGATGAAACAATTAAATAAATGGAATCCAGAGGAATTACACGTTGCTTTTTTTTAGCTGTGACAATCGTAACTGTTTCTTCATCCACTTCATGAATGTGGCCCGATATGGCTTTTTTGGATAATACAATGTTTACCTTTTTGTCGATGTATCCTAATAAGAAAATAGGAAGTGTCATTTTAAAGAAAAGGTGAATCAATTCAGGAGAAGAAGCAACTGTTTCCCCGAATTTAAACGTAAGTGCACGTCGAAGTGCGGGATCAATGTCAAGCAAAGCCGGCTCTTTTTCAAGTCCGGGATGACGTGTAAAGGACTTGATCGATTGTATTTTTGAAAAAGGAATGATTATTTCATGCTCTTTTTTCTTTAAGAGCACAAAATTACGTCCAGCCAGCTGAACACGCCCGGATTGCTTGTAAACAAGCACACGGCTTTTAGGTGATGTTGTCTGCGGCAGCTTGTTTTTGCCGGCATGCGCTTTCGGCCGGACAGCCCGTCTTTTTCTGCGCTTTCTCGCTTCCAGCTTTTTCTTAAATAAACTTTCTCTACTGTTTTTTATTTTTGTTCGATTAACTTTTTTAACAGCCCGCTGGCCTGCTTCTCCTTCACGCGTAAGCACAACTTCTGCCCACTGGCCGACTAATCCTTCAAATGATACTCTTCGTCCTTCCTCCGACTGTTCGTTCGACAAAGCAAGGTTAAGCAGTAATGCGTTCGTTTCATCAATTTTGGCTTCGAGCTCCTCCTGCTCTCTCTCGGGGAGACAGGAAGGAGGCGATGGAAAAGCCGGCCTGTTTTCGCTCTTTGAACAGTCCTCTTTATGGCTAAAAGAATCATCGAAATGTGAATGTTCCTGCATGGAGTCACTTCCTTTTTGCTCAAGCTTTCCTTTTTGTCGCGCGTAAAGAAACAACGTTACTCTTTCTTCATATCGTATGTGATCATTTTTCACTGGTGACTTGGAAAAACAATTCTATTTTTTTCTAAAAAAGGGGACGATAGTTTATTCGGATTTACTAGTTAAGCATAGGATGATAGTAGACTGTGAGAAGCAGATGAAAGCAGCAAAACGGTTTACAGCCTGCGCTTTTCTCAGTCCAAATACTTCACTGTAATAGGAAAGGAGGAGAAATATGAGTATACTAAACTGTCATTGTAACAATTTTGGAAAAGACCATCATCATTCCTGCGGCTGCGGCAAAGGCCATTCTTTCAGCCAGTTTCATTCGCACAACCACCACCAGCATCACGATTTCCCGCATCATGATTTCCAGCATCACGGTTTATGCAGCCGCTGCGGACATGGGCATGTGAACCATCATTTTATGGACAGATGTTTGTGTGACGATCGTTTCCGCATCCGCTTGAGCGGGTTAAGAAGCAGCATGGCGTTTCGTTTCCGTCAGCTGATCGGTGAGCGGGTTAAGGTTGTCCTTGAAGAGGAAAAGATTGTTCAAGGGAGAATTACTTTTGTAGGCAATGATTTTATTGAGATTGTTGTGAAAGTGAAAAAAGAGAATCATAATCATGGGTTCAAGAAAAAAGTGTTCCTTATCCAATTTGATCAAATCAAATGGGTAGAACGGCTCGATAAATTTTGCTGACAAGCTCTATGAAAAAAGCGGTATTCCTTCTGGAACACCGCTTTTCCATGTGAAAAGGAAACAAGCCGTTTAATGTTATCAATGTCAATGAGATAAAGGCGGCAAATGGGGCTGTACTTTGCTGTGAACCCGGATGATTCCCCACATTCCCTGCTCGATATCCCAGCGAATATTGCCGGACCGGTACATATAATCTCCCGGATAGTTATACGTTCCTCCAGCACCGCCAATTAAAAGCAAATCTTCAGTAACACCTGGCACCATGTGGCCGGTGTATGAATCAATACGGGATTCAATATCTCTCGGGTCAAATTTCCAATTGTGACCGTGCAGATGGAATGTATGGGCCCTTCTGCGTTCGGACGGATTAGTGAGCCGGATTACGATCGGATCGCCAGGATACGCTTCAAAAACAGGTGTAGCCGGATCACCGTGTACCTCTGAGCTAAATAAATCACCTAAAACAGGATGTTTTCTAAAGCGGTTAATTAATCGTTCTGTCCTGTAATTGAATCCGCGTGACCCGAAATCATAGGTGTCTACTTCATCGTCTTCAGGATCAGGTTCTGGAATGACGCCGTCAAGCGGATCGATAATGACTTTGCCGTGTTTATCTTCTAAACGAACACCGTCATGCATGATCAAAACAAATTCTCTAAATCCACCCTCGTTAAACGGATTCTTGAGAACGACGTTTGTGCCCGTCTGGACAGGTTCCAGCGTATAAGGATCATGATATGTTGTGAACCGCGGTTCCGCGATAAAAGCGCCAAATGTCCCAAAGGAGCGGTGATTCCGTAAATCGGCCATATCCCACATCGCGCAGGTACCCATGGCATCCTGTACATGCCAGCGATATGTGATCGTTTCGCCAGGTCCCACCGTTTGATCGGGATTAAAACCGACGGTGCCGCCGCTTGAAGTGGTCACATCATAATCAAGCATATTGACATGCAGGGAAATCCGCAGGGACGGCGGGTAAAAAGCCTGTTCTTTTACTGGCGGATAAGGATGAATGCCATCCGGGAACGGGAATAAGTCAAACTTGAGCCTGCTGGTTAAGGTAACTTCGACTAAATCACCAGAATTACCTCTAAGCACAAGCGGCTCCGGATTTTTTCTGCCGCACACGATATCTTCTACGTCTTCTTCTAAAGCAAACACAATTCCGAATGGATCATGGTCTCCGAATGAGTTGTATAAAATCGATGTTTGAAAAGCGACGACACTGTACCGGCGAACCGGCGCATTTTGTGCTGCTTCAGGCGGCAGGGTAGACTGCGGATCAGCAGGAGCCGGCGGCTTTCCGGTTACTTCAGGCAGCGGCCGTGTTCTTGGTTCCGGCAAAGGCTGATCGGACAGCGGAATGAGATGGTCTACTTCCTGATCATACGCACGAATCAGTCCCCACGTGCCGTTCCATATATCTTCTTCTGTTTCAAAAGCCCACAAATAATCGCCGGCTCTTGGAATGTCTATTTCAAACGTAAAAGACTCTGAAATGCCAATATGCTGCTGTGACCGGATCTGGGAATCATTGCTGGGCCGCTCTGATCGCCACCTTAATCCATGTAAGTTAAAGCTGTGCGATTCCTCATGGGCACCCTGCAGCAGCCGAATGCGGATAGAATCTCCCTCATAAGCCCGGAAAACAGGAGTGAGAGGATCTCCATTTACATAAGAGCTGAAAGAGTAAGCAGGGTCACAGTCTTTCCCAAGCCGGAACTGCAGCGGTTCATTTTTATAATTGACCGCAAAAATACCGGGATCATCGGGTGAGCCGGGAAACTGAGGCGGCTGAATCGGGCAGCCGTCTTTATCAAATAAAAAAGCAAAATCCTGTACAAACAGTGCAAAGTCACGATAATCAGGGATAAGCGGATGCCTGACGGTTATTTCGGCTCCCTCATCTGTTTCTTCACCTGTTTTAGAATCTAAAAATTGAGAGAAGCGAGGCTGCACGACAATAGTTCCAAAAATACCATGCTGCTGGTGGGAAACAGGATACAAATGATCATGGACAAAAAAGGCTTTTAATTCCGTTTCGGCAAAGTACTCATACCGAATCGTTTCGTTTGGCAAAACAGAGCTGTCATAATTCCAGCCTACGTTGGCGCCGTCTGCTACGAGAACATCAAATTTTACGAAATGAATATGGAATCCGGTCTCGTACGTCCGGGTCACCAGCTGAAAAGCGTCTCCATCCAAAATATGAGGGAGGCGATTGGTAAAGTTGACTCGAATACACGTATTAGCTGCTACATGCAGGACGAGCGGCTCCGGCTCTTTTTTTCCGGACAGCACATCATCCAGGTCTTCATCCCGCACATATATTCTTCCTTTTGGGTCGTACCAGCCTTGTTTATTATAAACAATCGGCAGCTCGATCACTGATATATTGAACTCCTCGACGACCGAATTATTCATGCACGGATCTGTAAAAACAGCTCCAGGCCTTGCATTTGGGATAGCGGCATTTCTCTCAAGCTCGGTCATGTCCCGTCCGCCGACAATGCCGAGAGGAGGGCGGGGTGCCTTGCAGCCAACTTTTCCAGGAATAAAGTTCGGGAATCCCGGCCTTTCTTTTGTTGGGCGCGGCGGGCAGGGACGGTCCGGCAGCGGCTGAAGCGGGGCGATCGGTGTGCCGTTTGGATAGCATTGGCTCCCGTCCTGCAATGTATCAAAAATCCGGTTCAGCCCCCACATCCCGGCTTCAAAATGTGGATACAAATGACAGTGAATGATCACATCCCCGATTGTGCCAGGCAGACTCCCGAGTCCGTATAAAGGCTGCACACTGTAGTGAGACTGAGGGCTGATCGCCTGTGCATCCACAAATTCAGACTGAACATTACTCGGGTCTCTCAGCCACTGGTGCGCATGGTAGTGGAAAACGTGTGTTTCTTTTGAAGCCGCATGAATCAAGCGGATGATAGCCGGGTCATCCCGGTAACCGCGCAAAATAGGCGTTGCAGGATCACCAAACATCCAGGAATCGTGATGAACCTCCTCGCCTTCAACCTCGGGGGACACAACGCCTTCTTCCACTAGCTTCAGGCGGTTATGAAGCGGTTCATACCGGTAATTCACACCGTGAAACGATTGAGCTTCTTGATTGGTCATGGGGTTAAGCGGCCGGTTGCCGGTTAAATCATCCACTTCCATTTCATCATGGAAAAACCATGCATATTCACGGAAGGAGGGAAGAAAAGGGTTGTGGATATCGGCAAACACGCCGCTGTTGATCGGCCCGCCTGTTACAGGATCGGTCCACCAGGAGCCTCTTTTTTCAACGAGCAGCGTACCGAAAAGGCCCTGGATACTGGAGCCTTCTTCGGTACTGGATACATTGCCGACATCGGTGAAAAAGCAAATTCCTTCAAACGTAGCCTCCAGCCTGTACAGAAGCTGTTCTCCGCATTCAGCCAGTGAGCTTGGATTAAAGCCAACGTTGGCTCCGTCTGATGTTAGTACATTGTAATCGATATCCTGAAAATGCATGCCCGCTGCAAAAGGAAGCTGATTTTCAAAGAGAATTTCAACAGTATCCCCTTCGTTCGCCCTGATTGTCAGCGGCTGCACCAGGTCTACCGGGGTAAAAGGTTTTTTGCGGATCAGCTCTTTTACCTTTTCTTCGTTTTCCTTCAACACATACATTTGTCCATCAGGGTTATGGTCGCCAAAATTGTTTACCACCATCCGGATGGGAATCGCGACTACATGATAACGGCGTATCATTGTTTTCCTCCTCGTTACAGCATGTCATTTAACTCTGGGATGCGCGGATCACCGGGAAACTCAATATAAAACACTTCGATATTGTCAATATGAATGAGCCAGTTCCGATTTTCAAGCTGGGCAAAATGGGTCGTTTCGACTGCAAGCTCCACCTGGTCTCCTATCAAGGAAACAATTTCACCGATAAACATAAAGGGATAGGAAGGGGTCAATATAAAAGCCCTTTGGCCAATGGATGCCCTGAAGTATTCCACAAGAGCCGTATCATGCATAACATTATGGGAATTTAAACTGGAAGATCTAGACGTCATTCTTCTGCACTTCCTTTCTTCCTGGCTTTAAATAAGCGGGAACCGTTCATTGCAATCAAAACAAGGTGTCAGCTGGGCAATTTTTTCAAGAGGAATGGACAGCGGCAACGGAAACTGGAAAAATGGCGCATTTAAAATTTTAATGGTGACCGGATCAATTGTCAGGTGGCTTCTCTCTACTTCAACAATCGGTCCGCAAAAAATAGGCCTGAATGTTTGGCCGAGCAAATTTAGTTGAGACGCTTCGGTAATAATTAATACACTTTGGCCTATCAAACTAGTCAATTCTTCAAAAAATTCATCATCCTCTTCTTCATCTTCTTCATCTTCTTCCTCATCCTCTTCATCTTCTTCTTCTTCTTCTTCCTCTTCTTCTTCTTCTTCTTCCTCTTCTTCTTCCTCCTCATTCCCCTCTCGGTCTTTTTCCTCCTCCTCTTTTTTATCGTTTCCTTGTTCTGCTGCATGTTCCTTTTCTTCGGTATTGTCCTCTGATATCTCCAGTTCTTTATTCGTATTTTCATTTTCCACGGCAATTAGGTTTTCATCTTTTTTTTCTTTCTCATCCCGTTTGTTGCTCATTCTATCTCTCCTTTACTAAAAGAATCCGCAGGCAAGACATGTGAAGGCTGAGGCAGTGGGAAATGGGAAACACATTCACCTAAAATATTCGGGAAAGCCTTGTTACAATTAATGGAAAGAGGCTTATGTAACGTATGCTTTGAATTGTAACAATATGCGCAATATCAATTTCGTGCTTTTCCTTCCAAAAAGATAGACGGAGAGTTTGGCTGTCTATATCCTTCATTTTTCCGAATAAAGTTTTTTTTTCAGTCTCGACCTTCACCCATAAGTACTTCCAGGAATTCAAATTTGTTAAAAGTGTTTCCTCGTAAAACTGCTGAATGAGTATATCTCTCGCGGCAACGGTCTCACCAAAATTGGAAAGTAAACGCTGTTTTAGCTGATTATCATAAATAAGGTTTTGGTGGGTAGTGGAATAAAGAGGAATACCTGTTGGAATATTAGCGGATTCAATTGCTTGAAAAGGAATCCAAATCCGCTCTTTTGCATTTGTGAGCATCACAAAATCACGGCCAACCGCATTCACTTTGCCCGTTGTTTCAACAACTTGCCCACTGTTTTTCAGAAAAACGATTACCTGCTGATTTCGTCTCATCTTAAAGAATTTTTTCAGTATTAAAAACTTTCTTTTTTGAGGAGCAGATTTTGCGATCTGCAGCAGATTCGCCTGTTCTTTGTATTCAGTAAACAAGCGTATTTCTTCTGTAGGCGCTGCTCCAGCAGGAGAGCTGAATCTTTCTTTTGTTTCGTCTGTTTTGCTTTCAGTTCGCGGTTCCTGTTTTCTTTTTTCGAGCAACGCGGAAAGGTATTGATCAAATCTCATATGGGTTTTCATTATGTTCCCCCTTATGCCAAACTACAGAAAATGTATATGTACACGCAGAATGATTATTCTTATAAAAAACATCGAGGACAGCAGGGTGTTTTTTGTACTCTGCTGAGTGATTAACTTTAAAAAATCAGTAAAAATGGTTAGATGCATTATACGGGGCTGTAAGTACGTTCATACGATATAGAACCAAGAAAAAACTTGGAATAAATAGGGAGGGGGGTTAACGAATACATGGGTAGTTGGAAATGTTATCATTGCAAGTCTAAGAATGACGATAAGGTAAAAAATTGCAAACGTTGCAATGCTTATTATTATAAAAAGGAGGAAAAGGATATGGAGTGTAAAAAGCAAAAACACAAAAAAGTATATACGTCGGGGCCTATTTCGAATGCGGCAGCAGGGGCTCAGGTCGCCCAAGAACTATGGGTATCTGCCACAAACTTTGACAAAGATTCTGTACAGGTGAAAGTAGAAGTATTGAACTGGGGCGACCCGGCTATTTCTGCTGGACTTATGACTACACCTGTTGGTATGGCTGTTCCAATGAAAGCGATGGCTGTACCGGTCATGCCGGCAGAAAAAACGAAAATTCCATGCCATCAGACGCAGCACTTTTTTGCAGACTTACTAAATGGCGGTCCTATGGCAACGCCGGTTCTTTCATTTGAAATTCGCATCACAGTCATCAGTAAGGATCCTGATGCAAAAGTTGTTTTCAATGCTGTTTCTTACAGCGCAGAAGCAGAAGCAGCAGAGCCGGTAGAAGAAATCGACGTGCTAGGACTGGAAGAAGAAGAAGAAGAGCCGGCAGCAGGCGCAGCCGTAACAGCCGCTGTATTCTCATTCAAAGATTTTGTTTTGCTGGAAAAGAAGTAAAACAGCATTATGAATATTTTGTAAGACCCCTGAGCTAGAAGGGGTCTTATTTGTGTGAGCAAGAGATATCTGTTTAAGAATACGCATAGCTATAAAAAGTGAAAATTGCAAAGAAAGTTGTTTTTATTAAATTATTCAGCCTGTGAAAGTGAGGTGCAAGAATGAAGGAAGTTACTCTGCTGTATCTTCTAACTATAGACATACTATTATGCAGTATTCTATTCGTGTATGTATTTCGCCGGAAAAAATGGGTAGGCATTCAACTTGGAATGAATATCAGCCAGGTGATGGGCGGAGTCGCGGCTCTGCTGGCTGGGATTGTTTTGATTTTGGCCTTTCCTTTTCATTTTTCGCTGATTACAATCGCTTCCGCTGCAATCGGTGCTGCAGCAGGCGCAGCGTTTGGGCTGCTTTTTGATTATCAAACCTGTTTAGCTGGAGTAACAAACGGCTTCATGATTGGCATTATGGCTCCTATGCTGGGATCAGTACTAGATATGCCAGGCCAAATCATTTTGTTCGTTCACGGTCTCTTTTTGTTCTGCTTCCTTTTTATTATTATCTCTATTCAAAGGTCGTGAGGAAATTGCTATTCATTTTATTATTAAGCAGCTGGAATGGAGTTGAATTATATCGCATTTATCATTTATTGAAGAAAAAGCGGCTGCTTTTTGACGATCATTTTACACTTGTCATTTGTATGACTATCACGATGCTGACTTCCTTCCTTTTTAGTATGTACTTGATTTTGCTTTTTCCAGGCTTTTATGGCGCTTCTTTGCTTTTCGGGGCAGGGGTTGGCTGGAATTTTGGCAAATTGCTGCGAAATCCAGCTCAATTGAATGGGTTATATAATGGAGCAATCGGAGGCGCAATGGGTACGATGCTTGGTGCTGTTCTGCAGAACCCGGCTTTATGTAGAATACCGGTCGAATCAGCTGCCGCTATGGATCTGTACACTATTCCATTTGCTGCTGCCTGCTTTTATGCCTGTATTCTGTTATCTATTCGCTATTCACTTCGCATGTAGAAAGGAGAGTAGGTGAGGTGCGATGAAGAAAGTTTTGCTCGCCGCTGTGGCTGTTATAGGGTGTGTTTTCTCTTATTATATTTGGGTTTCTCTGTCAGATCTGCCTAACCTAGGCCAAGTGAAAGAATCTTCTCTCCAAGAGGTAAGCGGGAATACTTTTTCGACGAATGGGAAGCCGGCGCTTGTGTCGTTTTTTTACACCAAGTGCCCGGATGTCTGTCCCTTTACGATACAGGATTTAAAAAAGCTTCAGCGGGCATTGGAGGAAAAGGGAATAGAAGAGGAGCAGTATAGTATCTTATCTGTTACGCTTGATCCGGCGTTTGATACCGTCCCAGTCATTTTGCAATATAAGGAAGCCTTTGATATTCAATCATCAAACTGGCTGTTTCTGCGCGGCACTGAACAGCAAACGAGAGAATACGCTGAGCAATTTAACATGGTATATGAAAAAAGCGAGGAGGGCGTCATTACGCATTCAACTTCCATGTATATGGTAGACGCGGACGGCCGGATAAGAGCCATTCATGATATGGCATCGGGCAACAAAAGAGTGGATATTGAGAAAGCAGCCGCCCATCTTATACAGTTAATCGAATAAAAAAGTCAGCCCAAATAAATTATTTGGGCTGACTGGGATATCATTTACGCTTTTACCCATTCTGTTTCTAATTCGATGCCTGCTGCTCTCATCATTGTCATCAACGGGCACCGGGCATCGGTTTTTTCTTGTAGTTCTGCAAGGCGTTCTTCCGATTCGCTTGTGGAAACCTTTGCTTTAAAGGAAACTTTTTCAAAAAACACTTGAACTCCTGGCTCTCCCCGCATACCGAGCGGATCAAGTACGCCTTTTACATCCATTTCCATGGATTGAAGGTCAAAATTCATTTCCTGTGCTACCATATACGCGATAATGTTTTCGCATCCAGCTAAAGAAGCGAGAAGATAAGAAAGGGGATCGGGGCCTTCGTCGGCCCCGCCGACTGCCGGCGGCTCATCCAGTATGATCGTATGCTGCTTTGATTGAATTGTCGTTTTTAATTTTTCCGTCGTACCGGTTACATGAAAAGTCATTTTATCTTTTAAATCCATGTATCGATCCTCCTGTTGTATGGCATGCCTGTATAGCTTGCCGCAGTTCGGAAAATTTAAACGCAAAATCCGCCGGCCACGCTTATCGAATGAGCTTAATGAGAAGTTGTTTTTAAGCCGGCGGCCCAGTTTTCTGCCGCAAAGTCCCCATTTATTTTTACAGCTGCCTCATAGCCCTGGCTTGCTGCACCGACCAGGCTTGTAAAAGTGTTTTTAGCATCGCCAATAATAAACAAATCCTTGATCTCTGTTTGTCCGTGCTGTCCGGTCACATATTCATGTTGATCATTGAGCCGAATGCCGAGCCGGGCGGGAAGAGAAGAGCCTTGTCGTTCTCCGGTAGAAGCCATAAAGCCGCCGGTGCGGCGGATGCTGTCCCCATTTTGCAACACCACATTTTCCAATTGTCCATCCGTCGACTGCAGGTTAGCAATAGGTGTTTCAATCAGCGGAATATTGTAATGCATGAGCTGTTTCTTTTCTTCTGCTGTGATTCCAGCCGGCCCGTTGGAAAAAACGATTAAGTCTTTACTCCAGTTGAAAATGAGTTTAACGAACGGTAAAAGAGCTTTTCCGTCTGCAAAAAGAGCAATGGGATCGTGCTGCCGTTCCCAGCCATCACAGTATGGACAATGAAAAACCGTTTTTCCATATACTTTATCAAGCCCCGGAATATCGGGCAGGTGGTCCTTCATCCCGGTTGCGAAAATCATCTTCCTGCCGGAAGCCATTTTTCCATTTCTGGTTTTTACCATAAAGAGGCCATTTTTTCGTTCAACATCTTCCACGACATCCTTTATAAAAGTAACATTTGGATACGTTTTTAGTTGTTCTCTGGCAATTTCGCGAATCTCATCCGGGCTGGCTCCGTCCCTTGTTAAAAAACCGTGCGATCTTAGTGTGGCACTGTTTCTGGGCCTGTCTTCATCAATCACAAGCACTTTTTTCAAAGACCTGCCCAAAACGAGTGCCGCATTTAAACCGCCCGGTCCGCCGCCTGCAATGACAACGTCTACGTGTTCATTGTCCATGATTTTGGCCTCCGTTTAGTGTTGTATTATCGTTTCGCCTGTTCCCTGAATAGCGCAGGATCAAACGTTAAAACGAAGTATGATACCATCCGCTTTGGTCATACTAAGGACCAGGAGGTGTAAGCAAATGGCGAAAGACGTTCTTTGTGAAGTAAACAACTGCAAATACTGGGGTTCTGGAAACAAATGTAGAGCAGAGGCCATTTACGTGGTGAGTCATAAAGGCAAGCAGGCCTCCAACCAGGAAGAAACTGACTGTAAAACATTCGTACCAGAAGTGTAAAAATGGAGGGGCAGCCATCTGGCTGTCCTCTTTTTTAGTATTGATAATTGCTTTCTTTTCATACATAGATGCACATTATTTTTTTACATGCCGATTTGGAGGAGAGGGATAAACTTTTGCTTTTGTTGGTTGATTCACATGCGGAAGTGGTATGATACTAGAAAGAACCAGAAATGAAAGGGGACTTCTTGTATCATGCGTGAATTACAAAAAGAAATCATTGAAGAGCTGCAAGTACAGCCGCAAATCGATCCACAAAAAGAGATTCGCCGAAGCATTGATTTTCTTAAAGACTATCTCCGCCAGTATCCTTTCCTGAAAGGATACGTGCTCGGAATTTCTGGGGGGCAAGATTCCACGCTTGCCGGGCGCCTTGCGCAGCTCGCAGTGGAAGAGCTTCGTGAAGAAACTGGCAAGGATTATACCTTTTATGCCGTCCGCCTTCCATATGGAGTCCAAAAAGACGAGCCGGATGCACAGGCTGCTATGGACTTTATTGGAGCGGATGAGCGTCTGACGGTTAATATTAAAGGAGCGGTGGACGCCAGCGAAGCGGCCGTTGAAGCCGCCGGCATTGAGATTTCCGATTTCATAAAAGGAAATGATAAAGCGCGTGAGCGAATGAAAGTGCAGTATGCGATCGCTGCAGCAAAAGGAGCGGTAGTGATCGGAACGGACCATTCTGCGGAAGCTGTTACCGGCTTTTATACAAAGTTTGGTGACGGGGCAGCCGACGTTGTTCCGTTGTTCCGTTTAAATAAGCGCCAGGGCCGTTCTATGCTGAAGGAGCTCGGTGCACCGGAACATTTGTATATGAAAGTGCCGACTGCTGACCTTGAAGACAACAAACCGCTGATCCCAGATGAAGTGGCGCTCGGTGTAACGTATGAACAAATTGATGACTATCTTGAAGGAAAAGAAATTCCAGCTGAGGCAGCTGAAAAGATCGAGGCGCATTTTACAAAAACGCGCCATAAACGCCATCTTCCGATTACAGTATTTGATGATTTCTGGAAAAACTAAAACTTTCCGGCTGACGCCGGAAAGTTTTTTTATGTGAACAAAAAATGATGTAAACGGTATCCGCCGCAGAACAGGGCATGTTTTTACTTTTTGAATTTTCAATAAACAGAACAATGCCTTGACCGGCTCCATTGAACCATATAAAATGAGGTCAAAATGTGTGAACACGAACAAAAAATAGATAAATGTTTCCGATAATACGGAATTGAAGGGAAGAGAGTAAAATCATGACAGGAAAATCAGAATTGCAGCACCAGGAAATGATTCTTGTACTTGACTTTGGAAGCCAGTACAACCAGCTGATCACACGTCGTATTCGTGAATTTGGCGTATACAGCGAGCTTCATCCGCACACTATTACAGTTGAAGAAATCAAAGAGATCAATCCGAAAGGGATTATTTTCTCGGGCGGCCCAAACAGTGTATACGCAGATGACGCCTTTCACTGCGATGAGCGCATTTTTGACTTGAATGTGCCGATTTTCGGTATTTGCTACGGCATGCAGCTGATGACAAAACACTTTGGCGGTACAGTTTCAAAAGCATCGCACCGTGAATACGGAAAAGCCGCTATTACCGTTCAAAATGAGTCTGCTCTATTTACAGACCTTCCGAACGAACAGGTTGTCTGGATGAGCCATAGTGACCTTGTAACAGAAGCACCGGCTGGTTTTACAGTTGATGCGGTAAGTCCGTCATGCCCAATTGCTGCAATGAGCAATAAAGCTGAAAACCTGTATGCAGTTCAATTCCATCCGGAAGTAAAGCATTCCGTATACGGAAACGATCTTTTAAAGAACTTTGTATTTGGTGTATGTAGCTGCACAGGCGACTGGTCTATGGAAAACTACGTTGAAATCGAAGTGGAAAAAATCCGCCAAATCGTCGGCGATAAAAAAGTGCTTTGCGCGATGTCCGGCGGTGTAGATTCATCTGTTGTAGCGGTTTTGATCCATAAAGCAATCGGCGATCAGTTAACATGTATTTTTGTTGACCACGGCCTTCTTCGTAAAGGGGAAGCTGAGCAGGTTATGGATACATTTGCTAACGGCTTTAACATTAATATTATTAAAGTTGATGCGAAAGAGCGCTTTATGAACAAGCTGGCAGGCGTATCAGATCCAGAACAAAAACGGAAAATTATCGGTAACGAGTTTATTTACGTTTTTGATGATGAAGCATCAAAACTTGAAGGTATTGAATTCCTGGCGCAGGGAACACTTTACACAGATATCATCGAAAGCGGTACAGCTACGGCGCAGACGATTAAGTCGCACCACAACGTAGGCGGACTGCCGGAAGATATGCAGTTTAAGCTGATTGAGCCGCTTAGCACGCTGTTTAAAGATGAAGTTCGCGCGCTTGGAACAGAGCTTGGTATTCCAGAACACATCGTTTGGCGCCAGCCGTTCCCAGGTCCTGGACTGGGCATCCGTGTGCTTGGAGCGATTTCAGAAGAAAAATTGGAAATTGTTCGTGAATCTGATATAATTTTGCGCGAAGAAATCGCCAATCATGGTCTTGAGCGTGAAATTTGGCAGTACTTCACTGTACTTCCGGACATCCGCAGCGTAGGGGTTATGGGAGATGCACGCACATATGATTACACAGTCGGTATCCGTGCCGTAACATCCATTGACGGTATGACATCAGATTGGGCACGTATTCCATGGGATGTGCTTGAAGTGATTTCTACGCGTATTGTCAACGAGGTCGCACACGTAAACCGCGTTGTGTACGACATTACGAGCAAGCCGCCTGCAACAATTGAGTGGGAATAAACGAACAAAAAACATAAAAAAATACTTTTCGTTCGTGTTTTGTATTGACGAACGAATGGTATATCAGTAAAATGAAAGAGTACATTATTACTTTTACATGCATCGTATATCGTCGAGAATAAGGCTTGACAGTTTCTACCGGACTGCCGTAAATAGTCCGACTACGAGTGAATGGAAAGAGAATGTCTCTTTCTATATTCCTTTGTTAGTCGTACCCGGAGCATCCACTGTTCCGGGTATTTTTCGTTCGTATATAAGATCGAAGGGAGAAAAAAGAATGAGAAAGTTTTTCCAATTGGATGAACTTGGCACTACGTACCGCCGTGAAATTATTGGCGGATTGACAACATTTTTGTCTATGGCGTATATTTTGGTCGTCAATCCGATGACGCTATCGCTGCAATCCATACCGGATTTACCGGATGCGATGCGCATGGACCACGGATCCGTTTTTGCAGCTACAGCTATTGCGGCTGCAGTTGGATCACTGATTATGGGACTTTTAGCGAAGTATCCAATTGGTCTAGCGCCGGGAATGGGACTTAACGCATTTTTTGCTTATACCGTTATGCTGACATATGAAATTCCATGGCAGACAGCACTGACAGGTGTTTTATTTTCGGGACTTATTTTCATTGCCCTTACACTGACCGGGCTCAGGGAAACCATCATTAATGCCATTCCAATTGAATTGAAATATGCTGTTGGGGCAGGGATTGGCTTATTTATCACATTTGTTGGTTTTCAAAATGCCGGTATTATTGTGAATGATGATGCTGTTTTAGTTGGTCTAGGAGATATCCATTCTGCGCCGACTTTGTTAACGATTTTTGGTTTAATCATTACCATTATCATGATGACAAAGGGTATTAACGGAAGCATCTTTTACGGGATGCTCATTACAGCAGTAGTTGGCATGATTTTCGGCCTGGTAGAACTGCCGACCAAAATTGTTTCTGCCGCTCCAAGCATTGCACCGACATTTGGTGTGGCGCTTGAAAACATTTTTCAAACACCGGGTGACATTTTCACACTGCAAATGCTTGTTATTGTCTTAACGTTTTTATTTGTAGACTTCTTTGACACGGCCGGCACTCTTGTAGCCGTTGCAAACCAGGCAGGATTAATGAAAGACAATAAACTGCCCCGTGCAGGCAGGGCGTTAATGGCAGATGCCTCTGCCACAACAGTGGGTTCACTGCTCGGTACGTCCACGACAACAGCGTATATTGAATCTTCTGCCGGTGTAGCGGTAGGCGCACGAAGCGGACTTGCAGCAGTGGTAACAGGAATTCTTTTCTTGCTTTCGTTGTTTTTCTTCCCGCTTTTGTCCGTCATTACAACCCATGTAACAGCTCCGGCTATTATTATTGTTGGGGTGCTGATGGTATCCGTACTCGGTAAAATTGATTGGACAAAATTTGAGATTGCCGTTCCTGCTTTCTTCACGATTATTGCAATGCCGCTTTCTTACAGTATTGCAACCGGGATTGCAATGGGCTTTGTGTTCTATCCGATCACGATGCTTATTAAAGGACGCGGAAAAGAAATCCATCCAATTATGTATTTCTTATTTGTTGTATTTGTGCTTTATTTTGTATTTTTAAAATAGTTCCAAAACACCTCTCTGCCAAACAGAGAGGTGTTTTTTTGCGTCGCCCTCATGCTATACTGTAAAAAACAAAACAACGGGGATGTGCCATGGAGAAATTTTTTGTGAAAAAAGTATTAAACAACAATGTGCTCATTGCAGCGTCAGATGATAAAACAGAAGTTGTACTGATCGGCAGAGGGATCGGCTTTGGCCGGCAGCAGGGAGACAGCATCGTGCGGAGTTCGGTGGAAAAGCTGTTTGTGTTAAAGGACCGGAGCGAGCAGGAGCAGTATAAAAAGCTGCTGCCTCACTTGGATGATGAAACGTTGAAGGTCATTATCGCGGCAGTGGAACTCATTCGTGAGCGGGTAGGGGAAACGCTGAACGAGCACATTCACGTCGGTTTGACAGATCACCTGTTGTTTGCGGTAAATCGTATGATGCGCGGCATGGGCATTAGCAACCCGTTTTTATTGGAAACGAAAGCGCTCTATCCGTTTGAATATGAAATAGCAGAAGAGGTTACAAAGCTGATTAACAGCAAGCTGACGATTAAACTGCCAGAAGGAGAAACCGGTTTTATTGCTCTTCATATTCATAGTGCGATCGCCAATAAAGATGTGAAAGATTTAAGCCGTCACTCTGAGCTCATTGCGACATTAGTTGGAATGATTGAATCTCAGCTTGAGGTGGAGCTGGATAAGGAAAGCATTGATTATATGCGCCTTGTACGCCATATACGATATACGATTGAACGGGTGGTCCGCGGGGAAAAAGTCGAAGAACCAGAAAAAATTGCAAACCTATTGAAAGCGGAATATCCTGTGTGTTATAATTTGTCGTGGAAGCTGATCAAAGTGATGCAGCAGACATTAAAACATCCCGTGTATGATGCGGAAGCGGTTTATTTAACGATGCATCTGCAGCGGATACAGACAAAAATGAAATAATTACATTGTTCTTTACGTGTTACTGATACGATCAGGCATGAGTAAAGGAGATACAGGGAAAATAGGGGTTTATTCGGACTTCTATTTTCTGATGTCTTCTTTTCTCATGCCTTTTTTCGTGCTTGTCTGTCTGATTCATCTTTGAAATGCACATACTATTCAATATAGAGGAGGAAACACACATGTTTAAAAAGCTTTTCGGTGTGCTTCAGAAAATCGGCAAAGCACTTATGCTGCCTGTTGCGATTTTGCCGGCTGCCGGACTTTTGCTTGCGTTTGGTAATGCGCTGCAAAACCCAGCTTTAACTGATTTAGCACCGTTTTTAACAGCTGACTGGATTGTTACAGTCGCGTCTGTTATGGAAAACTCAGGTGACATTGTTTTCGGAAACTTGCCGATACTCTTTGCGGTCGGTGTAGCAATTGGTCTTGCAGGCGGTGACGGTGTTGCCGGTCTTGCGGCGATCGTCGGATATTTAATTATGAACGCCACAATGGGGACAGCACTAGGCTTGGAGAGAATTGCTGTTCTAGAAGGCGGCGACCCTGCTTATGCGCTTATTCTTGGAATTCCATCCCTGCAAACCGGTGTATTCGGCGGGATTATCGTGGGAGCGATTGCCGCTTTCATGTACAATAAATTCTTTAACATTGAATTACCATCATACTTAGGATTCTTTGCAGGCAAACGGTTCGTTCCGATTGCAACAGCGGCTTCAGCAGTAATTCTCGGTCTTCTTATGATTGCGATCTGGCCGCCAATTCAAAGTGGCTTAAATGCCTTTTCACACGTACTGTTAGAAGGTAATCTTGCCCTATCTGCTTTTATTTTCGGTGTAATTGAACGAAGCTTAATTCCATTCGGTCTGCATCACATTTTCTATTCACCATTCTGGTATGAATTTGGCCAGTACACAACGGCGACGGGTGAAATCGTTCGTGGTGACCAGCCAATGTTTATGGCGCAGATTCGGGACGGTGTTGAAAACTTAACAGCTGGTACATTTATGACTGGTAAATATCCATTCATGATGTTCGGTCTTCCGGCAGCAGCGCTTGCAATTTATCATGAAGCGCGTCCGGAGCGTAAAAAAGTAGTAGCCGGCCTTATGGGTTCTGCTGCATTAACATCTTTCTTAACAGGGATTACAGAGCCGCTTGAGTTCTCATTCTTGTTCGTAGCACCTGTTCTGTTCGGAGTTCACGCGATTTTTGCGGGTCTGTCATTTATGACAATGAACTTGCTGGATGTAAAAATTGGTATGACATTCTCAGGCGGTTTGATTGACTATACACTATTCGGTCTTTTAAACCCGCAAACAAATGCGTGGATTGTTATTCCAGTAGGTCTTGTATTTGCGGTTATTTACTACTTCGGTTTCCGTTTTGCGATCCGCAAGTTTAACCTTGCAACACCAGGACGTGAGACAGAAGATGCAGATAGTGAAGAGGGACCAGCAGTTGTAGCCGGTGATCTTCCATACGAGATTCTGGATGCGATGGGCGGAAAAGAAAACATTGCGAACCTTGACGCATGTATTACACGTCTTCGCGTATCTGTAAATGATATTGGCAACGTTGATAAAAAACGTTTGAAACAGCTTGGAGCAGCAGGCGTCCTTGAAGTGGGCAACAACATCCAGGCTATCTTTGGACCGAAATCAGACGGCCTGCGCCACCAAATGGCGGACATTATGAAAGGCAACAAGCCTCGTCCAACAGCAACCGTAAAACCGGACCAGGAAACGCAAAAAGAAGTGGAAAACGCGGCACCAGCTGCAATCCGTAATGATGTAGAAGATAAGTTTGTAGCACCTATTTCAGGTGAGCTTCTGCCAATTACAGAAGTACCGGACCCTGTTTTCGCTGGAAAAATGATGGGTGACGGCTTTGCAATCAAGCCAAACGATGGTACAGTCGTATCTCCGGTAAACGGTAAAATTATCAACGTCTTCCCGACAAAGCATGCGATCGGTATTAATGCGGACAGTGGACGCGAAATCTTGATTCACTTCGGTATCGATACAGTAAAGCTGAACGGGGAAGGTTTTGAAGCCCTTGTATCAGAAGGTGATGAAGTCAAAGCAGGCCAGCCGCTTCTTAAAGTGGATCTGGACTACATTGCAAAAAATGCCACATCGACGATCACGCCGATTATTTTCACAAACCTTGCAGAAGGTCAATCCGTAACGGTTGAAAAGCCGGGAACGGTGAAAAATGGCGACGAGAACATCATCACTATTAAATAAGAAGCAATCTGCCTCAGCCGATCATTCGGCTGAGGCTTTTTTAATGAGCGCCAATATGGTAAACTGCCGGAAAAGAGGAGTGAATCACCATGATGGATAATGCGTTATTAATGGTTGTTATTATTTTGCTGATCAATATTGTATACGTTTCATTTTTTACGATCCGCATGATTTTGACTCTGAAGGGCTATCGGTACACAGCAGCTTTTGTCAGTACGATTGAGGTTGTCATTTATGTTGTAGGTCTTGGACTGGTGCTCGATAACTTAAACGAAATTCAAAACTTGATTGCTTATGCGGTCGGCTACGGTGTGGGAGTGATCGTTGGCATGAAGATCGAGGAAAAGCTGGCGCTTGGATATATTACGGTGAATGTGATCACAAAGGAATATGATAAAGACCTGCCGAAGCAATTGCGCCAGGAAGGCTACGGAGTGACCAACTGGGCAGCGAACGGGCTTGAAGGCGAACGGATGGCGATGCAGATTTTGACGCCGCGTAAATATGAGCTGAAGCTGTATGAGAAAATTAAAGACCTTGACCCAAAAGCATTTATTATTGCTTTTGAACCGAAAACTATTCATGGTGGCTTCTGGGTAAAACAAGTGAGAAAGGGAAAATTGATGCAATGAGCAAAAAAAAGAATTTTTACGTGCAGGAAAACGAAACGATTGATGAGTGCCTTGAACGAATGAAGCGTGAAGGCTATATGCCGGTGCGGCGGATGGAAAAGCCTCTTTTTGAAGAACGGAAGGAAAACGGGGAAACAATTCATGTGCCGATTGGTCGTGAAATCGTCTTTGAAGGAAAAATAATGACTTAAATACGAACATTAAAATATAAGTGATAAATATCGTTCGATTTTTTGTTGACAACCCCTTCGATCGGTTGTTAATATGTAGAGGACAAATAAAGCACCTCATATAATAGCGGGAATATGGCCCGCGAGTTTCTACCGGCCGCCGTAAACGAGCCGACTATGGGGAAAGCATTCGTACTCTCGATCGACTACGGGCGAATCGCTTTCTCCTTTTTACCGGAGAAGCGGTCTGCCCGTTTTTTTATGTAAAAAAATCTCACAATGGAGGATCAAGATGACGATTGAAGTTGGCGTTATTATGGGAAGCACATCAGATTGGGAAACAATGAAGCACGCATGTGACGTACTCGATGAACTTGACATTCCCTATGAAAAGAAAGTGGTGTCCGCACACCGCACCCCTGATTTGATGTTTGAATATGCCGAAACGGCACGGGAGCGAGGAATTAAACTAATCATTGCGGGAGCAGGAGGGGCTGCTCATCTGCCAGGCATGACGGCAGCAAAAACGACTCTGCCGGTTATCGGCGTCCCTGTTCAGTCAAAAGCGTTAAATGGACTTGATTCTCTTCTTTCTATCGTTCAAATGCCGGGCGGTGTACCTGTTGCTACAACAGCGATTGGCAAAGCCGGTGCAACCAATGCCGGTCTGCTGGCAGCGCAAATTTTGTCGATCGCAGACACAGGTGTAGCGGCGCGGTTGGACAAGCGCCGGAAGGAAACGGAAAAAATGGTCCTCGAAAGCAGTGATCAGCTTGGCTAGAAAAATCATTGAACCGGGAAAAACAATCGGCATCATCGGCGGCGGACAATTAGGACGTATGATGGCACTGGCCGCTAAAGAAGCGGGCTTTCGCATCGCCGTTCTTGAACCGGCAGAAGGCGCCCCATGCACGCAGACAGCGGATATCGTCATCCAAGCGCCTTACAATGACCAGGACGCACTTCAGCGCCTGGCACAAGTAAGTGACGTGATCACCTACGAATTTGAAAATATCGATTATGAAGGCTTAAAAGAGCTGATGAACACGGCCCATATTCCTCAGGGGGCAGAGCTGATTCGCACTACGCAAAACCGCGTTTACGAAAAAGAAGCGATCTCGAATGCAGGCGTGCCGGTTGCCCCTTATCGGGTGATTCGGACCGAGTCTGATCTGCTGGAAGGAATCGAGGCACTCGGCCTGCCGGCTGTACTGAAAACGGCAACCGGCGGATATGACGGCAAAGGGCAGTTTGTGTTAAGAGAAGTGAACCAGGCAGCAGAAGCAGCCAAGCTGCTTACGCACGGTGACTGTGTACTTGAACAATGGATTCCATTCCAAAAAGAAATATCCGTCATTGTGACACGAAATCCAGAAGGGGAAACGACATTTTTCCCGGTAGCGGAAAACATTCACGTAAATAACATTCTGCACGAATCAATTGTACCGGCCCGTATTTCGAAAGAAACCGAGCGAGCTGCACATGAGGCAGCAGAGAGCATTGCATCGGCGCTGTCCCTTGTCGGCACCCTGGCTGTTGAGATGTTCGTAACAGAAGAGGGCGGCATTTACATTAATGAATTGGCACCGCGGCCGCACAACTCCGGGCATTATACGATCGAAGCGTGCGGAATCTCCCAGTTTGGCCAGCATATCCGCGCTGTTTGCAACTGGCCGCTTAAAAGCACAGCGCTTTTAAAGCCAGCTGTCATGGTCAATGTGCTCGGTGAACATGTAGAAGGTGTTGTGAGCGCCATTGTAGACAAGCCTGAATGGTCCATTCACTTATACGGAAAAGACGAAGCAAAAGAAAAACGGAAAATGGGGCATGTAACCATTTTGACGGACAATATCAACGAAACCTTAACCGAAATCCAGGAAAGCCGGATTTGGACAAAATAAACGACGATTAATCGGAGGATGACAACTAATGATCGAACGCTATACACGACCTGAAATGGGCAGCATCTGGACAGAAGAAAACAAATTCAAAGCATGGCTTGAAGTAGAAATCTTAGCTTGCGAGGCATGGTCTGAGCTTGGTGAAATCCCGAAAGAAGATGTTCAAAAACTTCGTAAAAATGCAAGCTTTGACATTGACCGCATTAACGAAATTGAACTAGAAACACGCCATGACGTAGTGGCATTTACCCGCGCTGTATCCGAAACACTTGGAGAAGAACGCAAATGGGTGCATTACGGATTAACGTCAACAGATGTAGTAGACACGGCCCTTTCTTATCTATTAAAGCAGGCGAACGACATTTTACGTAAAGACATTGAGAACTTTATTGACATCCTTCGCGACAAGGCGATTGAACATAAACACACGGTAATGATGGGCCGCACACACGGTGTTCATGCAGAACCGACAACATTTGGCTTGAAGATGGCCCTTTGGTATGAAGAAATGAAACGGAACCTTGAGCGCTTTAACGACGCAGCTGACGGCGTTCAATACGGAAAAATTTCCGGTGCAGTCGGCACATACGCAAACATCGATCCGTTCGTTGAGCAGTATGTTTGCGAAAAGCTGGGTACGAAACCAGCACCGGTTTCAACGCAGACTCTTCAGCGTGACCGCCATGCACATTATATGGCTACTCTTGCACTCGTTGCTGCATCTATCGAAAAATTCGCAACAGAGATTCGCGGCCTGCAAAAGTCAGAAACACGCGAAGTAGAAGAAGCATTTGCAAAAGGACAAAAAGGCTCATCAGCGATGCCGCATAAACGTAATCCAATCGGATCTGAAAACATGGTTGGCCTTGCGCGTGTGATTCGCGGCCATATGGTTACAGCATACGAGAATGTATCCCTTTGGCATGAGCGTGATATCTCCCATTCATCTGCAGAGCGCGTGATTCTGCCGGATGCAACGATTGCCTTGAATTACATGCTGAACCGTTTCGGCAACATTGTGAAGAACTTGACGGTATTCCCGGAAAACATGAAGCGCAATATGGACCGTACGCTTGGCCTTATTTACTCACAGCGTATTCTTCTTGCTTTGATCGACAAAGGCATGGCGCGGGAAGCAGCTTATGACACTGTACAGCCGCGGGCGATGGAAGCATGGGACAAGCAAGTTCAGTTCCGTTCACTTGTAGAAGCGGATGAAACGATCACATCGAAATTAACACCGGAAGAAATTGCTGACTGCTTTGACTATAACTACCATATCAAACATGTCGATACGATTTTTGACCGCATTGGTCTTTAATTAAACCGGAACCTGGGAGGATCACATCATGCAAAAAGGCAAGCAGCTCTACGAAGGAAAAGCAAAACGCATTTATGCAACAGACCAGGAAGATATCGTCTGGATCGAATATAAAAACTCAGCGACTGCTTTTAACGGTGAGAAAAAAGCAGAAATCGAAGGTAAAGGCCGCTTAAATAATTTAATCACAGGGCTGTTGTTTGAGAAGCTCGCCGAGCAGGGTATTCAGTCTCACTTTGTTGAGCAGCTGTCTGAAAACGAGCAGCTTGTGAAGCATGTTGACATTATTCCGCTTGAAGTTGTGGTGCGCAATGTTGCCGCTGGCAGCATTGCCAAGCGCCTCGGCTTTGAAGAAGGCGTGCGGTTTAAGGAGCCAATCGTTGAGTTTTATTACAAAAACGATGACCTCGGTGATCCGCTCTTAACAGAAGATCATATCCGTCTGCTTGACGTGGCAGCACCTGAAGAAGTGCAAATTTTGAAAAAAGAAGCTCTTCGTGTAAACGACGTACTCATTCCATTGTTTAGCGAAATGGGTGTTGACCTCATTGACTTTAAAATCGAATTTGGCCGTCAAAAGGATGGAAGCATTCTGCTGGCCGATGAAATTTCGCCGGATACATGCCGTCTATGGGAAAAAGGCACAAATCGCAAACTCGATAAAGACTTGTTCCGCCGGGATCTTGGCGGACTGACAGAAGCATATACCGAAATCTACAATCGACTTGGAGGAACTCTATAATGTATAAAGTGAAAGTTTACGTAACACTTCGTGAAAGTGTATTAGACCCGCAAGGAAAAGCAGTACAGCAATCTCTGTCAAACCTTGGCTACCAGGGAGTAGAAGAAGTGCGCATCGGCAAATACATGGAGCTTCAATTCGATGATTCTGTTCGTGACGTAGAGGGCACAGTCAAAGAAGTATGTGAAAAACTTTTGTCAAACCCGGTTATTGAAGATTACCGATATGAAATCGAGGAGAGTGCGAAACAGTGAAATTTGCAGTCATCGTATTTCCAGGATCTAACTGTGACGTGGACATGTACCATGCAGTAAAAGACGAATTAGGCGAGCAGGTTGATCTTGTCTGGCATGATGCGGACAACCTTGATGAATATGACGGTATTTTGCTTCCAGGAGGCTTTTCATACGGAGACTACCTGCGTTCGGGCGCGATCGCTCACATGTCAAACGTAATGGCCGCAGTTAAACGTGCTGCGGAAGCGGGCAAGCCGGTTCTTGGTGTCTGCAACGGGTTTCAAATTTTGCTTGAATCAGGCCTTCTTCCAGGAGCTATGCTTCGTAACAAAAATTTAAAGTTTATTTGCCGGACGGTAGAGCTGTCTGTTGAAAATAATGAAACGATGTTTACTTCTTTATACGAAAAAGGCGAAAAAATCAGCATTCCAGTTGCACACGGTGAAGGAAACTACTACTGTGACGAAGCAACACTTGCAAAACTGAAGGAAAACAATCAAATTGCCTTCACATATGCGAGCGATGTAAACGGAAGCCTTTCTGATATTGCAGGTATTACAAACGAAAAAGGCAACGTACTTGGCATGATGCCGCATCCGGAGCGGGCTGTTGATGAGCTTCTTGGCAGCGCGGATGGCCTTAAACTTTTCCAATCAATTGTAAAGCACTGGAGGAATTCTCATGTCGTTAATGCTTGAACCAAATCCACAGCAAATTAAAGACGAAAAACTATACAGCACAATGGGCTTAACGGATGAAGAATTTGCGAAAGTAGAAAAAATTCTTGGCCGTCTGCCAAACTACGCAGAAACAGGTCTTTTCTCGGTTATGTGGTCAGAGCATTGCAGCTATAAAAATTCCAAACCTGTTTTAAGCCGTTTCCCAACAAAAGGCGAGCACGTTTTGCAGGGACCGGGTGAAGGCGCTGGTATCGTTGATATCGGTGACGGTCAGGCCGTTGCGTTTAAAATTGAAAGTCATAACCACCCATCTGCTATTGAGCCATACCAGGGCGCAGCAACAGGTGTCGGCGGTATCATCCGTGATGTATTCTCAATGGGTGCCCGTCCGGTTGCGATTTTAAACTCACTTCGTTTCGGTGAACTTGAAACAGCACGTGTAAAGTATTTGTTTGAAGAAGTTGTTGCCGGTATTGCTGGTTACGGAAACTGCATCGGGATCCCAACAGTCGGCGGTGAAATCGGCTTTGATCCGTCTTATGACGGCAATCCGCTTGTGAATGCAATGTGTGTGGGACTGATTGATCATAAAGATATTCAAAAAGGCCAGGCAAAAGGCGTTGGCAACACCGTAATGTATGTAGGAGCGAAAACAGGCCGCGATGGTATTCACGGTGCAACATTCGCTTCAGAAGAATTAAGCGAAAGCTCAGATGAAAAACGCCCAGCGGTACAGGTTGGCGACCCATTCATGGAAAAATTGCTTTTAGAAGCATGCCTTGAGCTTATTTACAACCATCAGGACGTTCTTGTCGGCATTCAAGATATGGGTGCTGCCGGCTTAACAAGCTCGTCAGCAGAAATGGCGTCAAAATCCGGATCAGGAATTGAAATGAACCTTGATTTGATTCCGCAGCGCGAAACAGGCATGACACCATATGAAATGATGCTGTCTGAATCACAGGAGCGCATGCTGATCGTTGTGAAAAAAGGACACGAAAAAGAAATCGAAGATCTTTTTGCGAAATACGGTCTTGAAGCGGCATCAGTTGGTGTCGTAACAGACGACAAAATGCTTCGTTTGATTCATAAAGGCGAAGTAGCAGCAGAAGTACCGGTTGATGCGCTGGCAGAAGATGCACCAGTGTACCACAAGCCATCTGCAGAGCCGGAATACTTCCGTACGTTCCAGGCAATGGAAAACGTAACACCGGACGTTACAGATCACAAAGAAACACTTGTGAAATTGCTTCAGCAGCCGACGATTGCAAGCAAAGAGTGGGTGTATGACCAATACGATTACCAAGTTCGTACAAATACAGTGGTAGCGCCAGGATCAGACGCAGCGGTAATCCGTCTGCGCGGCACAAACAAAGCACTTGCGATGACAACAGACTGTAACGCACGTTACATTTACCTTGATCCGAAAACAGGCGGTAAAATTGCCGTGGCAGAAGCGGCCCGTAATATCGTAGCTTCTGGTGCCCGTCCACTCGCGATTACAGACGGCTTAAACTACGGAAGCCCTGAGAATCCAGGCGTATTCTGGCAGCTTGAGCAGTCAGCAGACGGAATTAGTGAAGCATGCCTTGCGCTTCAATCACCGGTTATCGGCGGAAACGTATCTCTTTATAATGAAACAAACGGTACAGCTATTTACCCGACACCAATTATCGGCATGGTCGGATTGATTGAAGACGTGAACCATATTACGACACAAGCAGCGAAGCAGGCTGGTGACCTCGTATACGTAATTGGAGACGCTGCAAACGACTTTGGCGGCAGCGAACTGCAAAAATTGATGAATGATGGCGATATTTTCGGCCAATCACCAGCTATTGATTTGACAGTGGAAAAAGCACGCCAGGATGCACTTCTTGCGGCTATTCAGTCGGGTCTTGTTCAATCAGCTCATGATATTTCAGAAGGTGGATTTGCCGTAGCACTTGTTGAAAAATTATTCGGCACAGGTCTTGGCGCCCGCGTTTCTCTTCAAGGTGAAGCAACGGCTGCCCTATTTGCAGAAACACAGTCACGCTTTGTCATTACAGTGAAGCCAGAAAACAAAGAAGCGTTTGAAGCAGCCGTACAGGATGCAAAACAAATTGGTGAAGTAACAGCTCAGCCAGTGGCATCAATTTCAATTAACGGAGAAGAAGTGGTACAGGCACCGGTTAGTGAACTGGAGGATGCCTGGAAAGGAGCTATTCCATGCTTGCTGAACTCAGAGGCTTAAATGAAGAGTGTGGCGTCTTCGGGGTTTTTGGACACGAAAATGCATCACAAATCACATATTATGGCCTGCAAAGCTTACAGCACCGCGGACAAGAAGGCGCCGGCGTCGTGATGAGCGACGGAGAACGCCTTCGCGGCCATAAAGGTGAAGGGCTTGTTACAGAAATTTTCAACCAGGATATTATCAACGGTTTAACAGGAACAGCAGCCATTGGGCATGTTCGTTACCAAACAGCAGGAGGCGGCGGCTACCAAAATGTACAGCCGCTCCTGTTCCACTTTCAAACAGGCAGCCTGGCGCTTGCGCATAACGGAAACCTTGTCAATGCTACATCGCTGAAGCGTGAACTGGAAGCTCAGGGAAGCATTTTCCAGACAACGTCTGACACTGAAGTACTGGCACACTTAATCCGCCGCAGCACATATGGCACGATCAAAGACCGTTTGAAAACGGCTCTTTCCATGGTAAAAGGAGCTTATGCGTTTCTTATCATGACGGAAAATGAAATGCATGTAGCACTTGATCCACAAGGGCTGCGCCCGCTTTCAATCGGCAAACTTGGCGATGCTTATGTGGTTGCCTCTGAAACGTGCGCCTTTGATATTATTGGTGCTGAGTTTTTACGTGATGTGGAGCCGGGTGAATTGATTACCATTAATGAAGACGGTCTTCATTCTGAACAGTTTGCCGCAGCGATCAGTGACGCAATGTGCACGATGGAATATGTTTATTTCTCCCGTCCGGACAGTAATATTCATGGCGTGAATGTTCACAGTGCCCGTAAACGCCTCGGTAAGATGCTGGCACAAGAAGTAGATCCAGCGGTACTGGAAGCCGATGTTGTCACGGGTGTACCGGATTCGAGTATTTCTGCTGCTATCGGTTTTGCAGAAGCAACAGGTATTCCATATGAGCTTGGTTTAATTAAAAATCGTTACGTTGGCCGGACATTTATTCAGCCGTCCCAGTCTCTTCGTGAGCAGGGGGTTAAAATGAAGCTTTCTCCTGTACGCGGGGTTGTAGAAGGCAAAAAAGTGGTTATGGTGGATGACTCGATTGTCCGCGGCACAACGAGCAGACGGATCGTTACAATGCTCAAAGAAGCCGGCGCAAAAGAAGTACACGTGGTGATCAGCTCGCCAGCCATTAAGCATCCATGCTTTTATGGAATTGATACATCTGAAAAAGGCGAATTGATCGCTGCACACTATACAAATGAAGAATTACGTGAATTGATCGGAGCAGATTCTCTTACGTATTTAAGCGTAGAGGGCACGATTGAAGCAATCGGCCATCGCAAAAGCGAGCTTGGCGAATGCGGCCAGTGCATGGCCTGCTTTACAGGGGAATACCCGACGGAGATTTTCCCAGATACACAGCATCCGCATGATAAAGAAGTCATGTGCTAACAGGAGGAACAAAAATGGCAAAATCGTATGAAGCAGCCGGTGTAAACATCGAGGCAGGGTACGAAGCGGTAGAACGGATGAAAAAACATGTAGAGCGGACGAAGCGCGCCGGTGTAATGGGAGCGCTCGGCAGTTTCGGGGGCATGTTTGATCTGTCATCACTGCAGTTAAAGGAGCCGGTTCTTGTTTCCGGAACAGATGGCGTCGGCACAAAACTAAAGCTTGCGTTTATGATGGACAAGCATGATACGATTGGCATCGACTGTGTAGCCATGTGTGTCAACGATGTTGTCGTACAGGGAGCAGAGCCCCTGTTTTTCCTTGATTATATTGCATGCGGCAAAGCAGTGCCGGAAAAAATCGAACAAATCGTTAAAGGAGTAGCGGACGGCTGCGAGCAGGCGGGCTGTGCCCTTATTGGCGGAGAAACAGCAGAAATGCCGGGACTTTACGATGAGGAAGAATACGATATGGCCGGATTTACGGTTGGCGCTGTTGAAAAGAGCAGCGTTGTAACAGGTGAAAACGTAAAAGAAGGCGACGTGCTGATCGGTCTCGCATCGAGCGGGATTCACAGCAACGGTTATTCACTCGTTCGCAAAATTTTCTTTGAAACACATAACCTTGATGTAAACGCGCAGGTAGAAGGTCTTTCAGTTCCGCTTGGAGAAGCGCTTCTTGAACCAACACGTATTTATGTGAAGCCGGTTCTATCCGTACTAAAGCAAGTGGCTGTAAACGGGATGGCGCACATTACAGGAGGCGGATTTGTGGAAAACATTCCGCGTGCTCTGCCAAAAGGCCTTGGCGCTTCAATTGAAGCTGGTTCGTGGCCGGTACCGGACATTTTTAATGTACTTGAGACGTATGGAGAGCTTGACCGCCAGGAAATGTACAATATTTTCAATATGGGTATTGGCTTTGTATTGATTGTATCGAAAGAAGAAGAAGCAAACGTAAAAGCAGCACTCGAAGCAGCTGGTGAAACAGCTTATACAATCGGACGTGTTGTGAGCGGCGAAGGAGTTACCGTTCAATGACGAAAATTGCCTTGTTTGCATCCGGCAGCGGAAGCAACGTGCAGGCAATTGCCGAGGCGGTGGCAGCAGGAAAGGTTCCTGCTGAAATCGCCTTGCTCGTCTGCGATAAACCGGATGCGTATGTACTTGAACGCGCAAAAGCACTCGACATCCCGGCGTTTTCATTTCAGCCGAAACAATACGAATCAAAAGCAGCGTTTGAGAGTGAAATTGTGGACCGCTTGCAGGAGGCAGGGGTTGAATTTATTTTTCTAGCCGGCTATATGCGTTTGATCGGCCCTGTTTTACTGAATGCATACCGGAACCGGATCGTAAACATTCACCCGTCTCTTCTGCCGGCTTTTCCAGGAAAAGATGCGATCGGCCAGGCGTTTGACGCAGGGGTAAAAATATCCGGCGTTACCGTTCACTTTGTTGATGAAGGGATGGACACCGGCCCGATCATTGATCAGGAATGTGTACGAATTGATTCCGGCATGACGCGCAGCGATGTACAGGCTGCCATTCAACGGATTGAACACAGCCTTTATCCGAATGTAATCACCAAACTTTTGAACCAACATAGGGAGGAACAAACACAATGACGAAACGCGCATTAATCAGCGTATCAGATAAAAGCGGCGTAACTGAATTTGCGAGAGAAATTGCGGCGCTTGGCTATGAAATTGTTTCAACAGGCGGCACGAAAAAAATGCTTGCAGAAGCAGGTGTACCGGTAAAAGGCGTAACAGATGTAACCGGGTTTCCGGAAATTCTAGAAGGCCGCGTTAAAACGCTGAACCCGTTCATTCACGGCGGCCTGCTTGCGAAACACGGCGAGCCGGATCATCAAAAGCAGCTTGAAGAGCACAATATTCAGCCAATCGATATCGTCTGCGTGAACTTGTACCCATTCCAGCAAACGATCGCAAAGCCGGATGTCACAACAGAAGATGCGATTGAAAACATCGACATCGGCGGCCCGGCCATGCTTCGTGCGTCTGCGAAAAACCACGAATATGTGACTGTAATTGTGGATTCAAGTGATTACGATCAAGTGCTGTCTGAACTGAAAGGCGAAGGTAAAACAACGCTTGAAACGCGCCGCAAGCTTGCTGCAAAAGTGTTCCGCCATACAGCTGCGTATGATGCGATGATTGCCGGCTTTATGACGGATCTTGCCGGGGAAGAAAACCCTGAAAAGCTGACTGTTACGTATGAATTAAAGCAATCGCTCCGCTACGGCGAGAACCCGCATCAAAAAGCGGCGTTTTATTCACAGCCGCTTGGCTCTTCTTTCTCTGTGGCACAAGCTGATCAGCTGCATGGAAAAGAGCTTTCATATAACAACATCCGTGATACAGACGCCGCCCTTCAAATCGTAAAAGAATTCGACGAGCCGGCTGCGGTAGCCGTGAAGCACATGAATCCTTGCGGTGTTGGAGCAGGAGAAACGATTGAAGAAGCATATGCCCGTGCATATGAAGCAGATCCAACTTCTATTTTCGGCGGTATTGTGGCATTGAACCGCCCTGTATCAAAAGAGCTTGCCCAAAAGCTGCATGAGATTTTCCTTGAGATCATTGTGGCGCCGTCTTTTGATGCAGAAGCGATTGACGTACTGTCTCAAAAGAAAAACATCCGCCTCCTAACGCTTGATTTCGCAAACGGCAAAAAAGGCGAAAAAGTACTCACATCTGTTGAAGGCGGCTTGCTTTCGCAAGATTTGGATGAACTGTCTCTTGCGGATGCAGACGTGAAAGTTGCGACGAAACGCCAGCCGACAGAAGAAGAATGGAAAGCCATGAAACTGGGCTGGAAAGTTGTGAAGCATGTTAAGTCAAACGCAATTGTTGTGTCCGACGACAAAATGACACTTGGTGTTGGTGCGGGACAAATGAACCGTGTTGGTGCAGCGAAAATTGCGCTTGAGCAGGCTGGTGAAAAAGCAAAAGGAGCCGCTCTTGCCTCAGATGCATTCTTCCCAATGGATGACACTGTTGAAGCGGCTGCCAAAGCGGGTATTACAGCTATTATTCAGCCGGGTGGATCAATCCGGGATGAAGATTCCATTAAAAAAGCGGATGAATACGGCATTACAATGGTAATGACAGGTATTCGCCATTTCAAACATTAAGAGGGGGCTTTTCTCATGAACGTACTCGTTGTAGGACGCGGCGGACGCGAGCACGCCATTTGTAAAAAAGTGGCGGAAAGCCCGCTTGTTCAAACCGTTTTTTGCGCACCGGGGAATGCCGGAATCGCGCAGGATGCAAGCATTGTTGATATCGATGAAATGAACTTTGCCGACCTGGCTGCTTTTGCAAAAGAGCAGGGCGTTGACCTTGTAATTGTGGGTCCAGAAAACCCGCTTTCTGCCGGAATTACGGATTATTTAGAAGGCGAGGGACTGAAAGTATTCGGTCCACAACAAAATGCAGCTATTTTAGAAGGCAGTAAATCCTTCTCGAAAATGATGATGGAAAAGTACAATATTCCAACCGCACGCTATCAGTCATTTGAGGATTACGAAGCAGCAAAAGCATATATCCAGCAAGAGGGTGCACCGATCGTGCTGAAAGCGGACGGCCTGGCTGCCGGAAAAGGCGTTACCGTTGCGATGACGATGAATGAAGCGCTTGAGGCGCTGGATGATATGATGCTCGATAAAAAATTCGGTGATGCTTCTGCACGCGTTGTCGTAGAGCAATTTTTGCAGGGAGAAGAATATTCTCTTATGGCATTTGTACATGGCGAAAATGTATATCCGATGGAAGCAGCACAGGATCATAAGCGTGCATTTGATAACGACGAAGGTCCAAACACAGGCGGCATGGGTGCTTATTCACCGGTTCCGCACATTTCACAGGCCATTCACGACCAGTCGGTAGAAGAGATTCTCCGTCCGATCGCAAAAGGCATGGTTGCGGAAGGCCGTTCGTTTACGGGCATTATTTTTGCAGGTTTAATGCTTACAGAAGAAGGACCGAAAACGATTGAATTTAATGCCCGTTTTGGTGATCCGGAAACGCAGGTTGTACTGCCGCGTCTTGAAAATGATCTTGTTCAGGTGATGCTTGATGTGCTTGATGGCAGAGACCCTGAACTCGCTTGGAAAGAAGAATCCGTTCTCGGTATTGTTCTGGCAGCGAAAGGCTACCCGGAAGCATACGAGAAAGGCAATGAGCTCAAAGGGCTCCAGGCTATTGATGCAGGATCTGTTATCCACGCTGGCACGTATGCAGATGGAGATGTTATCCGCGCGAATGGCGGCCGTGTGCTTCTTGTTGCAGGAAGTGGAGCAAACCCGGTTGAAGCTCAGCAAAACGCGTATGAAAAAATGCAGCATATCGATACGGAACATTTCTTTTTCCGTAAGGATATCGGCAGCCGCGCTATTGCGAAAGCCCGTTTATAAAAAGAAAGCAGGGGGAGTTTCCCCCTGCTTTTTAGCCTATAGACAAATGATATGGATGACCGTGCACAATGAAGGGGATGGATCGGCGGCGTCCAGGCAGCTCCGCTTTCCATGGGGCAGGCGCTGAGCCCGGCTTCGCCTGACGGCTTCACTGGTCTCAGCTGCCCGCTCGTCCCATAGGAGTCTGCGCTGCCCTCCCGCCGCCAAGTGGCTTGCGACAAGATTGTATGGAGCTAATAAGGTCATATCTTTCTGTTTAAAAAAGAGAAAATGTCTAGTCAGTCCTTGCTTATGGATCTTTGACACCACTTAGTGAAGTCCGGCCGGCTTCACTTACCGGCTCTTTTTTAAAAGCGAAAGATTTTGTCTACACACTAAAAGCAGGGGGAGTTTCCCCCTGCTTTTTCGCGTTAAATCGGGACAAAAAAAGAAGGGGATTTACCCGATTTGTCCCGAAAATCAGACTAATGCAAGTTTCTTGCCAAAAGTTCGAACTTTTTTCACAAAATCGATGATTCTTTAATGCTTTACTGTGTGATCTATGTTACGATGGAGGTCAATCGCACAGTTGAAAGCGATCTCATTTTGAAAGGAACGATTGGTATGTCTGATTTAACACATAGATGGAGAAACAAAAAAATACGTGAACAGGTTGCCGTAGTAGACCGTAAAAAAGCGCCGACGCTTGTTTTGAAGAATGCGCGTTATCTTCATTCAGCTATGAAGCGCTGGCTGCAGGGAAACATCTGGATCTATGAAAACCGTATTGTCTACATCGGAGACGACCTTCCAGACCATGCGGATGAGATCGTTGACTGCACCGGAAAAACGATCGTGCCCGGCTATATTGAACCGCACGTTCACCCCTTTTTAATTTACAATCCAAAAACCTTTTCCGAATATGCGGCAAAGCGCGGAACGACCACTCTTATCAATGACAACTTGATGATGATGCTGGCCCTTACAAAAAAGAAAGCGTTTTCTTTAATTGAAGAGCTGAATAAGCAGCCGGTTTCGATGTACTGGTGGTGCCGGTATGATGCCCAAACCGAAATTGAAAATGAAGATGATGTTTTTGCAAACGGCACGGTAAGTGCCTGGCTGAAAAATGAATGTGTCATTCAAGGCGGTGAATTGACCGGCTGGCCCAAGCTTTTAGATGGAGACGATATGATGCTGTATTGGATGCAGGAAACAAAAGCAGCTAATAAGCGGATCGAAGGGCATTTCCCTGGTGCCTCGGAAAAAACATTGACGAAGATGACCTTGTTTGGAGCGGACGGCGATCATGAATCGATGACCGGAGAAGACGTAAGAAAACGCCTGATGAATGGCATGATGGTCACACTCCGTCATTCATCCATCCGTCCGGATCTTGAAAACCTGCTGACAGAGATGAAAGAGCTTGACCTCGATCAGTACGACATGATGATGCTGACAACAGACGGTCCATCGCCTGTTTTTTGTAAGGACGGGCTGACCGATAAATTAATCCGCATCGCCATCGAAAATGGGGTGCCGCCTATCGATGCATATCATATGGCGTCATATAACGCTGCTCGTTATTATCGCATGGAACATATACATGGCATGATTGCACCTGGACGCCTGGCAAGTGTAAACATTTTAACAAGTGAATTTGACCCAACACCGGAAGCAGTGCTGTCAAGAGGCATGTGGGTGAAAAAAAGCGGCCAGGAAGCGAGTCCATTCCCGCCTGTTGCCTGGCAGCGGTTCGGGCATACGAAAATGCGGCTCGACTGGGAACTACGGGAGGATGATTTGCAATTTTCGATGCCGTTTGGTATAGAAATGGTCAACAATGTCATCACCAAGCCATGCAGTGTCGTGAAAGATGTGGCTGGAGAGCATTTTTATATGGAGCATGACCAAAATTACCTCGTTCTCCTCGATTACGAAGGAAAGTGGCGGGTAAACACAACTATCAAAGGATTTGCTACAAACGTGCAGGGATTTGCCTCCTCGTTTTCCAGCACGGAGGATATTGTTTTGATTGGTTCATCCAAAGAGGAAATGAAGCGGGCATTTAACCGGGTGAAAGAACTGGGCGGAGGCATTGTGCTCGCAGAGAACGGAAAAATCATTCATGAAATCCCGCTTACACTGTCCGGCATCATGTCAGATCAGCCGTTTGAAACGGTAATGGAACAAGAAGCCAAGCTGCGGGAACTGCTGTCAGCACGTGGCTATCCATATGAAGATCCCATCTATTCACTGTTGTTTTTAACGTCCACTCACCTGCCTTATATCCGTCTTACCTCGCAGGGGATATATGACGTTATGAAGAAAACGATACTCTTTCCAACGATAATGCGTTAAAATAGTAAAGTAAAACTATTTTCGGAGTGTCGATATGAGAAAAAAATGGATGGCAATGGCTGCAGCAGCCGTTTTAATCAGCGGATGTTCAAGTGCCGAGCCTGCCAGCAAAAATGAAAAAAGTGAGCTCAATCCTTTAACAGGCATTCAATCATCAGATAATGCACACCGGGCTGTAGCGGTCGTGATTAGCAATCATCCGTCAGCCCGTCCACAGACGGCTCTTGAGAAAGCGGATATTGTATATGAAATTTTGACAGAAGGCGGCATCACTCGTTTTTTAGCCATCTATCAAAGCGAATATCCAGATAAAGCGGGACCTGTACGGAGCGCACGCGATTATCTTGTCGAGCTTTCTAAAGGGTACGATGCACTGTTTTTAGCCCACGGCTATAGTCCAGAAGCGCAGGAGATGCTGCTGTCCGGTGAAGTAGATCAGGTTAATGGTATCCAGCATGATGGCGATGTGTTTAAGCGGGACCCGTCCCGGAAAGCACCGCATAATTCATACGTAGATATGAAGGAAGCGTTCCATGTTGCGGAAGAAAAAGGCTACAGCTTAAATGACGCGCCGTCGCGGCTGGCTTTTTTATCGAAGAAGGAAGCAGCGTCGTTGACCGGTGACCCAGCAGAAGCATTTTCTATTCGGCCGTCATCAAATGATTCGTTCGAATCAAGATATGAGTATGATGGCGATCAATACCGCCGGACGATAGACAGGGCAGAGATCGAAGCAGATAATGTTTTCGTCATCGAAGCGGACCATCGTGTTGTCGATGCAAAAGGGCGTCTGGATATTGATTTAACCTCTGGTGGAGATGCGTTTCTTTTTCAAGAAGGTGTCATGAACCTGGTGAAATGGCGCAATCAGGATGGACGGATCGTGCCTAATACAGAAAGCGGTCCTGCTTTTGTAACAGGAAAAACGTGGATTCATGTAGTGCCGGCCTCAAGAGGATTAAATAAAGCAGTAAAGGTAGAAATAGATGGTGAAGGGAATGGAAGTTGATTATGCAGATAGATAAGTTGCGGGGGAGGGAGCTGGACCAGCTGTTTCAAGCTGTCCTCTCGCTGAAGGATCTGGAAGAATGCTATCGATTTTTCGATGATCTGTGCACAGTAAATGAAATTCAGTCACTGGCCCAGCGTCTTGAAGTAGCAAGGATGCTTCAAGAAGGCAAAACCTATCATAAAATTGAAACGGAAACCGGTGCATCAACCGCTACTATTTCCCGTGTGAAACGATGCTTAAACTATGGAAATGACGGCTATGAATTCGTGTTGAAGCGCGTATACGATAAAGAATAAAACAAAAAAGCAGCTCTTTTAAGAGCTGCTTTTTTCTGTATACAGAGAAGGCGTTCTTAAAAGAGTATAAATAAGGAAGTGGAACGAAACCGTTTCGTTGAACGAATGAAGCGGGCGCTGTTTCATGATATAATACGAAGTTGTAGTTGAATGAATGGAGGCAGTGCACATGTATGATGTTCGCGAATGGCGGCATGTGTTTAAATTAGATCCGAATAAACCGATAGATGATGAATTGCTCGAACGTGTATGCGAATCTGGAACGAATGCTATTGTAGTAGGCGGTTCAGATGGCGTTACGCTGGATAATGTACTGGACTTAATGGTACGGGTGCGCCGCTTCCCGCTTCCATGCGTGCTGGAAGTATCGTCACTTGAAATCGTAACGCCGGGCTTTGATTTGTATTTGATTCCAACCGTTTTAAATACGAACCGGGCCGAATGGATTACCGGCCTGCACGTGGAAGCGATGAAAGAATACGGCGATTTAATGGACCCGGGTGAATTGATTGTAGAGGGCTATTGTATTGCGAACCCTGATTGCAAGGCAGCGAAACTGACTGGTGTTTCCGAAAAGCCGGATACGGAGGATGTCATTGCGTATGCACGTCTGGCCGGCCACTTATGGAAGCTGCCTGTTTTTTATTTGGAATACAGCGGCACGTATGGTGACCTTGAAGCCGCGCAGCAAGCGGGCGAAGTGTTAAAAGAAACCGAAACCGTGTTTTTCTACGGAGGCGGTATTCAAACAGCCCAGCAGGCAAAAGAAATTGGGCAGTATGCAGATGTAGTCGTTGTCGGAAATGCGGTTTATGAAAAGCCGGAAGAAGCATTAAAAACCGTCGCGGCGGTTCAAAAATAGTGTATAATAAAGAACAAACGTTCTAAATGGTGGTGGCAGGATGCAATTTTTAACAGATCGATTATTAAACGGCTTGAACCCGCAGCAGCAGGAGGCCGTTAAAACAACAGAAGGGCCGCTCCTAATTATGGCTGGAGCGGGCTCAGGCAAAACCCGGGTGCTGACACACCGGATTGCCTATTTAATTGTTGAAAAAGAAATCAATCCCTATAACATTTTGGCGCTTACGTTTACCAATAAAGCGGCGCGTGAAATGAAAGACCGAATTGGTGCGCTGCTCGGCGGTGCAGCTGAAGAAATCTGGATGTCGACATTCCACTCCATGTGTGTGCGCATTTTGCGCCGGGATATTGACCGGATTGGCTACAGCCGGAACTTTACGATTTTAGATACAGCAGATCAGCTTTCGGTCATTAAAAGCATTTTAAAAGATTTAAATATTGATCCGAAAAAGTTTGATCCGCGGGCGCTGCTTGGCGCGATCAGCTCGTCTAAAAACATTTTGGTGGATGCGGCAGCGTTTGCGCGCCAGCAGGGCGGCTATATGGATAAAGTTACGTCTGATGTGTACACGGAATATGAAAAGCGCTTAAAGAAAAACAATGCGCTTGATTTTGACGATTTGATTATGCTGACGATCCGCCTGTTTGAGCGGGTGCCGGAAGTATTGGAGTTTTATCAGCGCAAATTTCAGTATATTCACGTGGATGAGTATCAGGATACGAATAAGTCGCAGTACACCCTTGTAAAGCAGCTGGCGAGCCGGTTTCAAAATTTGTGCGTAGTCGGCGACAGTGATCAGAGCATTTATCGCTGGCGCGGTGCGGATATTGCGAATATTTTATCTTTCGAAAAAGATTATCCGCATGCAAAAGCGATTATTCTTGAACAAAACTACCGGTCAACAGGACGGATTCTACAGGCAGCGAATGAAGTGATTGAAAACAATTCCAACCGGAAGCCGAAAAAGCTGTGGACTGAAAATGTGGACGGGAAAAAAATCGCTTATTTCCGGGCTGACAGCGAACGGACAGAAGCTGAATTTGTGGCCGGTAAAATAAAAGAGCTTTCCGCCACGGGAAGAAAGCCGTCTGATTTTGCTGTTTTGTACCGCACAAATGCCCAGTCGCGTTTGATTGAGGAAACACTGATGAAGTCAAACATTGACTATACGATCGTCGGCGGTATTAAATTCTATGATCGGAAGGAAATTAAAGACCTGCTCGCGTATTTGCGCTTGATTGCAAATCCGGATGATGATATCAGCTTGTCGCGTGTCATTAATGTGCCGAAGAGGGGCCTCGGTTCCACGTCACTTGATAAAATTGCCCGCTACGCGCAGGAGAACGACATTTCCATGTTTAGGGCTCTTGCAGAAGTCGATTTTATTGGTTTAAGCGGTAAAGCGGCGAATGCAGCAGCTGATTTTCGTGATCTGATTCATGCTTATACGCAGCAGCAGGAATACTTATCTGTCTCCGAGCTTGTAGAAGAAGTGATTGACCGGACCGGGTACGTGGACATGCTTGCAGCGGAAAAAACAATTGAAGCGCAGACGCGGATTGAAAATATCGAAGAGTTTTTATCCGTCACAAAGTCTTTTGAAGAATCAAACGAAGACAAAACGCTTATTGCTTTTTTAACAGATCTGGCGCTTGTTGCGGATATCGACCAGCTAGGCAAAGAAGAAGGGCCGGCAGAATCCGTCGTCCTTATGACGCTTCATTCCGCTAAAGGGCTTGAATTCCCCGTTGTATTCCTGATTGGACTGGAAGAAGGCGTCTTTCCTCACAGCCGCTCGCTTATGGATGATGAGGAAATGGAAGAAGAACGCCGTCTTGCGTATGTCGGGATTACCCGTGCGGAAGAAGAGCTATATATGACCAATGCGGAAATGCGGACACTATACGGAAAAACAAACATGAATCCTGTGTCGCGCTTTATCAGCGAAATTCCAGAGGATCTGCTTGAATCAGAGAATCCGAAACGGCAGCCGCGAAAAGCGATGCCGTTTGGCCAAAAAACACGTCCGGCTGTAACACGCCCGCAAACGAGTGTGGCGGCAGGGCTGGAGTGGCGTGTTGGCGATAAAGCGGCGCATAAAAAATGGGGAACAGGAACCGTTGTGGCGGTAAAAGGAAGCGGCGACAGCACAGAGCTGGACATTGCGTTCCCGAGTCCAACCGGCATTAAGCGGCTTCTTGCACAATTCGCACCGATTGAAAAGATATAAAAGCCGGTTTAAAGAATCGAAGGCCCGCACACGCCGCGTCCTGCGGCAGCGCCTTTGTAACCCACGTGATGTGAACACCGGAGAAGGAGATTGTATATGGATATAAAAACAGCCGAACAGCGTGTGAAGGAACTGCATGACACGCTGAATAAATACAGCTATGAATATTATGTAATGGATCAGCCTTCGGTGCCAGATTCAGAATACGACCGGCTGTTAAAAGAGCTGAATGACATTGAAGCGCAATTTCCACAGCTGCAAACACCGGACTCACCGACGCAGCGTGTCGGCGGAGCGGTTCTGGATGCTTTTCAAAAAGTGCGCCACGATACGCCAATGCTTAGTCTTGGCAATGCCTTTAACGAAGAAGACCTGCGGGATTTTGACCGCCGCGTCCATCAGCTTGTCGGCCACGCCAATTACTCTTACGTATGCGAACTGAAGATTGACGGGCTTGCTGTTGCGCTTAAATACGAGAATGGAATGTTTGTGCAGGGCGCTACACGCGGTGATGGAACAACGGGAGAAGACATTACGGCAAATTTAAAAACGATTCACTCCATTCCACTTCGGCTGTCCGAGCCGCTTACAATGGAAGTGCGCGGCGAAGCTTTTATGCCAAAGCAGTCATTTATCGCCTTAAATGCGATTCGCGACGAAAAAGGAGAAGAGCCGTTTGCCAATCCGCGGAATGCAGCAGCAGGGTCCCTTCGCCAGCTGGACCCCCGCATTGCCGCTTCGCGGAACCTTGATATCTTCTTGTACGGCATTGCGAACCCGGGACCGCTTGGAATCAGCACGCATAGCGAAGGGCTGGATCTGCTTGATACGCTTGGTTTTAAAACGAACAAAGAGCGGCGCGTATGCCAAACGATTGAAAACGTAATTACCTATGTCGAGGAGCAGTCCGAAAAGCGGGCGAAGCTGCCGTATGAAATTGATGGAATCGTCATTAAGGTAAATTCGCTTGATCAGCAGGACGAGCTTGGATTTACGGCGAAAAGCCCGCGCTGGGCCACTGCTTTTAAATTTCCGGCAGAAGAGGTTGTCACAAAGCTTGTAGACATTGAGCTGAGTGTAGGACGCACAGGAGTGGTTACGCCAACGGCCATTTTACAGCCGGTTCGTGTTGCAGGCACAACCGTCAGTCGTGCTTCACTTCATAATGAAGATTTAATCCGTGAAAAAGACATTCGGATCGGTGATATGGTTGTAGTGAAAAAAGCCGGTGATATTATTCCGGAAGTGGTCAGTGTACTGGCTGACCGCCGCACCGGTGAAGAAAAAGAATTCCGCATGCCGGAAGTGTGTCCGGATTGCGGCAGTGAACTGGTCCGCCTGGAAGAAGAAGTGGCGCTTCGCTGTATAAACCCGCAGTGCCCGGCTCAAATCCGCGAGGGTCTGACGCACTTTGTGTCGCGTAATGCGATGAATATTGAAGGGCTCGGCGAAAAAGTGATTGCGCAGCTGTACCGTGAAGAACTGATTAAAGATGTAGCGGATTTATATACGCTTCAACGGGAGGATTTGCTGAAGCTTGAACGAATGGGAGAAAAATCGGTAGACAATTTGTTATCCGCTATTGAATCGTCCAAAAACAACTCGCTGGAACGGCTTTTATTCGGCCTTGGCATCCGTCATGTCGGCGCAAAAGCAGCAAGAATACTGGCGATGGAGTTTGGCACAATGGACCGCTTAAGAGAAGTGACAGAAGAAGAATTGACGGCTATTCATGAAATTGGCGGCAAGATGGCGGATGCAGTTGTGACGTATTTCCAGCAGCCGGAAGTAGCCGAGCTGATTGAAAAGCTGAAAGCAGCAGGCGTCAATATGTCCTATGAAGGACCGATTCGCCCGGCAGTTGCAGAAGGAGAATCTCCTTTTGCCGGCAAGACGGTTGTGCTGACAGGAAAGCTGATCCAGCTTACGCGTAATGAAGCCAAGGAACGAATTGAAGCGCTCGGCGGGAACGTCACCGGCAGTGTCAGTAAAAAAACAGATCTTGTGATTGCGGGAGAGGAAGCGGGTTCGAAGCTTGAAAAAGCGGAAAAGCTTAGCATTGAAGTTTGGGATGAACAACGGTTTATGGATGAACTTACAAAATAAGAGGTGGCTTTTTTGAAAAAGAAATGGGTCCTGGCGGCAGTATCCGCCATGCTGCTTATGGGTGGATGCGCGCCGGCGCTGCAAAACAATGATGAAGTAACACAGGGAGATGGAGAGGAAAAAACATCTGTTATTCCAACCTATCAAATCTCGGACAGTTATTACCGCACGATCGTACCGTTTGAACCAGGCAAAGCGCGTGGCCTTGTCGTTTCCAATTTAAACACACGCTATGATATTGCTGAATTTGAAACGGGCTTAATGCGGATTGCACAGGAGAATTTTTCCCCAGAGCAATTTTTCTTTCAGGAAGGACAGGTGCTGGATGGAGATGTGATCCGGTCCTGGCTGAGCAGAAAGTATACAGATGCACAGTTAAAAGAAAACGAGCTGACAGCAAAAGAGAATCTTGGGCTGAACCCAATAGATACAGGGGAAGGGTCCGTTGACGAAAGAAACGAAAGAGCACCGATTTATTTGGCTCATATTATGGAGCAGGACTATTTAACGAAAAAAGAGGATAACTCTTTGCAGCTCGACGGCATGGTGATCGGGCTTGCGCTTAATTCCGTTCATTATTATCAAAAGGAAGAATACGGCGCACAGTACGAATTTAAAATGGATGACGAAACGGTTGAAAGAGAAGGCAAGAAAATCGCTGCGGAAGTAGCTTCGCGCCTTCGTTCGATGGACAAAACAAAAAACATTCCGATCACGATTGCTTTATTTAAGCAGGCGCCGCAAAACTCGGTAACAGCGGGAAATTTCATTGCTTATACCCACCTTGATGCAGGTGATGCGGATACATCCGACTGGAAAGCGATCAATGAAAAATACGTATTGTTCCCATCCAGCTCTGCGGAAGAAGACCATCGGGAAGACTCTACGTATTTCGCTAACTTTAAGCAGGATATTGAATCTTATTTCGATGGCACAAATGGTGTAATTGGACGCGGACTTTATAGCGGGGAAGAGCTGACAAGCTTGAAAATTGAGATTCCAATTCAGTTTTACGGAAAAGCGGAAGCGATTGGCTTTACGCAGTATGTAACCGGCCTTGTGATGGAGCATTTTCCGGCATACATTCCGGTTGAAGTAAGTATTACGTCAACAGGCGGCCCGGAAGCGCTTATTGTGAAGGAAGCGAATGCGAAAGAACCATATGTTCATATTTACGAATAAGGAAGAACCTGATTTCATCCAGCTGGGTGAAATCAGGTTTTTTTATTTGCCTCAACAAAAAAAGTTGCACATGAGCAACATATGGCATACACTAATAAAAAAAAAGATGGAGGAGAGCGCAGATGGATGAGAATGTGATGCTGGCCCTCGGTTTAACATTATTCGCTGGTCTTGCAACAGGTATTGGCAGTGCGCTGGCATTTTTCACATCGCGTACAAACACAAAGTTTCTCGCCTGGGCGCTTGGGTTTTCAGCGGGTGTGATGATTTACGTCTCGATGATCGAAATTTTTGTAAAAGCGAAAGATGCGCTTGTTTTAGAGCATGGGGAGAAAACGGGCTATTGGCTGACCGTCATCGGCTTTTTTGCCGGCATTGCTGTCATCGCTTTGATCGACAAGTTTATTCCGTCAACCGGAAATCCGCACGAGACGAAAACAGTAGAAGAATTTCATAAAGAGCCGGAGCGGGATGAATACGCCAAGCTTAAAAAAATGGGGATTTTTACTGCGATCGCTATTGCCATTCACAATTTTCCGGAGGGCATTGCAACTTTTGCATCGGCCATTCAGGATCCAGCTCTCGGTATTGCGATTGCAGTGGCAGTTGCCATTCATAATATTCCAGAAGGCATTGCAGTGGCTGTACCTCTTTACTTTGCGACAGGCAGCCGTAAAAAAGCGTTTAAATGGTCCTTTTTGTCGGGCCTTTCAGAGCCGGTAGGAGCGCTTGTAGCCTGGATCGTTTTAATGCCTTATTTAACAGATACGATGTTTGGCATGATTTTCGCTGGTGTTGCCGGCATTATGGTGTTTATTTCACTTGATGAACTGCTCCCGGCTGCCCAAAAGTACGACCAGACACATCTCGCCATTTACGGGATTGTCTCCGGGATGGCTGTTATGGCGCTCAGTTTATTGCTTCTTTTATAAAATGAAAAGCCGGAAGAATTTATTCTTCCGGCTTTATTTTTTTGAATTTTTTAAAAAATGGGTTGGCAAGCAAAATATACTGTTATATAATACAAATTGTAATAAACAATCTGTTTTATAACAAAGGGGATGTTTTAAAATGGGGAATACGGATCAAGCACGGGTGAATCAGCTTCAACAATCATGGGAAAACGATGCTAGATGGAAAGGGATTAAACGGCCTTATTCGGCAGAAGAAGTGATCAAGCTTCGCGGCTCCATCGATATCGAGCATACATTGGCTCAGCGCGGCGCTGACAAACTATGGAGTCTGGTAACAGGAGAAGGCTTCGTGAATGCACTCGGTGCCCTGACGGGAAACCAGGCTGTACAGCAGGTAAAAGCAGGTTTGAAAGCGATTTATTTAAGCGGCTGGCAAGTCGCTGCCGATGCCAATCTTTCAGGCCATATGTATCCCGATCAAAGCTTGTATCCGGCAAACAGCGTGCCAAATGTTGTAAAGCGAATCAACCAGGCGCTTCAGCGTGCTGACCAGATCGCGCATATGGAAGGTGATCATTCCACTGATTATTTCGCTCCGGTTGTAGCCGATGCTGAAGCTGGCTTTGGGGGACAGCTTAATGTATTTGAATTGATGAAAGGGATGATTGAAGCGGGTGCAGCAGGTGTCCACTTTGAGGATCAGCTTTCTTCAGAGAAAAAATGCGGGCATCTGGGGGGGAAAGTACTCCTGCCGACACAAACGGCTGTACGAAACTTAATTGCGGCACGCCTTGCAGCAGATGTAATGGGGACGCCAACGGTTTTAATCGCACGTACAGATGCAGATGCAGCGGACCTGATCACCAGTGACATCGATCCGGCTGATGCTCCGTTTATTACAGGTGAACGCACATCTGAAGGCTTTTTCCGGACGAAAGCGGGCCTTGATCAAGCCATTGCACGCGGTCTTGCCTATGCGCCATATGCAGATATGATCTGGTGCGAAACATCCGAACCGAATCTGGAGGATGCACAGCGCTTTGCGGATGCCATTCATGAAAAATTCCCGGACAAATTGCTTGCGTACAACTGCTCGCCTTCCTTTAACTGGAAAGCGAAACTCGATGATGAAACCATTGAGAAATACCAAGTGGAACTTGGAAAGATGGGCTACAAATTCCAGTTTGTTACACTTGCCGGCTTCCATACGTTGAATTACAGCATGTTCCAGCTTGCAAGCGGATATAAAGACCGAGGAATGAGTGCTTACTCGGAACTTCAGCAGGCGGAGTTTGCAGCGGAAAAAGATGGATACACAGCGACCCGGCACCAGCGTGAAGTAGGGACTGGCTATTTTGATGCCGTGTCGATGACGGTAACGGGAGGCCAGTCTTCTACAACAGCATTGAAAGGGTCAACAGAAGAAGAACAATTTCAAACAAACTGATCAGCCACGAACAAAGGGATTTGTCTTGCATTGGGGGATGCAAAATAGATAAGAACCGCCTTCATTTTGGAGGGCGGTTCTTCTTTTTGTTCACGCGGGCTGAAATCATGGTAAAATAGACTTTGTGCAATTATTAGCGTACAAATTTTTTACGGAGGTGGATTCCATTGACGCGAATTTCAGAAGAACAAGTCCGGCACGTGGCCCATTTGGCGCGCCTTGCGGTTACGGACGAAGAAGTGCATACATTTACAGAACAGCTCGATGCGATCATTACATTTGCCGAGCAGCTGAATGAACTGGATACATCAAACGTGCAGCCGACATCACACGTTTTAAATATGAAGAATGTATTGCGGAAAGACGAATCGGCACCAGGACTAGACCGGGAAGAAGTATTGAAAAATGCACCGGATCAGCAGGACGGCCAAATTCGAGTTCCGTCCATTATCGAGTAAGGAGGAGAGACCGTGTCATTATTTGATCACAAATTAACCGAGATTCAATCGATGATCGACAAAAAAGAAGTATCGATTCCGGATCTTGTGGATGAATCATTCAAACGCATCGCCGCTGTAGACGGAGATGTAAAAGCATTTCTTGCATTAGATGAAGAGCGTGCCCGCAAGCAGGCGGAAGAAGCACAAGGTGCAGGGAAAACCGGTATTTTATCAGGGATTCCGATTGGCATAAAAGATAATATCGTTACAAAAGGACTCCGCACGACTGCTGCCAGCCAAATCCTTCACAACTTTGACCCGATTTATGATGCAACCGTGGTAAATAAGCTTCGTGAAGCCGGAACAATTACAGTCGGCAAGTTAAACATGGACGAATTTGCGATGGGCTCATCAACGGAAAACTCAAGCTTCCAAAAAACACGTAACCCATGGAATTTAGCTCACGTGCCAGGCGGTTCATCAGGCGGCTCTGCTGCGGCTGTTGCAGCAGGCGAAGTACCGTTTTCACTTGGCTCAGATACAGGCGGATCGATTCGCCAGCCGGCTTCTTTCTGCGGCGTAGTCGGCATGAAACCTACATACGGACGCGTATCCCGCTTTGGCTTGATTGCTTTTGCATCGTCTCTTGACCAGATTGGGCCTATTACACGCAACGTAGAAGACAATGCGCATCTTTTAGAAGCGATTGTCGGGGTTGATCCGTACGATTCTACTTCGGCGAATGTGCCGGCTGAAAGCTTTGCTGCCGGATTGACAGGCGACATTAAAGGCTTGCGCATTGCTGTACCGAAAGAATACCTTGGAGAAGGTGTTTCAGAAGAAGTAAGACAGTCTGTTCTTGCGGCGCTGAAAGTATTGGAAGGGCTTGGTGCTACGTGGGAAGAAGTATCTCTTCCGCATTCAAAATACGGCGTGGCTACGTACTACCTGCTCGCGTCATCTGAAGCGTCATCCAACCTGGCCCGTTTTGACGGTATCCGCTACGGCTACCGTGCAGAAGGCGCAGAAAACTTAATCGATTTATACAAAAAAACACGTGCAGAAGGCTTCGGCGACGAAGTAAAACGCCGGATTATGCTTGGTACGTTTGCGCTAAGCTCAGGCTACTACGACGCGTATTATAAAAAAGCGCAGCAAGTGCGCACACTGATTAAAAAAGACTTTGAAGATGTGTTCGCAAGCTATGACGTGATCATCGGCCCTACAACACCAACACCGGCGTTTAAAATCGGCGAAATTATCGACGATCCGTTAACAATGTACGCAAATGACATTTTAACGATTCCAGTAAACCTTGCTGGCGTACCGGGTATTTCCGTTCCATGCGGATTCGCAGAAAACGGGCTGCCGCTTGGCCTGCAGATTATTGGACGCCATTTCGATGAAAAGAACGTATACCGTGTTGCGCATGCGTACGAGCAGGCAACTGATTTCCATAAAGAAAAGCCGAAGCTGTAAAGGAGGGGACCACCTGTGCAATTTGAAACGGTGATTGGACTTGAAGTCCACGTTGAATTAAAAACAAACTCAAAAATCTTTTCGTCGGCCCCGGCCCATTTCGGCGCGGAGCCAAATACGAATACAACGGTGATTGACCTTGGATATCCAGGCGTGTTGCCGGTGATGAATGACAAAGCGGTGGAATTCGCAATGAAAGCAGCCATGGCCATCAATTGCGAAATCGCCGAGGAATCCATTTGGGACCGGAAAAATTATTTCTATCCAGACAACCCGAAAGCATACCAAATATCACAAAATGATAAACCGATCGGCGAACACGGATGGGTAGAAATCGAAGTGAACGGTGAAACAAAACGCATCGGCATCACTCGTCTTCATTTAGAAGAAGATGCGGGCAAGCTGACGCATGCCGGCAAGCATTCTCTTTGCGATTATAATCGCCAGGGAACACCGCTTGTAGAAATTGTATCCGAACCAGATATTCGCACGCCCGAAGAAGCCTATGCATTTTTAGAAAAATTAAAAGCGATTATTCAATATACAGAAGTATCCGACTGTAAAATGGAGGAAGGATCGCTTCGCTGTGACGCAAACATTTCGATCCGTCCATTTGGACAGGAAGAATTCGGGACAAGAACAGAATTAAAAAACTTAAACTCCTTTAACTTCGTGCGTAAAGGGCTTGAATATGAAGAAAAACGCCAGGCGGAAGTTGTATCTTCAGGCGGAAAAGTGGAGCAGGAAACACGCCGTTTTGATGAATCAACAGGCAAAACCGTTTTGATGCGTGTAAAAGAAGGATCAGATGATTACCGTTATTTCCCGGAACCGGATCTGCTTCCTGTTTACATTGATGACGAATGGAAAGAGCGTGTTCGCGCGTCAATTCCAGAGCTTCCGGATGCACGCAAAAAGCGTTACATGGAAGAGCTTGGACTGCCGGCGCATGACGCGAAAATTTTGACGATGTCAAAAGACATTGCCGATTTCTTTGAAGCAACGGTAGCAGCCGGTGCTGCAGCAAAGCTTGCTTCTAACTGGATGATGGGTGAAGTGCCGGCGTACTTGAACGCAGAGAACAAAGAACTGGCTCAAACAAAGCTGACACCAGAGAACCTTGCGGGTATGATCAAATTGCTTGAAGAAGGAACCATCTCTTCTAAAATCGCTAAAACCGTGTTTAAAGAAATTATTGAAAACGGCGGCGATGCCGAAGCGATCGTAAAAGAAAAAGGCCTTGTGCAAATTTCTGACGAATCAGCGCTTTTAAAATTCGTAAACGACGCTTTAGATGCGAACCCACAGTCTATTGCCGACTTTAAAGAAGGCAAGAAAAAAGCGATCGGCTTCCTTGTTGGACAAATTATGAAAGCGTCCAAAGGGCAGGCGAATCCGCAGGCGATCAATAAGCTGCTTATAGAAGAAATTCAAAAAAGATAATAAATGATCAGACAGGATGGCGCGATTGAACTCCAATCGCGCCATTTTTGTATGTAATAGCACCGTCTTTTCAATCGAACGGTTTTCTTTTTATGTTAATTCCAACTTGACTTGTCGGATAAAATCCGTTAAAGTGTATATATCTTATAAAAATAATCGGAATTAAAACGGAGGGCCGGATAATGAGCAGAGAATATACTGTAATCCCAGGTGCTGAGTCATTTTATTTAGAAGGAAATGAAATTGGTATTGTTCTTTCCCATGGATTTATTGGTACGCCGCAAAGTGTCCGGGAGGTAGCCGAAGCATTAAACCAAAAAGGATTTTCGGTTGTTGCTCCAAGACTGAAAGGCCACGGCACGCACCAGGAAGAAATGGAAACATGCACACATGACGATTGGTATAACAGCTATTCAAACGCCTATCGCTTTTTGAAAAAGCGCGGCAAGCGTATTTTCTTAATGGGGCAGTCCATGGGCGGCACACTGACGCTTAAATTTGCAGCCGCTCATCAGGACATTGAAGGCATTATTACGATTAATGCAGCTCTTACACTGCCGTCACTCGATTACTTGCAGTATGATCCGGCTCCTCGTTTTATTCCGGAAGGAGCGCCGGATATTAAAAAAGACGGCGTCCATGAAATCACGTACGAAGAAGCGCCTGTTGCTTCTGTGCGCGAGCTGCAAAAGCTCATGAAGGAGGTGCCGAGCGTACTGCACCGTGTCCGCGTGCCGGCGCTTTGCATCAAATCAGCAGTAGATCACGTTGTGCCGCCGGAAAACACATCGTTTATTTACCAGGCGATTTCATCCAAACAAAAGAAAATCGTCACACTGCGAAATTCTTATCATGTAGCCACCATGGATTATGATGCCGGCCGCATAGTGGAAGAAGCTGCTGCATTTATTGAAGAAGCCATCCAAAAACAGTCGGCATTTCGAAAAGTATTGTAAAAAGCGGTCTCCGAATGGAGACCGCTTTTTTTAATTGGTTAAAATATGGGTGATCACGTTCACAGCTGCTTTAATTTCATCCTCTGTTGCGGTAAGAGGCGGAAGAAGGCGGATTACATGAGTACCGGCTGTTAAAATAAGCAGGTTTTGTTCACGCGCTTTGGCTAAAAACGGCCCCGCTTCTTCGTTCAGCTCAATGCCCACCATTAAGCCGCGCCCTTTCAGCTTTTTAAAGATAGGCTGCTCTTTTAGTGCTTCTTCGAGCAGCGAGTGAATCAGTTCGCCTTTTTGGGTTACATCGGCCAAAAAGGATTCGTCGAAAATAGTGTTCAATGTTGCTTTGGCCGCTGCAAGAGCCACTGGGTTGCCGCCGAATGTCGAGCCGTGTGAACCGGCAGAAAACGCTTCGGCAAGGGCCGCTTTACCGATAATCGCACCGAGAGGGAAGCCGCTCGCAATTCCTTTTGCAACCGAAACAATATCCGGATTCAAGCCGATATGCTGAAAAGCAAATGGCTTTCCGGTACGGCCGATGCCTGTCTGGATTTCATCAATAATAACAAGAGAGCCATTTTGATGAGCCAGTTCTTCGGCTTTCTTTAGAAATTCTGCATTTCCTTCATTAATACCGCCTTCACCTTGAATCACTTCAAACATAATGGCTGCGGTATTGTCATCAAGGGCAGCTGTCAAGGAATCAAGATCATTCATGTTGACATACTCAAATGATTCGAGCATGGGACCGAAGCCTGTTTTAATTTTGTCCTGGCCGGTCGCCGCCATCGTGGCAAAAGTGCGGCCATGGAATGAATCAACGAATGTAATGACTTTTGTACGGCCAGTTGATTTGCGGGCAAGCTTAATGGCTGCTTCATTTGCTTCAGCGCCGCTGTTTCCGAAAAACACAAGATCGAGCCCTGACGCATCTGTCAGCTGCTTCGCTACTTCTTCCTGCAGCTCAATTTGAAACAAATTTGACGTATGCCAAAACTGGTTCAGCTGCTCTTCAACTGCTGTTTTGACGTTGTCCGGTGCGTGGCCAAGGTTGCATACGCTGATGCCAGATGTAAAGTCTAAATATTCCTTGCCGTCTTTTGCTGTTAAATAAGAGCCTTTTGCTTTGACGGGTGTAACATCCCATCTTGCATATGTAGGAAATAAATGACTCATACTGTTTCCTCCTTTTGAAATAAAGTGCCATGCCACGTTTCATTTTCGTAGAACGGTTTTTTGCCAGAGACAATATGAACATGTCCGCAGCTTTCGAGTGCTTTCAGGGCAGTATGAACTTTTGGGATCATCCCGCCGCTGATTACACCGGAATCAATAAGTTCGTTTGTTTGGGAAGCAGTGAGAGATGGAATCAGTTCACCATTTTTTAAAACACCGGGCACGTCTGTCACCATAAGAAGGTGGTCTGCCTCAAGAGCGTAAGCAGCCGCGCCTGCTGCATGGTCTGCATTCACATTCAGCACCGTTCCGTCTGGACCTTTCGCAATCGGTGTCAGAACGGGAAGGAGGCCGGCTTCAAGGAACAGCTGGAGCGCTTCTTTGTTAACAGCTGTTACGTCGCCGACAAACCCGAGTTCTTCCTGGTTAATAAAGTCAGCCTGAAGGATACCCTGGTCGCTTGACTGTACACCGATAGCCGGAATACCTTGTGCTTCAAGCATACGGACCAGTTTCCGGTTCATGCTTCCGGAAAGAACAAGCTCCGCTGCCTGAAGCACTTCCTCTGACGTAACGCGCAGGCCGTTTTTAAACTCGCTTTTTACGTTCATTTTCTCGAGCATAGCGTTAATTTCCGGGCCGCCGCCGTGAACAAACACAATTTTGTATCCATCGGCGATCAGCGCGTTCATGCTGTCAAAAAAGCTTTGTGACAATTCTTTTAACACACTGCCGCCGCATTTTACGACTACTGTTTTCATTGGTCTCCTCCTCTTATGGGTACATCGGAAAGCCTTTAAGCCCCGATGTTTCTTCGAATCCAAACATAATATTTGCATTTTGAACGGCTTGTCCCGCTGCACCTTTTACAAGGTTATCGATAACGGACACGATTACAAGACGGTTCGTGCGTGTATCCACATCAACAGAAATATCACAGAAGTTTGAACCGGCTACTTCTTTAATGCCAGGGAACTGTTTCACTGGGCGGACACGGACAAATGGATCGTTTTTGTAGGTATCAGCATAAAGAGCATGTGCTTCTTCTGTTGTCATATCGCGTGTGAGCGGTGCATACATCGTTGTCATAATTCCACGGGATACCGGCAGAAGGTGGGTAGAAAACGTAATGGGGGCGGCTGATTCGCTCCACCAGGAAAGCTGCTGCTCAATTTCCGGAATGTGCTGATGCTCATTTACTTTATAAATGCGGAAGTTATCATTCATCTCCGCGAAATGAACGATCGGAGACAAGCCGCGTCCAGCACCCGATACACCGGATTTGGCATCAATAATAATATTTTTCATATCAATTACACCGTTTTGTACAGCGGGAGCAAGCCCTAAAAGCGCTGCTGTCGGATAACAGCCCGGATTGGATAGAACGGATGCCGACTTAATGTTTTCGCGGTTCCATTCTGTCAGCCCGTACACGGCATCAGCGACAAATTCTTTTGGAGCCGGGTCTTTTTTATACCACTTTTTATAATCTTCTGTTTCTTTTAAGCGAAGGTCTCCGGATAAATCGACGACTTTGGCCCGTCCGCCGGCAAGCTGGGGGGCAAGGGCAGCAGCTGCGCCGGAAGGAACCGCTAAAAATACAACGTCTGACTCCTGTTTGATCGCTTCTGTATCAATTTTCGTTAAGGGAAGCGGGCAAATCTCGGCAAGATGAGGATACTCTTCTGTAACAGGAACGCCGTCTTTGCTGGATGAATAAACAGCGTGCAGCTCAAAATGTGGATGATTGGATAAAAGGCGTATAAGTTCAATTCCTCCGTAGCCGGAAGCGCCGATGACTGATGCTTTCATGGAAAAACTCCTTTGTATTTTTATTTATAATTATTAATATTTATTAATTTATTCTTCTTCATTATAGAATTGTGCCTCCTTGAAATCAACCGATTTTGTCAAATCGGCCGTTTTTGTGCATAATGGAGGATAGGATGTTTTGAAAATCCGTAACGGAGGAACGAAAAATGAATCTGCAGGAATGGTTTGAAAAAGGACTGACACCTGAGGACTATATAAACAATATGTCGGAGCATAAAGAAAATCTTCTTTATGTATTAAAAAATTTTCACTTATCGAGCGAAGAAGCTTCTCTTATTGATAAAGTAAGCGAAGCCAATTGGCGTGTCATTGTCCTCACAGAAGACTGGTGCGGGGACGCTATGGTGAACATTCCGATTCTGCTTGCCATGGCAAAAGCAGCAAAGATGGAAGTCCGTATGCTGCACCGCGATGAAAATCTGGAGCTGATGGACCAGTATTTAACAAATGGAACATCACGGGCAATTCCTATTTTTATTTTTATAAACGAAGAAGGAGCGGAGCAGGCCGTATGGGGACCGCGTGCTCCAGCCGTGCAGGAAATGGTCACACAGTACCGTTCATCGCTGCCGCCGCGTGACCATGAAGATTTCGAGAAAAAGAGCCGTGACATGATCCAGGCATTGACAGAAACCTACCGCACGGACGAATCGATCTGGCAGGAAATATACCGCAGCATAAAAACAACGCTTGCGGAACGATTATATTAATAGCAGAAAGACTGGGATAAAGATGACGAAACGAGCACGAATTATTTACAATCCAACCTCTGGGCGCGAATTGTTCCGCAAGCATTTGCCGGAAGCGCTCGAAAAGCTTGAAAGAGCCGGATATGAAACTTCCGCGCATGCAACAACGGGAGAAGGAGATGCGACCGAAGCAGCACGAATCGCCACGGAACGGAAATTCGATGTTGTCATTGCAGCGGGCGGCGATGGAACGTTAAATGAAGTAGTGAATGGCCTGGCCGGCCAGGAGCATCGTCCGAAATTCGGCGTGATTCCAATGGGCACGACCAATGACTTCGCCCGGGCATTGCATATTCCGCGTGATATTCAAGGAGCCATCGATGTGATCACAGCCGGTGAAACCATTCCGGTAGACGTCGGGCGCATGAATGAGCGCTATTTCATTAATATTGCAGGGGGCGGCCGTTTAACAGAGCTTACGTATGAAGTGCCAAGCAAGCTGAAGACGATGCTCGGCCAGCTTGCTTATTATTTAAAAGGTATCGAGATGCTGCCTTCGATCAAGCCGACAGATATTAGAATTGAATATGATGGTGAAGTGTTTGAAGGAGAATCCCTTCTTTTTTTAATCGGGCTGACGAATTCAGTCGGCGGTTTTGAAAAGCTGGCGCCGGATTCATCTGTTAACGATGGTTTATTTACGCTGATTATATTAAAGAAAACCAACCTGGCTGAATTTATCCGAATTGCGAGCCTTGCCCTGCGGGGAGATCATTTAAATGACCCTCATGTTGTTTATACAAAAGCAAGCCGGATTCATGTTCAATCATCGGAACCGTTGCTGATTAATCTTGACGGGGAGCTTGGCGGCGAGATTCCGGCTGATTTTGAAAATTTATACCGCCATCTTGATGTTTTTGCACCAATCGAAAAGCTTCGTCCACAGGACCGCATTTATTAATATGGGCTGCTTCGGTGATACCGAAGCAGCTTTTTTTATAGAAAGTATTTCGTGTGACGAATAATCATGTTATAATTTAGTTACCTAAGTAATCAATTGGAGGATAGAATGGAAACACATGAGCTATTTCATACGATTCATCAGCTGTCTCGCACGCTGACTAAACAAGTGAATGAAACGCTGCATCCGTTCGGTCTGTACAGTGCACAATGGGCGGTTTTATTTGTGCTGAAAACAAAAGGGGCCATGCCGCAGTCGGCGCTATGCGAATACCTGGCAGTTGAAGCACCACCGATGACCCGGACGATTCAGCGTCTTGCCAGGCAGGGATATGTACAGCAGGTGCCGGGCGAAGACAAGCGGGTAAAAGTGATTCACTTAACGGACAAAGCGCACGAGGCGTATCCGGAATGGGAGAAGGCCATTTTAACGATGAATGACCGTCTGCTTGAGCAGGTGCCGCGGGAACAGCGTATGCTTGTGCAGCTGGCACTTCATGATTGGCTTGGAAAAATGAAAGGGGATTTGCATGAATAAACCAGCTCTATGGACAAAAGATTTTATCAGCATCTCATTAACGAACTTTTTCTTATTTATGACGTTTTATTTTCTGCTTGTCACGCTGCCCGTTTATGTATTAAACGAATTGAACAGCACGGAAAGTGAAGCAGGCTTGGCCACAACCGTCTTTTTAATTTCAGCGATTTTGATCCGGTTCGTTTCTGGACAATGGGTCGAGCATTTCGGCAAGAAAAAAGTATTGATTGCGTCACTTGTGATCTTTTTTGCAGCATCGGTTTTATACCCGTTCACAAATGGACTTACAGCGCTTCTTGTGCTTCGGTTCTTCCACGGCATTGGCTTTGGGATGGCGACTACCGCAGCCGGAGCTGTCGTAGCGGATATTATCCCGAATTCACGCCGGGGTGAGGGAATGGGCTACTATGTGATGTCCATGAACCTGGCTATGGCGATCGGCCCGTTTGCGGGACTTGCTATTATGAACAAATGGAGCATTCAAGCGGGCTTTATCGTGTGCGCAGCAGTTGCCTTGATTGCGTTGGTGATCGGCTTATCATTGAAAAATGAGAAAGCGGGCAGCCGCAAGCCTGCTGCACAGTTTAAGCTGGATCTGTCCCCGGGTAATTTAATTGAAAAGTCTGCCCTGCCGATCGCGCTGACTGGTACTTTCTTCGCCATTGTTTATTCAGCTATTTTATCCTTCGTTTCGGTTTACGCTGAAGAGCTGCATATTGGTGCCGTGTCTGGCTTCTTTTTTGTTGTGTATGCGGTTGTTATTGTACTGTCACGTCCGTTTACCGGCCGCTGGTTTGACCGTTATGGTGCCAATGCTATCGTCTATCCGTCGATTGTTGTATTCGCCGCAGGGCTGCTTTTGCTGAGCCAGGCTGGCGGCGCCGGTCTTTTTCTGATTGCGGCAGGGGTGATCGGGCTTGGCTGGGGCACTTTATTCCCTGGCTTTCAAACGATTGCCATATCGAAAGCGCGGCCTGAGAAAAAAGCGCTGGCGACAGCGACATTTTTGTCTCTTTTTGATCTCGGCATCGGCTTTGGGTCTTTTGTGATGGGGGTTGTGGCATCCGGCCTCGGCTTTAAAATGCTTTACGCTGCGTGTGCGGTATACGTGCTCGCTGGTGTGATTGTTTATTATTTTGTACAAAAAAGTAAAAGGGAGACAGAACAGTTTCCTCAGCTATAAACTGCCCGCCTGCCGGCATCGCCTCGTTCGATGCCGGCAGGCTTTTTTAAATTTTCCAGATCATCTGCATGAAAAGCCGTGCCTTTTTGTTCAATGTATGGCGAATGACTATTTCAAATTGAAAATAGGTCATACCAAAGAAAAAACGTGTAAACATTTTGCGCATCAGCCGTACACCCTGGCGTTTTTTCTTGTAAAGAGCGGAATACCTGTCCAGGATATTGTCATTCCCGTCCGCTTTACTTACCCTGTTATGGTCCAATATCCGAAGTCCATTGCCCAGGTACTTCCGCATCGAACATCTCAATGAAAAGAAAAAACAGTGACTCTATCACTGCTTCAGCCGTTAGATGTGTGCTGCGGTACAGCAGTCTGCTTTCATGAGCTTTCTATTTTTGGAGCGGACAAATGTGTGCGTAACCGTCTGCATAGAAGGAATCAGTGCCATTCAATGCCTGGATATGGAGCTGATGGTGAAAAGAACGTTTATCGAACCAAAATGGTAAGGCAATTCTGCAGCTGGTAAATGAAACAGGCTGGAGAATGCCTTCTGCTCTTTGAGCGGACAAGCATACCGGACGCTTCTTGAAAGAAGCGATTTTTTTTTATGTTTGCTACACTAAAGATAACAAAGAAGTGGAAGAAGGAATGGGGATGAATCATGTTTGGGCGTTATTAAAGCCGTACCGTCTGCGGATGGCTGCTGCCTGGGGACTGATGCTGCTTGAGCTCGCGGTGGAACTTGTGCTGCCGGTTTTAATGGCGAAGATGATCGATGACGGCATCGCGGCTGGAGAGATGAACGCGATTTTATTTTGGGGCAGTATCATGGTCGGGCTGTCGCTGTTTTCATTCGCTGCTGGAATTACCAATTCATTTATTGCTGCGCGGATTGGCCAAAACTACGGGTTCGATATTCGAAAGAAACTGATCGAGAAAGTGCAGTTTTTTTCGTTCGGGCAGTACGGCCACTTTGATACGTCGACATTAATTACAAGGATGACAAACGATGTGACCCAGCTGCAAAACGCTGTTTTTATGAGTCTGCGCATTATGCTGCGTGCACCACTGATGATTCTCTTTGGTACAGTGATGGCGCTGTTCGTTCATTTTAAGCTAGCGTCGGTGCTGCTTATAACGGTGCCGGTCATGACCATCTTTATGTTGTTTATGATGCGAAAGGGAGCGGGGATGTTCCAGCGTGTGCAGCTCAAGCTCGACCGTGTAAACAGCGTAATGCGTGAAAACTTGACGGGCATCCGGCTGATCCGGGCATTTGTCCGCAGCGGACATGAAACAGCGCGATTTGAACGGGCCGGCAAAGCACTTATGGAAAACACGATCGGCGTCATCCGCACATTCGAAAGTATTGTGCCGATTTTGATGCTTGTGATGAATGGCGGTCTTTTATTTATCCTATGGTTCGGCTTTGTCGAGCTGCAAAGCGGCACAGCGACCACGGGTGAAATTGTAGCCGTGATCAACTATGCGGCACGGATTATTATTTCACTGTCAATCCTTACGTTTATTACACTTGCGTTTGCCCGCGGCAGAGCCTCTGCTGCCCGGATCAATGAAGTATTGATAATGGAAGAGGAGCAGCAGCCGGCTGTAACAGAGACTTATCCAGCAGAAGGAGATCTCTCGTTAGAAGAGATTACCTTTACATACCCGGGCGGTAAAACGCCCGTGCTTCATTCGCTCTCCATGAATATTAAGAGCGGCAGCATGGCGGCTGTTCTGGGGGAAACCGGCTCTGGCAAGTCGGCACTGCTTTCTTTGATTCCGCGCTTGTATAAGCCGGAGAAAGGGCGTGTCGCCATCGGCGGCCGTGATATAAGCCGGATGGATGTCGGCCTGCTTCGGCGTCATATTGGCTTTGTCCCGCAGGAATCTCATTTGTTTACCGGATCGATTATCGATAATATTCGCTGGGGCAAAAAAAATGCGACCGATGAAGAAGTAATGGAAGCCGCTCAAAAAGCGCAAATTCATGAAACGATCGTTTCATTGCCGGACGGATACCATACGGTGATCGGGCAAAAAGGCGTTACGCTCTCAGGAGGGCAGAAGCAGCGGCTGTCCATCGCAAGGGCGCTCGTCCGGCAGCCGGATATTTTACTGTTGGATGACAGTACGAGCGCGTTGGATGTGAAAACGGAAGCCGCACTTATTGAGGCAATCACTGCCCAGCCATGCACCGTAGTGATTGTAACGCAAAAAATTTCAACTGCTGAACAAGCGGATTGTATTTTTATAATGGAAGACGGTCGAATTGCCGCTTCCGGCACACACAGGGAACTGGCACGGACAAATGGCTTGTACAGACGCCTGCTGGAGTCACAGGGCAGAGGAGATGGAATTCATGAAGCATCCGGGCAATAACAGGGAAGCCAAGCCGCAGATCAGCAACATGTCTGAGACGCTGAAGCGGATTGGCCGCTATTTGCTGAAAAGAAAAGGAAAACTGATGCTGACGATGGTAATGGTGGCGCTCAGCTCCGCATTAGCCCTGTCCGGCCCTTTTTTAATCGGGAAGGCGATCGATGATTATATCGCATCGGGGAATGAACGCGGACTCCTTCTTCTGCTCGCCGGCCTGGCACTGGTATATGTCAGTTATTCAGCCGTCAGCTTTCTGCAAAACTATTGGATGGTGGAAATTGCCCAACGAACCGTCTACGAGCTTCGTGATGATTTATTCCGCCATTTTCACACACTGCCGATTTCTTTTTTCGATAAGCGCCGCCACGGCGAGTTAATGAGCCGTGTCACCAATGACATCGATAATATCAGCAGTACATTGAACAGCTCCATTATTCAAGTGGCATCGGGGCTGTTGACACTCACCGGCTCCATTGTCGTGATGCTTTATTTAAGCCCGCTTTTAACCGCTGTGACTTTGCTCATTATCCCGCTGATGTTTGGCGGAATGAAATGGATCACAAGCCGCACCGGCCCGAGGTTTAAGGAGCAGCAGCGCCACCTTGGCGAGTTAAACGGGTTTATTGAAGAAGCGATTTCGAGCCGGCATATCGTCAAAATGTTTTCGCGGGAAGAAGACATCATTGAAGAATTTATGGAAAAAAATGAGCGTCTGCGTGAAGCCGGTTATCTGGCACAGGCTTATTCGGGCTTTATTCCGAAATTAATGAATGTGTTGAATAACGCTGGTTTCGCTGTGATTGCTCTTGTCGGCGGTGTTCTAGCGCTGAGTGGGCAGGCAACGGTTGGTACCATTGTGATCTTTACAGAATACGCCCGCCAGTTCACGCGCCCTCTCAATGATCTGGCCAATCAATACAACACAATGCTGTCAGCGGTCGCCGGAGCGGAACGGGTATTTGATATTATGGATACGGATGAAGCGGTTGACAGCAAAAAAGGACAGACACCGCTTCTGTCGGGGGAAGTCGTGTTTGATGATGTCTCTTTTTCTTATGAAGAAGGAAAAAAAACATTATCTCATGTTTCATTCCACGCTTTACCGGGAGAGATGATCGCTTTGATCGGCCCGACTGGTTCAGGTAAAACGACAATTATGAATTTGCTTGTCCGGTTTTATGAGCCGGATGGGGGCAAAATTTTGTTTGACGGTATAGACAGCCGGGATATCTCCGGAGCAGCACTGCGCAGCCAAATGGGATTTGTGCTGCAGGATACGGTACTTTTTGAAGGAACAGTAATGGAAAATATCCGCTATGGGCGGCTGGATGCGACGGATGAAGAAGTCATAGAAGCCGCCAGGCAGGCCAATGCCCATTCGTTTATTGAACGGATGCCGGACGGATACGATTCCATGCTCAAGCAGGATGGATCAGGCATCAGCCAGGGGCAGCGCCAGCTTCTGGCGATTGCCCGGGCAATCTTGGCTGATCCGGTTTTGTTGATTTTAGATGAAGCAACAAGCAGTATCGATACAATCACTGAATTGCATATTCAGGAAGCGCTCGGCCGCCTGATGAAAGGACGGACCAGCTTCGTCATCGCTCACCGGCTGAATACAATCCGTCGTGCCGATCAAGTGATCCGGCTGAAAAACGGCGGTATTCAAGCAATCGGCTCATATGAAGAGATTGTAGCAGCTGCCCGATAAAAAGCACCCCCTCAGGCTGTTGGCAAACGCCCACTTTCGCCGTCACCTGCCGGCTATGAGTGCTCATGACCTCCAAAAGGTCACTCCGCTTCCCAGCCGGCGGCGTTTCTGGAAAGTCAGACGTTTTCAATCAGCCTGCTTTCTTACTTTGTCTACAACCAAAAAGCACCGCCTTTTAAGGCGGTGCTTTTGATTTCTGTTACAGCTCCAGCGTTTGCGGCGGCTGTCCTTTTTTATTCATGAGCCGGATTTGCTCAGGGGTAACCTTTAAAATCAATAACTTCGGATCCTCCGGCCCGTCAAACCATGACTCTAAATGTTCATTCCATACTTTTTTCTTTAAGCTTTCATCGTCGGACTCGGTCACTTTTCCTTCGATTTCGACATATTCATCGCCGATTCCCTCGCCGTTATAGCCAAGCAGAATATGCGTATATGGGTTCTGCTCGATATCTTCTGTTTTATGAGTGTCTTTGCTTGTGGCCGTGTACAGTGTTAAATTGTCATTAAAAAAAGTCATATAGCGTGAACGCGGCTTGTTATCATGAATAGTGGCCATCGTTCCCACAAGGTTGTTGTCGATAATTGAGGCAATTTGATCTTTTAGTGAACTCATTTTCAATCACTCCTTATATGGATTACTATTCCACTTTCCGCCGGTTCTAAACAAAAAAAGAACATCCAGGGGGGATGTTCTTTTTTTATCAATCAGGCTGGGATTTAACTAAAATTTTTATATGATTTTTTTCCTTCACCAGTGCTTCAAACCCTTCTGTTACCACATCATCAAGCGAAATGCGTTTTGTTACAAGCTTTTCCGCCTGAAAATAGCCTTGCTGCATAAGCTCCATAACGGCCGGGAAAATATCACGATAGGCAATAATGCCTTTTACAGTCCGTTCCTGCAGCGTTCATCAAAATAGATGTCGCGGGCAGAACCATTCATTTTCGATAGGTGATCCGCTGTCATAGTCTCTTTTAAAGACTGTATAAACTGCTGCCGCAGTCAGCAGAATAAAGAAGAGCGGAAAGTGATTCCGTCCATGTGAAGAGAAATGTATGAAATGCTTGAAACGCTCTTGAAGAAAGCGGCACATCGGTGTAAGATGAAGGGTATCGTTTTCAAGCAGGGCAGCCAGTCAATGGACTTGGTGTGTACAGCCAGACAAGCTTCGTTTACTGAAAAACTACCTCTGGCATGATATTTTAGTGAATCGTTCTGTAAGGGAAAAAGAAATGGAAAAATGGATTTCGGCTGAGCGGGAATCATTTTTCAAATAGAAAGAGGAGAGTAATTGTGGCAAAGATTCAAGCTCCGGTTCAAAAAGGCGATACCGTTCATGTAACGGTGGCTGATTTGACGCATGAAGGAAAAGGAGTAGCCAAAATTGACGGCTATCCATTATTTATAGAAGGTGTTCTGCCGGGAGAAACAGGAGAAATTCAAGTAACCAAATTAAACAAGGGGTACGGGTTTGCCAAGCTGGTCCGGCTTGATCAAGCATCAAAAGAGCGAGTGGAGCCGCCTTGCCCGGTCTACGAAGAGTGCGGCGGCTGCCAGATGCAGCACTTATCCTATGCAGGGCAGCTGGATATGAAATACAACCAGGTACGCAATGTGATTGACCGGATCGCTAAGCTTCCGGACGTGCCGGTACATCCGGTGCTCGGCTTGGAGGATCCGTGGCGCTACCGGAACAAAGCGCAGGTGCCGGTAGGTCTGTCGCCTGAGGGGCAGATTGTCGCTGGTTTCTATAAAAAGCGTTCGCATGACATTATTGATATGACAGAATGCTTGATCCAGCATACAGAAAGTGATGCAATCATTCAAAAAGTAAAAGATGTTTGTTCAGCGAACGGGGTTATGCCGTATGATGAAGGCCGCCATAAAGGTGTGCTTCGCCACGTAATGGCACGAATCGGCTATCAAACCGGCGAAAAAATGGCTGTGCTGATCACACGCACCAATGAGCTGCCGAACCAGGAAGCCATTATAAAGGGGATTCGTCAAGCTGTTCCAGATATTACGTCGATTGTACAAAATGTGAATCCGGATAAAACAAATGTTATTTTCGGTTCCACAACGCGGACGCTGTTTGGAGAAGATGTGATCTATGATACGATCGGCGGCATTCGATTTGCCATTTCTGCCCGGTCATTTTATCAAGTCAATCCGGTTCAAACAGAAGTGCTTTACAACAAAGCACTTGAGTATGCCGGATTGACTGGTGAGGAAACCGTGATCGACGCTTATTGCGGCATCGGCACGATCTCTCTGTTCCTTGCGCAAAAAGCAAAGCAGGTGTACGGGGTTGAAATTGTACCGCAGGCCATTGAAGACGCCAAGCAAAATGCGGAGCTTAACGGTATTACAAACGCTCATTTTGAAGCGGGAAAAGCAGAGGAAGTCATCCCGGCCTGGTACAAGCAGGGCATCAAGCCGGATGTAATCGTGGTAGACCCGCCGCGCAAAGGCTGCGATGAGGCACTTCTCGATACGATTTTAAAAATGAAGCCGAAACGGGTTGTATACGTGTCTTGTAATCCGGGTACGCTCGCAAGGGATCTTCGCGTACTTGAAGACGGCGGCTTTCAAACACGTGAAGTGCAGCCGGTGGATATGTTCCCGCAGACGGTCCATGTCGAGGCGGTAGCAGTATTAGAATTAGGATAACAAAACATAAAAAGCAGGGAAGAGGTCAATTGGCCGCATTCCCTGCTTTTTTGTTTTTGTAACTATATAAGGTGTATCTTATTTTCTGGGTCAAAAGATACCATTTTAAGCATGAGACCACATGTTAAATTATGTTAAAAAAGCAGAAAGTAGGATCGTTGTTCATTTGCAGTGTTTTCTAAATTCAATATGTACAAGCGTGAAAGTATTCATCTTATTTTATTGGAGATATATTTTTCTGTAAAACTATTTACGAATTTTGCTTCATTTATTATACTGAAAAATAGATAAAAAGGACTAATTGTTGGATTCATAGGAATTAAATGGTCTGGATTAAGTCTTTTGTACGCATAAGCAGCTGGATGTTTATTACAATTTTTATATCCTCCGATAATAGCAAACTTATTGAAAAATAAGGACGCAAAGCCACGGGCCTAAAACCAAGTGTTAAGGCAGCCGGGCTGCCGAAGAAGATGGACACATTTTTGAACAAGATGCTTTTTTAGCATGTATGTACGGAAAGTCCACCTTTTTTAGGTGGACTTTTTTTATGTGCGTTATTGGAGGTGGTAGTACTCACATACATTTTAACTGGAAAGGATTACACGCATTATGATGATTTTAAACGAACAAATTCTGTCTCCCTTACTGAAACAAACACTGGAACATTTACAGATCCCGGTTTTAAAGGAGGCGGAGCCTGTGAACTACACGGCGTTTTTCGATTTGCTGACGAAAGAACAGCGGCTGCTGACCAACTCGGAAAGCGGGCTGTCTCTTCTGGATACTTATTGTCCGGACAGTAACGAGAATCAGTGGTCAAAGCTGTTTAAAAACAAAGGACAGCTGCGCACTCTTTTGTCTCAAATATACCCTAACTATTTTTATCAAGTGGTAACGGCTGATAACCTGCTCAGCCTGCCGGTCGAGCGAATTCCGTTTCCTGTCGTGCTGAAGCCTACCTTTGGTTACTCGAGCGTAGGGGTTTATAAAGTAAAGCGGAAAGAAGAGTGGGAAAAAGCGCTTCATCAATTCGAAGCGGACGCATTACTTTCAGAAGAAATATACGACCCGTCGGTTATTAATCAAAAAACGCTTCTTATTGAAAAGTGGATTCAGGGAGAAGAATATGCCATTGACGGATACTATGATGAGCAGGGAAATCCCGTCGTTTTAAGCGTCTTTAAGCGGCTTTTCAAAGATGAATACGATACATCGGACCGCATTTACTATACATCTAAACAAGTGATTCAAGAAATTTATGAGCAGGCGTATTCTTTTATGGCCGAACTGCAAAAGCTGGTCTCATTACAAAATTACCCGATCCACTTTGAAATTAGAAAGCAGGGAGAAACGGTTATTCCTATTGAGGTTAATCCACTCCGATTTGCGGGAGCAGGTACGACAGATCTTGGTTACTATGCTTACGGACATAATGTCTATGAACAGTATTTCACGCAGCAAAAACCGGATTGGAAGCAGATTATTGAGGATATGGATGATTCTATTTACAGCTTTTGCTGTGCGGAAATTCCGCTCGCTTTGTCACAGGGATTAGTAAAAGCTGTTGATCATGAAGCGTTTCAAAAGGAATTTGAGCATATTTTAGAATACCGTCCGATTCAGGCTGCTCACGACCGGACATTTGCCATTGTATTTTTCAAAAGCGATAACTTAAACGAAAATCATCATATCCTTCAGCTGGACTTGGAACCTTTTATTGACATGCAAGAACTTAAAAACCGTGAAATGGAGCAAGTATTGTGAAATTATTGATCATACATCCTAAGAAGTCTCTTAAATCTCAATTAACACTTGGTTTTTTAGTACCGTTTGTAGCTTTTTCATTAGTGATTTGCTTATTTTTTATTAACTTATTAAATACGATTTTAGATGATCATGTGCTCTCCCAATTTAATCATCGTCTTGAGGAAAACGGAACGGCTTTGGCCCGGACACTTTCTTCGCAGGAGATAGAGGACGCCATACAACATCCAGAAAAAAGCGGCTCGCTATTAAAATCCGCTTTGGATGATTTTATAAAAGAGCGTGAAGGCATTGAATATGTATACGTATTAACAAGTCAGGATAACAAAGATTATATTGTGGCCCTGAACGGCAGTGATGAATATATGAAAGAATCGCCGTTTACACCTGAACAGGAGAAAGCTTTCACAGAGGAACGCGCTGTAGTAAGTTCGATTTACACGGATCAATGGGGCATTCATAAATCCTTTTTTATACCAGTAGAAGGAACGGACACCATTGTCGGTGTTGACATGGATGCATCGTTTATCCATTCGTTAGAACAGAAAGCTCTTTTCTACCCACTGCTGTTTTTAGTTTTATCCGTATTACTTGGAACCGGCTCTGCCATTTGGCTGGGCAGCCGGATTTCGTCTCCGATCAAACGGCTGGCTGGTTTCACCCAGGATATTGCAGACGGGAATTTGCGTAATCCGATCCGCCTCGACCGGGAAGACGAAATTGGCATGCTTGCCGGCAGCTTTGAGAGCATGCGCCGCCAGTTAAATGCAGTTATTCAAAATGTGCATGAAAAAGCCGAAGATTTGAGCCAGTCAGGGAATACACTGTTTGCGTCGTTTCAAGAATTAACAGAAGCATCAGACCAGATTGCCAGCAGCACCCAGACAGAAGCAATGGGAGCGGAAGGCCGTTCCCGCCATTTGGAGTCTCTTTCTAACCTCATGCTGGATATGACTGAAGCAGTCGAGCAGATGAATAAGGAAACAGGCCAAATTAAAGAGATGGCAACGGAAACGAGCCATTTGTCTCAAAGTGGTTCGCAGCAGGTAGAAACGATTTCGAGCCAGATTCAGTCGATCAAACAGAATGGACTGGTTTCACAGGAGAACTTGTCTGATTTAAACAGCAAGCTGGCCCGTATCAGCGAAATTGTCGAATTAATACGTAACGTCTCCGCTCAAACTAATTTGCTGTCACTGAATGCAGCGATTGAAGCTGCTCGCGCAGGCGAAGCAGGAAAAGGATTCGCTGTTGTCGCCCAGGAGATTCAAAAGCTGGCTCAGCAAACGGCTGCTTCAGCGCAGGACATTACGGCAACAGTAGAGGAAATTAATAAACAAACCAATAAAGTATTAACGCTGAATGAAACCAATGTAGAAGATATGATGAAAGGCGTTGACATGATTGAGGACAGCGGCAAGTTGTTTTCAAAGATCTTCCAAGCGGTTGAAGAGCTGGAAACGAGATCAGAACGAATTTTTACAAATTCCCGCCTTGTTTCTAACGCATCAGAGGAAGCATTAACGGCCATTCAGGAAATTAGTGCAATTTCAGAACAGGGAACAGCGATTACACAGGAAATTGCTGCATCGGCCCAGCAGCAAAACCAGGTTGTTGAAACGGCCCAGCAGCAAAGTGGCAAGCTAAGAGAAGTCGCTCATATTTTACAGGAAATGGTCAGTCAGTTTGAAACCTTGCAGGAAAACGATTCAAAGCGGCCAACCCGCGCTGGTGCAAAGCGATAAAGAGATTAAAAACCGAAAATCCATCTAGCGATTTTCGGTTCTATTTATGTAATGATGAGGAAAAAGTCCGCCCACGCAAAACAAGCCTTCATTAATAAAATACACGGGGAGGTGAAATGGATGGTGATGGTCGGCATGCTGAATTTGGCAGGGCCTGAAAAGCATTTCAAAGCTTATCCGTTTGCTGCGGTAGCAAAAGTAGAGGGGACTGGCTTTTTTTATTTTCAGCCGCAGGGTGTAGACTTAAAAACGAAGACGATACGGCGCAAGTTTTATGAAAATGGACAATGGATCGAAAAGCAAACGACTTTTCCGGATGGGGTTTATAATACAAACGGCCATGTGAAATCGGAAGAAGAACAAGTGACTATTGAAGCGTTAAAAGCGCTTATTCCGTTTACAAGCTGGTCTGTTGGAAATAAAATGAAAGTTTTTAATAAATTGAGCAAGTCGGCTTTATTCTCCCGCTATCTTCCAGATACGATGGAAGTGAAGGAAGTGGAAGCAGTGATTGATTTTATTCATGAAAAAGAGCAGGTGATCTTAAAGCCGCGAAATGGGAGAAAAGGAAAGGGTATTATCTGTGTAAGGCGGATGGAAGACGAATATGAGGTCAAACGAACAGTAACGGATTTCGAGACGTATGCTGTCTTCCTCATTAATGGACTAAATCCTGGAAAAGTATAGTATTCAAACGTTCATTCAATGCAGAAACCAGGCAGGCCTCGCGTATGACTTGAGACTGCAGGTGCAAAAAGATGAAACCAGCAGGTGGACAGTTTGCTCGATTTAGCCTCGTCTTGCGCCTCCCAATAGTGTGAAAGCTAATATTAGCAGCGGGGCGCTGCCTTGTATATTACGCCTTTTTTAAAGCAGGAGTTTGGCGAAGGTTACTTTAATATGCAGCGGTACTTAGAAGTTTTTTTCCATATCAATCTCCAAGGAAATGGATAAACTTTATAGACGTTCATTTGATGAGCTTGGAATTGATATAGGAATTTACAGGAACGGTAAGGTTTGGATGTATGAAAGAAACTGGCACCCGGAGGTTCCTCCTGCTTTTTATCTTGAATTAAACGTAGTAAAAACTTCTTTAGCATACTGTTGTTATTTTGCACATGCGTTTCAGGGCAAAAGTGGTTCTCACCTTTCCTTGAAGTCTGTAAAGATGGATAAACAACGGTAAGATAAAATCCTTCGGCAGTTTTGAAACCACATCCATTTTTCCGCGGCATGGCTAATCAAAAAGAACGAAAGAACTGAAAATCAGGTTGTTGATTTTCAGTTCTTTCGTGACCAGGGAAAAGTCAGGAAAATGTTTTAGCCATTTTATGTAAAAGGTAAAAAACAAAAGGATGATCATTCAATTTGCTCGATCCCGGAGATATGTGCTCATAGCAACGAAAGCATAAATAATAAAGAAGGAACACACCCGTATTTAAGACTTCTTTTTAAGCAGGGAAACGAAGCAGTTCGCCTTGGTCTGTCAGCTTAAAATCGTGAAAGAGAAGAAGTGCCTGCTTTTGAAGGCCGGTCAAGCTTTCCAGGTCATAGGCACATACGCATGAGATGCCCGCTTCTTTTAAAAGCGCGTCCGCTTTTCGTTCAAATTCTTCCAGCCGAGCAGAGAAGCCAGTTTGTTTGTTCCACTCTATATGGAACCAGATTCTCTCAGCATAATGATAAATATGTTCTTTATGCTTTTCATTAAAAAAATGATGTTGGGATGGATCTCTCGGATTGAAGATAATAGAAAAAATTCAAAGTGATTTTGGAAAAGAATGTAATTCATTTGGCTGGTGGATAAAAGAGGCTGCAGGCGGGCTTCCATCAGCCGGCAAAAACGGTCATTCTCAATAACGAGCGTGCGTTTTCCATGCTGAATACTCGTTAAAATATAAGCATCAATTTCCTGAAAAAGATAAAGTACATGGGCATTTGGGATGGGTTCGAACAAGTTGGTTATTTCTATTTTAGGTTGAACAAGCATATTTTTGTCCCTTCTGCGTTTAAATTAAAATCATTACTTTTGTTTGGATATTGAGATGTTAACATAGGGAAAAAAGGTACAAACAACTTTGGGTGTGCTTTTATAACAGAAAAAGATTCGAAATTGGACACGTTCTTAGACAAAAACTATAATGAGATTACTGTATAAAAAAACACGTACTCACTATAAAGGGGCATCATAGATGGCAGCGAATTCACATATTACAGTTGGCGGGCTTGAGTTTGAATGGGATTTGGAAAAAGGAAGATTTGTATTTGAAAGAGAAGACGCGGTTCTGTTTTGGATTTCTTCCGCCATGAGAACATTTTTTGATACGATCGAAGAAATTTCCGGCGAAGAAGCATCAAACCTTGTGTTTGAAACAACCGGTTTTCGGCAGGGACTGGTTGTGGGACAGTATTTTGAAAAAATAAAAGATGTGAATGCGGCGCAGGCAGCAGAGCTGATTACCAACACGTACGCCTCGGCAGGCTGGGGACGGACGACGATCAAAGATTTGGACTTTGAAGCAAAAACGCTGACCGCTTATATAAAAGACAGCTGGGAATATAAGATCAACAAAGCACAGGAAAAAGAGCATGGCGGCAATTATCTTCCGGCTCATTATGCCGGTATTTTTACGGGGCTGTTTGGGCAGAACATCTGGTATGAAGTCGTGCAGGATCAGCTGGATGGGCATGAGCACAGCATTATTAAATATTTTCCATCAGACGTAACCATCTCCAATAATATTCACGAGCTGGCTCGTAAAAAAGAAGCGGAGGAAATTCTTCGGCTGGAAACCATTGTCGAAGAAAAAACAAAAGAGCTGAAAGAATTGGTCAGACAGCTGTCCTCGCCAATTATTCCTGTTCTTGAAGGAATCGTAGTCGTACCGCTTATTGGCAAATATGATGAAGACCGCTCAGAAGAGCTTGTTGTCAAAACGCTCAACAACCTTCCAGCCCATAAAGCAAACTATCTTGTCCTGGATTTAACAGGGCTCGATAAAGACATCAGCGGCCATACCGTCAGCTTGATTGAGAAAATTGGCTCTGCCGCCTCCTTGATTGGGACTGAGACGATTCTTGTCGGTATTTCCCCGGAACTTGGCATGGTTATTTCACAGTCAACAATCAACTTGTCTCGATTTGATTGCTTTCAAACGCTGCAGCACGGCATTTATTTTGCGCTGGCGCAGCATGGCCGAAAAATCGTTTAACCAGAAAAAAGCGGCGCTTCTTTTGAAGCGCCGCTTTTTTGGGTTAAAATCCTCTTCTTAAAGAAGAGCATAAAAGCGTTCGAACAGGGCACAATTTGGATAATGAGTTCATTGGGGAGGAAGACATGATGAATGCACAGGAAAGTACACTATCCATCTTTGCCCTAGGCGGCGTAAATGAAATCGGGAAAAACATGTATGCCGTTCAGTATGCGGATGATATTGTTTTGATCGACTGCGGCTCGAAGTTCCCGGACGAAAGTTTATTAGGCATTGATTTAATTATCCCGGATATTACGTATTTACGCGAAAACGAAGAGAAAATTCGCGGGCTCGTGGTAACGCATGGACACGAAGATCATATCGGGGGCATCCCATATTTTTTGAAACAGCTGAATGTGCCCATTTATGCGACACGCCTGACAATCGGCTTGATCGAAATTAAGCTGAAGGAGCACGGGCTGCTCGGCGATACCAAGCTGACACCGATTCATTCCGATTCAACCATTGAACTTGGAACCATCCGTCTGACCTTTTTTAAAACAAACCATAGTATCCCGGACTGCTTGGGCGCTGCGTTTCACACGCCGGAAGGAACGGTCGTACATACGGGGGACTTTAAGTTTGATTTGACGCCGGTCAATGATCAGTATCCGGATATTCATAAAATGGCGGGGCTTGGCCAAAACGGGGTGCTTGTTCTTTTATCTGAGAGCACGAACGCAGAGCGGCCGGGGTTTACGCCGTCTGAAAAGCATGTCGGACGGCATATTGAAGAAGCATTCAGCAAAGCACAGGGAAAAGTGTTTATTGCCACATTTGCTTCTAATGTTCATCGTGTGCAGCAGGTAGTGGATGCAGCAAGGAAAACAAACCGCAAGCTTGCACTGTTAGGGCGGAGTATGGTGAATGTCGTGTCGGTCGCCATTGACCTTGGCTATTTAGATATTCCGGATGATATGCTCATTGATGTGGAGGAAATCCACGACTTGGATCCAGAAAACGTAGCAATCCTTTGTACGGGAAGCCAAGGAGAGCCGATGGCAGCTTTGTCCCGACTATCCAATTCAAAATACCGGCAGGTGGAAATCTACCCGGGAGACACAGTCATCTTGTCTTCATCGCCAATTCCGGGAAATGAACGAAATGTCGCACGCATTATTGATAACTTGTTCCGTCTTGGCGCTCATGTTATTTATGGATCAGGAGCGGCGACAGGGATGCACGTATCCGGCCACGGCTGTCAGGAAGAACTAAAGCTTATGCTAACCTTGATGAAGCCAAAGTACTTTATCCCGATTCATGGCGAATTCAGAATGCTGCAGCAGCACCGGCTGCTGGCTGAGTCTGTCGGTGTCCAGCGGGAGAACATTTTTGTGGTAAACAACGGAGATGTTGTAGATATCAACCAGTCTGAAGCCCGTCAGACACGGAGAATTCCGGCTGGAAACATTTTTGTAGATGGTCTTGGAATTGGGGATGTTGGCGATATTGTACTGCGCGACCGCAAACAGCTTTCCGAGGACGGCATGCTTGTGATTGTGATTACTTTAAGCAAAGCGGAAAACAAAATTGTCTCAGGACCTGATACGATTTCACGCGGGTTTGTGTATGCCCGCCAGTCAGAAGATTTATTGAATGAAGTAAACCAGATTGCAGCAAGTACGATTCAACGATTGCAGGAAGCTGAAGTGACCCAATGGAAAGTGATGAAGCAAAACTTAAAAGAAACGGTTGGGAAGTTTTTGTACGCCCAAACAAAAAGGCGTCCGATGATTGTCCCTATTATTATTGAAGTGTAAAAAACATCCCCGGCAGAAAACCGGGGATGTTTTTATTGAATGTAACGGCGTGCGCCTGCATACTCCTGTTTGTATGGAGCAGTATTCATAGAAATAATTTCAACCCGCTTGCCGGCTTTTGGAGCATGGATCATCTGGCCGCTGCCGGCATACATGGCGACATGATGAACACGTCCTTTGCCATTATTATAAGCAAAAAACAGCAGGTCGCCTGGCTGAAGAGCGGATTTTGCCACTGCTTTGCCCGCTTTTGCCTGTTCGGACGCATCACGTGGAATGCTGATGCCGTGGTACCGGTAAACCGAAGAAGTGAAGCCTGAACAGTCAAAGCCGTAAGCCGACATCCCCGACCATAAATATGGAAGGCCGAGAAACTGTTTTCCTGTTGCCAAAAGCGCAGACCCGGTTGGTTTCGGTATGTTTGGAACTGCAGCAAGCACCCGGATGTCGCTTTTCTTAAGCCATTTGGCACCATTTGCCGGAGTCATAACTTGTACCCAGTTCGTTTCTGATTTAATAATCGGCAGTTCTGTATTAAAGCTGATTTCCATAAACGACTGTTTCTTATCATGAAACAAAAAAGCGGTCTTGGATTTTACCCATGCCGTCTGGCAGCTCTCGTAGGCAGCAGGCTGTGTGGTAAGTTGTGATTTAGGCAGCCAGCCTGGATAACCTTTACTGTTTTTGGGCGTGAGCTGATCTTTCACAGCTACTTGTGCCCAGCTGCCGCTTGTTTTAAGCACAGTGACTTCCTGGCCATACAAGGCCTGTGTTTCTGCTTTTCCAGTAAGCCAAAGACGGTCTTTCACAGTGGACATGTTCGCTGTCCAGTCCCGCATGTTGACAGGATTTGAGAGGGACGGCTGATCGATCTTTCGTTTTGCACTCGTATCTTTCCAGAGCGTGGCAACAGACACATTAATATATGTTTTGCTGGCGGCTTTTTTTGTATAACAAGCAGCGGCAGGTTCAGCGGCTTTTGCAGCGGGAGATACGAGTGATAAAGCCATTACGCAAAGCATGATCGCTATCATCACCTTTTTGAAGGTCATATCTTAAAGCTCCTCTATTATATGGTATTTGTTGTCATGACTATATCATGATTTAAGAGAGTTGTTAATAGAATCTTTGTGTCAATATGCCCACGTCAGAGCATTTAAGATTATTCATAGTATATGTACCTCAGACAGAGAGGTTGAATGGAAATTGACTGATAGGCGCCTGCATCATGTATAATAGAGAAGATTAAAAAGGAGGCGTTTGTATGGGAAAACAGTTACCAGTAGCAGAACAGGTGCTTCTTGCTTATTACGTACAGTATTATTTAGAGAACAAGCCGGATGTCATGTACGAGCTGCATGAACGGATGAGTGAGAATATGAAGCCGGCGGTTTATGAGATTGCCATGAACGACTTGTTTGACCAGGGGCTTATTAATGGCCTGGCAAAAATCCGTCATTATTATGAAACGGACGGGCATGTAATCAAGCCGATGATTACAAATGAAGGCATTTTATATATTAATAACATACTCAATATTCAGTCGTATGCAAGTGATGATAATAAACTTCAATATGTACAAAATAGTTTGTCTACAAGCGGCCTCGAGCTGTCTGTTCCGGTTATTGCCGACTATATCCAGGAAGCAGCTGCCCGAAAATAAAAACCTCTTTCAAAGAAGATTCAGATTGTAGACAAATAAATCTTTTGCCGAAAGACCTCTTTGTTTCTTTTTCATGCAGAGAGTGCGGGCGGTTAGGAAGAGAGCCGATAAGGCGGCGGGCGCTCGGCTTCCCTTATCGGCTCTCTTCAAGAAGCAATGTTTCCCGAAAAGAAACCTGCCCTTTTTAATAGTGAAAGCTTTCATAAAAAAAGACTGACGGCTTTGTTGACAGTCTCAAACCTCTTTCAAAGAGGTTTTTTTTGTAGAAGTTCAAGTAGATAGAAAAGAGGATTAAAACGTGAAAAGAAAGGTGACACTGATTCTATGTTCAGCCGCAGCTTTCGTTCTGTCAGCCTGCAGCTTAGAAGATGTGAACGATGTTCTTGAAGTAACAGAAGATGTATTAACAGCGATTGAACAAGAAAATGAGCAAACAGAAACGAATACCGATGAGGCAGAGGAGCCGGTTAATGAAGCAGGCAGCATTCTAAAAACAAAAGGAGTAATGGAGCCGATACCGGCAAAGCTCGTCCGCCCGATTGACGGTGACACCGCTGTGTTTGCTTTTGACGCGGACCGTGATGGGAAAGAAGAAGAATTCAGTGCTCGGTTTCTGCTTATTGATACACCAGAAACCCGTCATCCGCAGCTGGGCAGGCAGCCGCTCGGTGAGGAAGCAAAGGAGCGGACTGCAGAATTGCTCAAAGGCGGAGATATTACGATTGAATTTGATATTGGACAACGCCTGGACAAGTACAATCGAATGTTAGTGTATGTCTATGTGAATGGAAGAAGCGTACAGGAAACGCTTCTTGAAGAGGGGGTGGCGCGGGTGGCTTATGTATATCCGCCAAATACACGCTACTTGGATGAGTTCGAAGCGAAACAAGAAATAGCCAAGAAAAAGAAAAAAGGTATCTGGTCTATGGATGGCTATGTGACCGAGCGTGGATTCAATTCAAAATAAGGGAGGAAGCAGAATGATTCACCTGTGGAAAGAAGAAATTCCTTTTAAACTTGAGGGAGAGGAAACACCTTCTATGATGGCTTATCCAGCTGGGGACAGTACAGCGCCGGCTATGCTGATTTTTCCGGGTGGAAGCTATGCCAGACGGGCTGATCATGAAGGAGAACCTGTCGCAAAATGGCTGAACGGTCTTGGTATTCATGCCTTTGTTGTTCATTATCGAACAGCACCTTACCGTCATCCCGTTCCACTTTTGGATGCTTCCCGCGCCATTCGTCTTGTCCGGCATCATGCAGCGTCGTGGAATGTGGATCCAAACCGAATTGGCGTGCTCGGCTTTTCGGCGGGAGGCCACCTTGCATCAACGCTTGCCACTAAATACGATCAGGGAATGGCAGATGCTGCTGATCCAGTTGAACAGCAGCCGTCTCGTCCGGACTTGCTCGTTTTAGGTTATCCCGTTATTACACTCGGCGAGCATCGCCATGAAGGATCGATGGAAAATCTGCTTGGACCCGGTTCATCGGGTGAACAGCGGCTGTTTCTATCAAATGAGCGGCACGTAACGAAAGAAACGCCGCCTTCCTTTTTATGGCACACAGCAGATGATGAGCCGGTCCCAGTGGAAAACAGCTTGTTATTCGCGGCTGCATTGAGCCGTGCTTCGGTTCCCTTTGATTTGCACATCTTTGAAAGCGGCCGCCACGGACTTGGTCTTGCTGAGGGTTATAAGGAAGTGTCTAAATGGACGTCTGTATGTGAAAGCTGGCTTCGCAAGCACGGTTTTTAAAAGAGATTATAAAAAAGATAGAAACCAAACCGCATGGCGCTGTTCATCGGCCGCCGCCCGATTAAATACTTTTTTCACGTAAGGAAGATGAGTGGAATCGGCTATGTCCAGATAAAATTCAGACGTTTCTTGTTCGTCCTTAAAAGCCCGTAAAATGCCTTGCTTGAATGTTTTAGGAAAGGGTTCGGCACATACAGGAGAAGGAGCGTTTCCAGTTAACGCATGATAAAGGGAGGAAAATGTTTCTAAATGCCGGACTTCATCCGTGCGAATTGCTAAAATTCTTTCTTTCTGAGAAGGCGTTGAAGCCATATCTGCCAGCTTCTCATAAATGTGAATGGCTGTATATTCTCCATTGATCGCTTTTGTGAGTTTCTCGTTCAGCATCACAAGCACATCCTTTTCAGCAGCGTAGTGCTATATCGTATGCAGAGGTATGTTTTCTTGTTAAAATGGACGGGTAAACGCAGAAAAATGTCGAACAAAAAGGAGGAGAATGCAATGAAAGCCATGTTACTGCAGGAAACGGGCGGACCGAACGCGCTAAAGCGCGTGGAAGTAGAAAAACCGTCCGCGGGCAGCTGGGAAATTATTGTGAAGCTGAAAAATGCTTCCTTAAACCGGCGTGATGTTTTCATTACATATGGCATGTACCCGGGGATGAAGCTGCCGGCTGTTCTTGGAGCAGACGGAGCAGGTATCGTAGAGTCCGTGGGAGACGGTGTGGAAAGTCTGCGGGCAGGGGATGAAGTGGTTATCAATCCAGGCCTTCAATGGGGAGATGACATTCGATTCAATCAGCCGGACTTTCACGTTCTCGGCATGCCTGCAGATGGAACCTATGCCGAATATGTAAAAATCTCATGCGAGAATGTATATAAAAAGCCGGCTTACTTAACATGGCCGGAAGCAGCGGCTCTTCCGCTTTCTGCCCTTACGGCTTACCGGGCACTCATTACGCGCGGAGAACTGAAAAAAGGCGATACGGTCTTTATCCCCGGCATTGGCGGCGGTGTAGCTTTGTTTGCTCTTCAAATTGCTGTTGCAAAGGGAGCGCGTGTATTTGTTTCGTCAAGTAACGATGAAAAAATCGAACGGGCTAAACGAATGGGTGCAGCCGGCGGCATCAACTACCGGAGTGAGGGCTGGGCCAAAGCGTTAAAGAGCGAAATGGGCGGCGCCGACTTGAGCGTTGATGGGGTTGGCGGGGAAACCTTTAACCGTCTAATCGACCTTGCCAAGCCGGGAGGCCGGATTGTAAGCTTTGGGGCTACAGCGGGTCCAGTGCCCCAGCTCGTTTTGCCCCGCGCGTTTTTTAAGCATCTGGATATACGGGGAACCACAATAGGCAGTCCACAGGAATTTGCCGATATGCTGACATTATTTGAACAGGAAAAAATTCATCCAGTCATTGATAAGCATTTTCCGCTTGAAAAAGCTGCGGAAGCTCTCGAATACATGGAAAATGGCGATTCATTCGGAAAAATCGTACTCGATATTTAATGACCGCCTATCCAAATGCATCAAGCTGGAAAGCAAAAGTGGGCAGCTCCTCAAGAAGGACTGTCTATTTTTTGATTAAAAATATACAAAATTGGTTTGTAAAGATGGTCGAAAACGAACGCATTTTTAGGCACCCGGCGCAGCTGCCCATACATAGAAAAGTCACCTGCAGCTCCCCCGATTAAAAAAGCAGAAACGGTCATAAGAGAAGCACTGTTCAGCCAGATACCTATTACAAACGGAAGCAGCCCGGTCAGCCAAAATGGGAGCAGGAGCGCTTTTTTCATAGCCCGTACCGGCAGCATTTTTTTCGTGCCCGCATACGCAACACCAAGTTCCCGGTTCACTCCATATACAAGATCTTCACGTTTGCATTTTCCCCAAAGTTTAAACCCGATCAAATGACAAATTTCATGAAGCACAATAAGTATGACGTAAAGAATGAGCCATAACAGGATACCAAGCATGGAAAAGGAAAAAAAGCTTTCTTTGTGAAGCATGACAGCGGCAAAACTGCCGATCAGGACGAACAGAAGAGTCAGCACAAGCGACCAAATGTGAATCCTTTTCATATTCAGCTCAATCACATAGTCTGGTTTACCCGGGAGATTCATTGTTATCCTCCTTTGATCGTCTGCTATTTGTGAGCGGTCCGTTCATACAGCTCCTCCATCGACCGGTTTAACACAGGAGTAACAGCGAAAAAAACGAAAGCTAAAAGACCTATTACGATTTCTTTCATTCTATTGTCTCTTTTTGCGAGCCTGATTACCAAAACACAAAATGCCGGTCTCTATCTATGTGTATGTTAAAATCATACCATATGGATAAAATGAAGGGGGAATTTGATGAAAGCCATTCTGCACGCAGGAAAATCAGGCCTGTCAGGCGTTTCGGCCGGGCAGATTGAAAAGCCGGTACCCGGACCGGGAGAAGTACGCATACGGTTAAAAGCCGCCGGCTTAAACCACCGCGATCTTTTTGTGCTGCACCGTCATAAAGAAACAGAGCCGCCGCTTGTAATCGGATCAGACGGTGCCGGCATTGTAGATGAAGTGGGTGCTGGCGTAACCATAGTCCAAACTGGCGATGAAGTGATAATCAACCCGGGATTAGGATGGCCGTATAAAAGCGACGCCCCGCCGGAGGGCTTTGAAATTGTCGGCCTGCCTTTTCATGGAACATTTGCCGAGTTTATTACGGTACCGGCAGAAAATGCTGTACCGAAGCCGGCTCATTTGTCGTGGGAAGAAGCGGGTGTCCTGACGCTCGCTGCCCTGACTGCTTACCGTGCTCTTTTTACAAGAGGAAAAGTAAAGCCGGGCATGACCGTTTTTATTCCCGGGATTGGCAGCGGAGTGGCCACTTTCCTATTGCAGTTTGCCAAAGCGGCTGGTGCTATAGTGTATGTAACATCCCGGTCAGAGGAAAAGCGCCAAAGAGCATTGGAACTCGGTGCGGACAAGGCCATCGATTCAGCTGTTGATTGGTGTGAAGCACTGGAGGGAGAAAAAGTGGATCTAGTGGTCGAGTCTGTCGGAGCCGCGACTTTTAACCGATCACTCGAGCAGTTAAAAACAGGCGGCACCATTGTGACGTTTGGCGCCTCTGCCGGCGATGAAGTGATGATCAATTTGCGTACATTTTTCTATGGACAGTTTAATATGTACGGCTCCACGCTTGGGAGCGGTGAAGAAATGAGAGAGATGCTCGCGTTTATTGAGACTCACAATCTGCGTCCGGTAATGGATCAGACCTACACGTTGGACCAATTTAAAGAAGCATTCATCCGAATGGAAAAGGCCGAACAAACTGGTAAAATTGCATTTGCTATTGAATGAGATGCTTTAGTGTGATAAAACTAGTATCAAGATCAAATTAAATAGGAATCACCGCTGGGGGTGCCTTCGGGCTGAGAAAGGCGAGCTGCCTTAACCCTTAAAACTTGATCCGGTTTGTACCGGCGTAAGGAAGAGGTGTTTTGACGCTTTATGTCCGACATGTCATCACAACCGTTTCTTCCATGCGAAGAAATGGTTTTTTTTGTTTGGGAAAGGAAGAGAGCTGTGAAAGAGATGATCGAAGGAATACATAAACAAATAGATGAACGAAAAGAAGAGCTGGTTGAACTGCTGAAAACATTAATTTCGTTTCGGACACCGGCACCGCCAGCCCGCAATACAGAAGAAGCCCAGCAGTTTGTTGCCCGGTTTTTGAGCACAAAAAGTTTTGATATTGACAAATGGGATGTATACCCAGGCGATCCGAATGTGGTGGGTACGTTAAAGGGAACAAACAGCGAAGCTTATAAAAGTCTCATTATTAATGGTCATATGGACGTGGCAGAAGTAACGCCGGATGAGCAATGGGAGTCAGACCCGTTTACGCCAATCGTAAAAGAAAATGCTGTGATCGGACGTGGAGCGGCAGATATGAAAGGCGGCCTGGCCGGGGCCCTGTTTGCCATCCAGCTTCTTCATGAAGCGGGCATAAAGCTTCCGGGTGACTTGATCGTTCAATCCGTAATCGGCGAAGAAGTCGGCGAAGCCGGAACGCTGGAGTGCTGCAGGCGCGGCTACAATGCTGATTTTGCGCTTGTAGCTGATACGAGTGAACTGCACATCCAGGGACAGGGCGGTGTCATCACCGGCTGGATTACGCTAAAAAGTGACCAGACCTTTCATGATGCTACACGGCGGCAGATGATTCATGCAGGCGGCCGGCTGATGGGTGCGAGCGCCATTGAAAAAATGACAAAAATCATCCACGGCCTGCAGGAGCTTGAACGGCACTGGGCGGTAATGAAAAGCTATCCGGGCTTTCCGCCGGGAACGACGACAATCAATCCAGCGGTGATCGAAGGCGGACGCCATGCTGCTTTTATTGCGGACGAGTGCCGTCTATGGATTACGGTTCATTTTTATCCGAATGAAACGTACGAAAGTGTAGCGCAGGAAGTCGAAGAATTTATCGGAAACATCGCCAAAAGCGATTTGTGGATGCAGGAAAATCCGCCGCGGTTTGAGTGGGGCGGTACGTCTATGATTGAAGACCGGGGCGAAATTTTCCCTTCGTTTGAGGTGGATCCTCACCATGCGGCTGTCCATGCACTGATAGATGCACATCAAACGGTTTTTCATGAAAAGCCTGTACTCGATGTGTCCCCTTCTGTAACGGACGGCGGCTGGCTGGCAGATGCCGGGATTCCAACGGCTATTTACGGGCCCGGCGCGCTTCGTCATGCGCATGCGGTGAATGAACAGCTCGACATTGATGAACTCGTTCGCTACACAAAAGTGATGGCGGCGTTTATTTACAATTGGACACATCAAAAGAAAGGAGAGCGCTGAAATGAAATTTAGTGATCATTTGCGGGAAAAATGCCTGCCGATCTGGAAGCAAAACCATCAGCATCCATTTGTGCAGGGAATGGGAGATGGAACGCTTCATCCCGACCGGTTTCGTTTTTACATGGTGCAGGATTATTTGTATTTAATTCAATATGCGAAAGTGTTTGCGATTGGAGCAGTGAAAGCGGAAGATGTGGCGACGATGGGCCGGTTTGCCGCACTTTTAGACGGAACGTTAAACGAAGAAATGGCTCTGCACCGGCAGTATGCTGCACGTTTTGGCATTACAGAAGAGGAGCTTGAAGCGGCAAAGCCGTCGCCGGTTACACTTGCTTACACGCATTACATGCTGCACGCGGCTCAAAATGGAACGCTGGCGGATGTGCTGGCGGCTGTACTTCCATGTGCCTGGAGCTACTGGGAGATTGGCAAGGAATTAAGTAAACGGCCGGGCGCTGCGGACCATGAGCTGTATGGTGAGTGGATTCGGATGTATGCTTCCGAAGAATTCGGCCAGCTTGCCCAGTGGTGCATTGATTTAATGGATGAGCAGGCGGATGGAAAGTCGGAACGGGAGCGTGCACGGCTTGAGGACATTTTCCTAAACACGACCCGGTTTGAATACATGTTTTGGGACATGGCATACAACGGAGAAATGTGGCCTGGCGATGCGTAAGCCGGTGCTTGAGTTTCGGGATGTGTCGTTTTCGTACGGCGGCAAAAAACCAATCCTTGATCAGTTGAATATGACGGTGTGCGACCGTGAATTTGTGACGATTATTGGAGCGAGCGGCTCCGGCAAAAGCACTCTGTTTCGGCTCATTACCGGGCTGGAACAGGAGGAGACGGGTGCTGTTTGGTTAAATGGAGAGCAGTTCAAAAGCCGGCATGGCCGTACCGGCTACATGCCGCAGCAGGACTTGTTAATGCCGTGGCGGACAGTGCTTGAAAATGCGTCTGTTCCGCTTGAGCTGGCCGGCGTATCCAAAAGGGAAGCAGCCAAACGCATTATACCGCTGCTGGATGAGTTTGGACTTGAAGGATCAGCGGACAAATATCCGTCTGAACTGTCCGGCGGTATGCGCCAGCGTGTATCCTTTTTACGCTCTGTTTTGACCGGTTCCAATATTCTGCTTCTCGATGAACCGTTCAGTGCATTGGATGCCATTACACGCCTGTCCATGCAGGAGTGGCTCTTGGATCAATGGGAACAGCGGGAGAAAACCATCCTCTTTATTACCCATGACGTGAATGAAGCGCTGTTTTTATCGGACCGGATTTTTATTTTCCGGGATACACCGGTCCGTACACTTGAGCAAGTAGCGGTTCCGCTTGGCCGCCCAAGATCACAGCGGGATTTAAATGATCCGGCCGTAATAAAGCTGAAAAATGACTTGATTGACCAGCTGCGGAACGGGGTGAAAAAGCCGTGATGAAGAAATATGGACCTGCCCTGCTGATTGTGCTTCTCTTATTCGGCTTATGGGAGCTGGCCGCACGCCTGGTGAATCTTCTGTTTATTTTTCCGTCTCCGTCCGGTGTAGCGGTTCGTTTTTGGGAGCTTCGGGAGACACTTTTTCTAGAGCATCTGCCGTCTACACTGTCGATCATTTTAATCGGACTTGCCATCTCGATTGTGCTTGGCGTGGCGCTGGCGATCTGGATGGCAGCAAGTGAAACGGCAGAACGGGCTTTTTATCCGATTGTGATTTCATCGCAAATGATTCCAACCATTGCGCTGGCACCTATTTTTATCTTGTTTTTCGGCTATGGGATCTGGAGCAAGGTCGTGGTAACAGTGCTCATTACCTTTTTTCCGATTACGGTCAATACATTTGACGGTTTGAAATCCAGCAGTAAGGAGCTGCGTGAATTAATGCTCACAATGGGCGGAACAAAAAAGGATGTTTTCTTTAAAGTGCAGGTGCCTTCTGCGAAGCCGCACTTTTATTCAGGATTAAAGGTCGCGGTTACACTAAGCGTGATTGGTGCGGCGATTGGTGAATGGCTTGGAGCACAGGCCGGGCTTGGCTACTTCAGCCGCCGCATGATGACCCAGTTTGATGGAGCGGCTGTTTTTGCGCCTGTTGTGCTGCTCTCGATTGTAGGCATTGTGTTATTTGTATTAGTTAAACTGCTTGAAAAGCGGTCAATGAAATGGAGGAAAAACGAATGAAAAAATGGATAGCGGGTGCTCTTGCTGCGGTTATGCTCGCAGGATGCGGAGCCAATGAAGAAAAACCAAAAGAAACAGCAGAAGAGGGCGGCCAAAAGGAGATGCAGGATGTCAGCATTATGCTGGACTGGTATCCAAATGCCGTACACAGCTTTTTATATGTAGCGAAGGAAAAGGGCTACTTTGAAGATGAAGGCATTAACCTGGACATTCAATTCCCGGCAAATGCGACAGACCCGATTGGAATGGCCGCGTCTGATCAAGTAACAATGGCCATTACGTATCAGCCGGACGTGATTGTGGCGCGTACTGAGCAAAATGTTGGTGTAAAATCAGTCGGTGCTATTGTACGGGAGCCGTTAAACCGGGTTGTGTCGCTTGCAGAAAGCAATATTAAGTCGCCAAAAGATTTGGAAGGCAAAACAGTTGGCTACACAGGAATTCCGTTGAATGAATCGATTGTGAAAACGATGGTGGAGAAAGACGGCGGCGATCCGTCGAAAGTAGACTTAGTGGATGTCGGCTTTGAATTAAACGCATCTCTTATCAGCAAAAAAGCGGATGCAGTGGTAGGTGCTTATATTAACCACGAAGTGCCGCTGTTAGAATTTGAAGGGTACAAAACTGCTAATTTTGATTTGACTGATTACGGTGTGCCGTCTTTTTATGAATTAATTGCTGTGACAAGCGATAAAACATGGAAAGAAAATCCGGAACTGATCGAAGCATTCTGGCGTGCAGCCGAAAAAGGATTTGAAGATGTGAAAAAAGATCCGGACGGCGCATTGGATATTTTAATGGCGAACCAGGAAAAAGAAAACTTCCCGCTTGAAGAAAAAGTGGAAAAAGAAAGCCTGGATATTTTGCTGCCGCTTATGGAATCAGAGCAGGGATTTGGCTATCAGGAAGAAGAAACGTGGCAAAAAACAGCTGATTGGATGGAACAGACAGGATTGGTTAAAGGAAAACCGGCTGTCGATGAACTGTTTGTCAATATGCCGAAATAAGAAAAGAAGAGCTGTCCGGAAAACCGGGCAGCTTTAGTGTTTAGACAAAGTTAAAAAAGAGCCGATAAGTGAAGCCGGCCGGACTTCGCGTTCCGCGGGCAGTGCGGGAGCCTCCTCGGCTACGCCTGCGGGGTCTCCCGACTCACTGTACTTCCCGCAGGAGTCTTCGTCCGGCAGGCTTCACTAAGTGGTGTGGAAGATCCATAAGCAAGGACCGAATAGACATTTTCTCTTTTTTAAACAGAAAGATACGACCTTATTCGCTCTATACCATCTTGTCGCAAGCCGCTTGGCGGCGGGAGGGCAGCGCAGACTCCTATGGGACTAGCGGGCAGCGGAGACCGGTGGAGCCGCCAGATGAAGCCGGGCTCAGCGCCTGCCCCATGGAAAGCGGAGCTGCCCGGACGCCGCCGATCCATCCCATTCGTGTGCACAGTCATCCATATAATTTGTCTATAGTCTGAAGCTGTCCGGAAAACCGGGCAGCTTTTTCTATTCTCTCTTTGCATATTTAGGCAGTGAAGGGGAATGAAAAAGAGACGAAGAAACATTCGGGAAAAGGAGTGAAGAAGGTGGATACATATAAATGGACGAAGCGGCTCATTGGGGTAAATGGAATCGATCTTTACACCGAAATGGCCGGGCCGGAGAATGGAGAGCTTGTTTTATTGCTGCACGGATTCCCGGAATGCTCCTATAGCTGGAAGAAGCAGGCTGATGCTTTAGTGGAGCAAGGCTATCGGGTGGTCGTGCCCAATATGCGGGGCTACTCAAAAAGCAGCAAGCCTGAGCCTCTCGAGGCGTATACACTCGATATGATTGCGAAAGACATAATAAACCTTATTCAATCTTTCGGCTGTGAAAAAGCTCTTGTAGTGGGCCATGACTGGGGAGGCATTGTCGGCTGGTTTTTAGCTTCTGTTTATCCCGATTTTGTACAAAAGCTGGTCATTTTGAACGTGCCGCATCCAGCTGTTTTTGCCAAAACCGCTCCTTTTTATCCCCTTCAATGGCTCAAAAGCGCTTATATTTTCTTTTTTCAGCTTCCGTTTTTGCCGGAATGGCTGCTCAGGCGAAATGAGTACAGCCTGCTCGAAAAGCTGATGAAAACAACCGCCCATCCAGGAACCTTTGATGAGAAGGATATGCGGGTGTACAAAGAAGCATGGACGGAAAAAGGATCCGTTACAGCGATGCTTAATTGGTACAGAGCGATGCGGCAGCAGGATTTTTTTGAAATTCCAGCTCCCGGACCGGCTGTGCCTGTACGGATGCTATGGGGCCGAAGAGACGCGGCGTTGTCTCTTATACTGGCCAAAAAAAGTGTCGAGCAATGTGGGAACGGGCAGCTTGTGTTAATAGATGAAGCAACTCATTGGCTTCATCATGAATATCCTGAAATCGTAAGTGCATGGATCAGCCGGTTCTTAAAAGAAGAAGCATCCGGATCATGAACAATATGAACAAAAAGAATAAAATAGCAATAACCTGTTCCTTCATAATGTACTATGTTACTCTTGTTTTATCCCCTGATGTGAACAGAAGTGGATCACATCCCCAGGGAAAACGGAGCGCCGCGCTCCGTTTTCTTTTTTGACAAGATGGAGGCGTTTTCAACATGTTGGTTTTCGCTAGTGTGTTCCTTCAAATTATTTTACCGATGTTTTTACTCATCGCTGCGGGGGCTGTGCTGCACCGCAAGTACACGCTGCATATGCCTACTTTATCAAAGCTTACGATTAACTTTTTTCTGCCGATGGTTTGCTTCGTCAATATATATGAAACGGAATTATCGGGCAAAACAGCCGGGATTGTTTTTGCCTATTTGCTGTTGTTCAATGGACTTTTAATTGTGGCAGCGCTCCTTATTTCCAAGCTAGCCGGTTTTGACCGGAAGCTGTCCTCAAGCTATCAAAACAGCGGAGTGTTAAGCAATTCCGGCAATTATGGGCTGCCGGTAAGCGGTCTTGTCTTTGCGGCGAACCCGCTCGGTTTGTCGGTTCAGATTATTATCTCGATTTTTCAAAACCTGCTCACCTACACGTGGGGGTTTTACAATTCCGTTTCTGCTTCTGCCCAAGGTGAGAAAGTATTAAAAAAAGTGTTGAAGCTGCCAGTGCTTCATGCTCTTGTGGCAGCGGTTATCTTGAAGGCGGCCGGTGTGACCGTCCCTTCTTTTTTATGGTCGCCCATTCAGAACGCCTCTAACGCATTTTTGGCAGTAGCTCTTCTTACATTAGGCGCCCAGTGTGCGTATATGAAAATTACTTCTCTCTCAAAGCCGCTTGTGCTGGCTGTGTTTACCCGGCTTTTTCTGTCTCCCGCAATCGGGCTGCTCGTGATTACAATCTTGAATGTGCATGGCACGCTGGCACAAGCTATGTTTATTGCCAGCTCGTTTCCGACCTCGCGGAATAGTGCGCTTTTGGCACTTGAGTACGATAATTATCCTGAATTCGCTTCTCAAGCGGTGATCGTTACGACGATACTGAGCAGCGTTACGGTCGCTGTTGTCATTTATTTGGCCAAAATATGGTTCCCTGCGTAAGCGCTGTTTTTTTTCAAACCGCGCTCTTTTTTGTTGTGGTAAAATAAAAAAGACGAGGGAGGGGTAGGGATGATTGAAAATTGGATGGCCGAAGTGCAAAAAACGCGCCGGACACTTCGTTGTAATATGCTGGAAACGGTGCTGAATGAATTTGACTCACGGATCACCGGCCTGAGTCATGATAAACGAAAACAGAAATACCGGCAAATGGCGGAAAATCCGTTTCGTTTTTTCCGGGGCAATGCGTATTTATTTTACTATGACGTAACGAAAATTCCATTTTCTTTCCATACACCGGAAGATAAGCCGACGTGGATTCAAGGTGATATGCATTTGGAGAATTTTGGAGCATTCCAAAATAGTGAAGGGGACCTTGTTTATGACGTGAATGATTTTGATGAAGGCTATATGGGTTCCTATGTATATGATTTGCTCCGCATGACGGTCAGCATTGCACTTTATTGTGAACAATATGGATTTACCGATTCTGAAGAAAGAATGCGTACGTTTCTTCAAGCTTATTACAAACAGCTGAAAAAGTTTGTAAAAGGCAAAGAGAGTCCGGTAACGCTGTTTTTCACTGAGGAAAACACGAAAGGACCGATCCGGAAAGTACTCAAAAAGCTTGAAAAGCGTGACCTTGCCAGACTGCTTGACCGCTGGACCGTTAAAGAAGCGGGCAGGCGGATGTTTGCACTTTCTGAAGAACTCCAGCCTGTTACACAGAAAGAACAGCAAAAAATCGAGGCCGCCTGGTGCCAGTATGTAGAAAGCCTTGATGAAGAAGACAGAAAGAAAAGCGAATTTTATGAAATAAAGCATATTGTTCGTAAAAGCGGGTCCGGAACAGCTTCGATCGGTCTCGACCGCTTTTACATTTTAATAGAAGGAAAAGAAGAATGCGAACAAGAGCTTGATGATATTATTTTAGAAATGAAGGAAGTTCGCGCACCGGTTCCTGCTTACTTTATGCCGTACGATGAAGAATTTTGGCTGAGGTATGGCCATCAAGGTGAACGGGTAGTGATGACCCAAAAAGCGATGCATCACCATGACGATCCGTTTCTAGGTTTTGTCACGATTGATAACCGCCACTTTTACGTGCGGGAGCGCTCGCCATACAAAAAACGAATCAAGCCGGAAGATATCGAGAATAATCAGGAATTTGATAAAGTACTTGAAGTGTTCGGCGGCATCGCAGCAAAAATTCATGCCCGTGCAGACCGTGACATCGAACATTCATTGCTTGACTACCATAGTGAGGAAGAAATTTTAAAAGCCATTGGGGAGGAATATGACGCATTTGAAACACAGCTTATTTTTATGTCTATGGCATACAAAGAACGTGTAAAAAGCGATTATGTCCTGTTTTGCGGCTGGCTCAATACGAAGTTTATCTAAAAATAAAAAAACTGCCTGAGGGCAGTTTGAGACTGTCGACAAAGTCGTCAGTCTTTTTTTATGAAAGTTTTCAACGCCGAAACGGGCGGGAGACTTTTCAGGAAATATAGCTTCTTAAAAAGAGCCGATAGGAGAAGCCGGCCGGACTGCGCGGACCTTAGGACAGTGCGGGAGCCTCCTCGGCGCACACGCCTGCGGGGTCTCCCGGCTCACTGTACATCCCGCAGGAGTCTTCGTCCGTCCGGCCTCCCTATGTGTTTCGAAAAAGCAGAAACGAGGGCATCTACAAATGCGCTTTTGCCGCTTTGATGATAGGGCAAGCGTATCTATTAAGTTGTGCAGTCTTATTTAAACGCACAGGCGGCGGGTGTGCGTCGAAGACTCCTATGGGACGAGCCGGCTGGGGCCGCTATGCGGCAGAGACGGGCTCAGCGCCTGCCACATGGAAAGCGAAGCCGCGCATCTGCCGCCTTATCGGCTCTCATCCCAACTGCCTGCACACCTTGCATAAAAAGAAACGAAAGAAATCCTTTGGCAACAAATTTTGTTTGTCTACAATCTGAAAACTGCCCGAAGGCAGTTTTTTTTATGAAACAAGCTTTAAGCCAATGACCGAACTAATAATCATGGCAATAAAAAGAATCCGTCGAGAATCCCGGGGCTCTTTATAAACAATCATACCGACCAGCGCGCTGCCGACAGTTCCAATGCCTGTCCAGACGCTGTATGCCGTTCCCATTGGAAGAGAGCTCATCGCAATGGTAAGAAGAAGAAAGCTTAAGCCAAAGCCGCCAAACATAACGAGAAAAGAACGGACTGTTTTTCGCTCGCTGACCATCGTCATTCCGGCAACGCCGACTACCTCCAACAAACCGGCTGAAATTAATAATACCCAGCTCATGAAGCAGTCACATCTCTTTCAACCGTAACGGTTTTTAATCCAATTATCCCAATGAGGAGCACGGCAATCAGGCCAATTTTAATCCAGCTGAAGGGCTCATCAAAAAGTGTCATCTCAAGCAGAACGGTACCGGCAGAACCAAGCCCGACAAAAGCGGCGTAAACCGTCGTGGCCGGCAGCTGAGTTGAGCAATACAGCAAAAGAAGGAAACTAATCACAATCGCTGCTGCGGTCAGCATCCATTCAAACAGCGAATCGGCATGCTTTAATCCTGCTGCCCATCCAACTTCAAAAAATCCCGCTACGAGAACGAGAAACCATTTTACATTCATCTTTTTTTCTGTCCTTTCATAAAAGCCTGTTCATACACACGCCAAGCTGTATCGAGCCGCTTTTGCGAGCGTTCCCGCGTTCCATAACACAGCTCCACAAATAAGCTGTCTAAAATAATCGTATACATGACGGCCGCGTCTTCTGTATGAACAGAATCGGACGGCAGCACCGTTTTTACTTTTTCTTCAAGCGCGTGAAGATATTCATCATACTTTTCTAAAATACGTTTCTTTAAAAAATCAGGCGGAAAAAAAGAGCTTGTCAGCAAAAATCGAAATAGCGCATCTTCCTCATAAAGAAAAAGATAAGACTGAAGGAGCTTGTGTAAGTCACCTGCTTCTTCAACCCGTTTTGTTTCCGCATCAAAGGCATCTTCCATAATACATTCAAACAAGTGATCCTTGCTTTTAAAATGAGCGTAAAGAGAGGGCTTTTTAATACCGACTTTTTCACTGATCTGCGCCAGTGATGTTCCGGCATACCCATACTCGGCAAAAAGAGCCGCAGCCGCTTTTTTAATAGTTTCTTTCATGATAGCTTCCTTCCTAACGGTCGTTAGTCAAAGAGTAACACAGGTTGATGAAAAAAGCAAAAAGCCCGCCCGAGAGGGGCGGGCAGAGCTTCACGTCGTGTATTCACCATTAATTTTCACATAATCATAGGAAAGGTCACAGCCCCATACGGTAGCAGCGCCCGTTCCGGTTCCGAGTGATATTTTAATGAGTACTTCATCTGTTTTTAAATATTCCTCCAGCTCGGCGCGTTTGTCTTCTGTCGGTGCACCGTCTTGGAACACATATACGTCGGCAAAAGAAACGGAAACAGAAGAAGTGTCAACGGCATCCTCTGAGTTTCCAATCGTGGACATAATCCGGCCCCAGTTCGGGTCTTCGCCGAAGAGAGCGGTTTTTACAAGCGGCGAGTTAATAATGGACTTACCGATTTTTTTCGCCACGGTATCGCTGTCAGCTCCTGTAACCTGCACTTCCACAAGTTTCGTCGCTCCTTCTCCATCCCGGGCGATTTCTTTCGCCAGTTCGATGCAGAGATCCGTCAATACTGCTTCAAACTCGGCCAGGTTCACTTCGCCCGCCAGTCCGTTTGCCATGATTGCGACTGTATCGCTTGTGCTTGTATCGCCATCTACTGACACGCTGTTGAACGATACATTTACCGCTCGCTGAAGCATCGCTTTTAAATCATCTGCTTCTATTTTTGCATCCGTTAAAATATAACTAAGCATTGTCGCCATATTCGGCTCAATCATGCCAGATCCTTTTGCCATTGCAGCAAGCGTAACCTCCCCAATTTTGCGGGTCCGAAATTTCGGGTACGTATCAGTTGTCATGATTGCTTTCGCAGATTGCTCAAGGCCGTCTGGGCGAAGCTCGGCTTTTAAGCCGGGCACAGCCGACACAATTTTTTCGATTGGCAGCGGTACGCCAATTACACCGGTAGAAGAAGGAAGCACATCAGAAGGGTCAATTCCAAGCTCGGCCGCAACCGCTTCCGTCATCGTCCGGGCATCCTGAAGTCCTTTTTCGCCGGTCGCCACGTTGGCATTTTTGCTGTTAACGGCAATCGCCTGCAGGTAACCGTCTTTCACATGCTCTTTGCCAATCACAATCGGTGCACCGCAAAAGTGGTTTTTCGTAAACATCGCCGCAGCCGCTGCCCGTGTATCTGAGTAAATAATGGTGAAATCAAGTGTGTCGTCTTTTATCCCTGCATTGAGTGAGCAGGATGAAAAGCCTTTTGGAAAATGAGTCAAAGAAAATCCCCCTATACGTTTATGTCGATGCTTTTATTATACACGGAAACAAGGGAGAACGCGAAGAGTATTTGAATAATTATTCAAACTAAATGAATATATAGTATTGACATCTTTACGGAATCAAGTAAGATAAAAGGATAAAAGAGAAGCGGGAAGGGTGAGAAATCGTGATTAAAGTACGCAAAGCCGTGCTGGGTGACGTGGAGCAAATATTTGAACTTGTGAATCATTATGCAAAAGAAGGGCTGATGCTGCCACGAACGAAAGACTCGCTCATTCTGAATTTGCAATCGATTTCTGTTGCAGAAGAAGATGGAGAGATTCTTGGCCTTGCAAGCCTCGCGATACTTGGTCACGATCTCGCTGAGGTTCGTTCGCTTGCGGTGAAAGACAGCGCAAAAGGGCGGGGCATTGGAAAGATGCTCGTCCAGCGTATTATAGAAGAAACTGAATTAATTGGGATTCCAAAGCTGATTTCCTTAACGTATCAAGTCGCTTTTTTTGAAAAATGCGGATTTGAAATTATTTCAAAAACAGAAATGCCGCAGAAAGTCTGGACGGATTGTGTACACTGCCCGAAATTCCCGAGCTGTGATGAAATTGCGATGGCGATTCAAACAGCTTAACGACCATCGGCTGCCTTATACAAGGCAGCCGATTTATTTTTGTCAATCTGATCATTTTCTCTGCAAATTGGGTATAAAGAGTTTATACAGTTTTTCAACAAGAGGAAGACAGGAGAGATGAAGATGGAGCGAAATCGTACAATGATGCAGTTTTTTGAGTGGCATTTGCCGGCCGACCAAAAGCATTGGAAAAGGCTTGCCGAGCGGGCAAAAGAATTAAAGGAAGCAGGCATCGGTGCCGTATGGGTTCCGCCGGTTACGAAAGGACAGTCGGCGGAGGACCAGGGATACGGCGTGTACGATTTATTTGATCTTGGCGAGTTTGATCAAAAAGGAACCATTCCAACAAAGTACGGCACAAAAGAGGAATTACAGCAAGCGATTAAAGCATGCCATGAAGCCGGTATTCATGTTTACGTTGATGTGGTGATGAACCACAAGGCGGGAGCGGATGAAACCGAAACGTTTGCAGTTGTGGAAGTGGACGAGCTTGATCGCAAAAAAGTAATTTCAAAAGCGCCGTTTGATATTGAAGGATGGACCAAATTTACATTCCCTGGACGAAAAGGAAAGTACTCTGATTTTATTTGGACATTTGATCATTTTAATGGCACTGATTATGATGCCAAAGAGGATCGGACCGGTATTTTCCGAATTGAAGGCGAATATAAAAAGTGGAATGAAAATGTAGATGACGAATTCGGCAATTATGATTATTTAATGTTCGCCAACATTGACTACCGACATCCAGCCGTGCGGGAAGAAATGATCAAGTGGGGAAAATGGCTGGCAGAAGAATTAAATTGTGACGGATACCGGCTTGACGCGATCAAGCATATTGATTACAAGTTTATTGATCAATTTACGAAAGAAGTAGAAGAGGAGCATGATGGGGATTTCTTTTTTGTCGGTGAATTCTGGGTGCCTGATCTCGAATCATGCGCTCATATGATTGAAGCAACAGGCGGCCGGATTCATTTGTTTGATGTGCCCTTAAAATACAATTTATTTACGGCCTCCCAGGAAGGGGCGAAATATGATTTATCGAAAATTTTCGATGGCACGGTTGTACAAAATTATCCGCAAAACGCCGTAACGTTCGTTGATAATCACGATACGCAGCCGGGAGAATCGCTGGAGTCCTTTCTGGCAGACTGGTTCAAGCAAAGTGCGTATGCGCTGACGCTGCTTCGGCATGATGGCTATCCGTGCGTTTTTTATGGTGATTATTATGGAATTAGTGGCGAACATCCAATAGAAGGGAAAAAAGAAGCAATTGACCCGCTTTTATACTGCCGCCTACATAAAGCATACGGCGATCAGGAAGATTACTTTGACCACCCGAATACAATCGGCTGGGTGCGGCGCGGCGTAAAAGAAATTGAGCGCTCCGGCTGTGCGGTTGTCATTAATAACAGCGAAGAAGGTGGAGAAAAGCATATGTTTGTCGGAGAAGAAAGAGCCGGCGAAAAGTGGGTAGATATGCTGAATTCCCGTGATGAGATTATCGAAATAGGTAAAGACGGCTGTGCCACATTCCTGGTCAATCCGGGTTCTGTTGCCGTTTGGGCGCTTCCAGAAACAGATGTAGAAGAACCGGATCATAAAGAGAACCGAAAAAACGAACTGTTACAGGACTTCATGGAGGAAGTAAAACAAGAAATCAAGCAGGAAATCAAACAGGAATTAAAAGAAGAAGTCGAACAAAAAATGAAACAAGAAGTGAAGGAAGAAGTCGAACAGGAAATTAAGCAGGAAGTAAAAGCTGAAATTGAAGAAGAAGCGATAGAAGAAGCTAAAAAGGAAATCAAAGAAGAGCTGGCACGGGAAAAGCCATGGAACGAGGAGATAGCGAAAACAGAACAACCAGGCAAAAGAAGTAAAAAAACAGCAAAGAAAAATAAAAAAAAATAAAGAAAAACCCGCCGTCTTGAATGACGGCGGGTTTTTTGCCATTACAATCTAAATGAGCTTTTTAAAGAGACAATCCGGTTAAAGACTGGCTTGCCAAGCTCAGAGTGCTTCGGATCTACGTTAAAGTAGCCGTGGCGGAAAAACTGTAGTTTTTCCTGTACATCTACATCTTTCATGTTTGGCTCAATAAATCCGCTTAATGTTTCAAGCGAGTTTTTATTAACATAATCGAGGAACGTTTTGCCTTCTGTCTCCTCGCCTTCTTCGCTGTCCATAATGAGCGGCTCATACAAGCGGAACTCAGCAGGTACTGCGTGTGTTGCATCTACCCAGTGAATCGTTCCTTTTACTTTCCGTTCATTAAAGTCAGAACCGCTCTTTGTGCGTGGATCGTACGTGCAGTGAATCTCAACCACATTGCCGTTCTCATCTTTAATGAAGTCTTCGCATTTAACAAAGTAAGCGTGTTTCAAGCGAACTTCATTGCCTGGGAAGAGGCGGAAATATTTTTTCGGCGGTTCTTCCATAAAGTCTTCCTGCTCGATATAAATCTCACGTGAAAACGGAATTTTCCGCATACCCATTTCTGGATTTTCCGGATTGATTTCCGCATCGAGCCACTCAACCTGGCCTTCAGGATAATTGGTAATGACAAGTTTTAATGGACGGAGTACACCCATTGTCCGAGGTGCTTTCAGCTTCAGGTCTTCACGGACAAAGTGGTCAAGCATAGCTGAATCCACCACACCAGAGTTTTTCGATACACCTGTTTCTTTCACAAATTCGCGAATTGCTTCTGCTGTAAAGCCACGGCGGCGCATGCCGGAAATGGTCGGAAGGCGCGGGTCATCCCACCCGTCTACATGCTTTTCATCCACAAGCTGTTTTAATTTCCGCTTACTCATCACCGTATTGGTAAGGCCTAGACGGCCAAATTCGATTTGCTGCGGCTGCATATCCATTTCACATTCACGGACTACCCATTCATAAAGAGGGCGGTGGTCTTCGAATTCCGTTGTACAAAGAGAGTGCGTCACGCCTTCAATCGCATCTTCAAGCGGATGCGCAAAATCATACATCGGATAAATGCACCATTTATCGCCCGTATTGTGATGGGACGCATGAGAAACACGGTATAAAACCGGATCACGCAAATTTAAATTAGGGGAAGCCATATCGATTTTTGCCCGAAGCACTTTTGTTCCGTCTGCAAATTCGCCGTTTTTCATCCGTTCGAATAAATCAAGGTTTTCTTCTACAGTCCGGGTGCGGTACGGGCTTTCTTTCCCTGGCTCTGTAAGCGTACCGCGGTATTCACGGATTTCGTCAGCAGACAGGTCGTCCACGTAAGCGAGCTCTTTTTTAATTAGTAGTACAGCGCGTGCGTACATTTCATCAAAATAATCGGATGCATAGCGAAGTTCATCCCACTCATAGCCAAGCCAGGCAACGTCTTCTTTGATCGAATCCACGTATTCCTGATCTTCTTTTAATGGGTTTGTATCGTCAAAACGCAAATTCGTTTTGCCGCCAAAATCGTCAGCAAGCCCGAAGTTGATGACGATCGATTTCGCGTGGCCAATATGCAGGTAGCCGTTCGGCTCAGGCGGGAAACGGGTGATAACATGATCCCGTTTGCCTGATTCCAGATCCTGTTTGATGATCGTGCGAATAAAGTTAGATGATTGTTCCAAGTGAATCCAGCCTTTCTCTGTTAAGGTCATGTATGCCTATTATATTTCACTGACCGCACGAAAGAAAGGGCTGGACCTTATTCTTTCATTTTCGCGGTAAATTCGTTGAATCGTTCTTCCGTTTTACCCTCTGTTTTTGTCAGCAGACTAACGAGGATAATCGCTAAAAGAGAAAGAACGAATCCTGGAATTAATTCGTAAAGGAAGTCTGCCAGTGCAGGGACTTCCGCCCAGAGGATGACGGTTACGGCTCCAACGAGCATTCCGGCGAGTGCGCCCCATTTCGTCATTCGCTTCCAGTACAAGCTGAGCAGAATCGCCGGTCCAAACGCAGCACCGAACCCGGCCCATGCATAGCTGACAAGCCCTAAGATCGTATCATTTTTCTCCCAGCCAAACGCAAGCGCGATAACAGAAACGACCAATACAGCGGCACGTCCAAGAAATACCAGCTCTTTATTGGACGCATCACGGCGTAAAAACGTTTTGTACAGATCTTCCACGAGTGAACTTGATGTGACAAGAAGCTGCGAAGAAATCGTACTCATAACGGCCGCTAAAATAGCGGACAAAATAAAGCCTGTAATAAAGGGGTGGAATAAAATTTCACCTAGTTTAATGAAAACCGTTTCCGGATCACCGATCGTAAGACCGTTCATCGAGTAATACGCGATGCCAAGGAAACCGGTAAACATTGCCCCAACGATAGAGAAAATCATCCAGCTCATGCCGATCCGGCGCGCTGTTTTCACATCTTTTCTGGACGTGATCGCCATGAAACGGACGATGATGTGCGGCTGCCCGAAGTAGCCTAGTCCCCATGCAATCAATGAAACAATGCCTAACACACTTTGTCCCTGGAAAATATCCAGTATTTTCGGATCAATGGATCGTACTTCTGATACAGCTGTACCAAGTCCGCCAATTTCGATAAGCGCCACAATCGGTACAAGAACAAGTGCCAAAACCATAATAATTCCCTGTACAAAATCAGTCCAGCTCACTGCAAGAAAGCCGCCGAACAATGTGTAAGCCACAACAATTCCTGTCACAAGCAGAAGTCCTGCATGATAATCAAGTCCAAACGTTGTATTAAACAATACGCCGCCGGATACCATACCAGAGGACACGTAAAACGTAAAGAAAACTAAGATGACAATGCCTGATACGAGACGCAGCACTTTTTTACGGTCATCAAAGCGGTTTTCCAGATAACCGGGTATGGTGATGGAGTCATTTGCTACTTCCGTGTAAACGCGAAGCCGAGGTGCTACATAAAGCCAGTTTGCCCAAGCTCCAAAAGTTAATCCAAATACAATCCATGCTGAACTAACACCTGATACATAAATGGCACCCGGCAGTCCCATCAGGAGCCAGCTGCTCATGTCTGATGCACCGGCAGAAAGTGCCGTAACAGCAGGACCTAACCCACGGCCTCCAAGCATGTAGTCGGTTAAGTTAGACGTTTTTCGATACGCTAACCACCCGATCAGCAACATGCCGGCCATGTAAATACCAATTGAAAACAACAGCCAAAAACTCATTTAAACATCCTTTCTTGCTTTTTGCGTAACGGTAACCATTATAACGAACTAAATGAAAATGTAAAAAAAAAGAGGCTCTTCGGCACTTGTCCGAAAAGCCTTTCATTCCTATCACATTAAGCCTTAGCAGTTTTTTTATTTTTTATTGGGTCGGCCGCTGTTTTGGCAAAAAATTTGGCGTTTTGTGGAATTTGTTTTGCTTCATTTACGGTTAATGTAACCGCTTGTTTTGCATGATCAACATCCGCCATAATGTGTTCTTGATGAACTTTTAGTTCATCTGTTTCGCCTTTAATTTTATCCGTTTCTGTTTGAATACGCTGCTGTGCTGCTTTTAAATGATCGACTTTTGGTTTGATCGATTTAAATGCTTTAACTGCTGAAACGGCAAGATAAATAAGCGCGGCCACAAAAATAGCGAGACTAATCCAGCCAATCCATTCCATAAACATAACCTCCTGAAATTCAATGCTTATCTTTACTGTACCCGGAACGAACAGAAAAGTAACAAAAAATGTTTTGGAAAACAGTCAAAACGGAAAAAAGAAGAGAGAGGTGGTTTGATGATAAAGGAACGGATGAGATTAAATTTATCACGCCATATTTGGATTGTACCGGGAATTTACAGCATCGGTGCTCTCCTTTTGGCCAGTTTAGTGGTTTGGATGGATATTTCGCATTACGCAGAGCTCAAAAGGTGGGTGCCGGACCGGCTTTTAACCAGCACTTCTTTGTCTGAGACCATTCTCGGCTCTATTGCAGGCTCTCTTTTGACGATGACCTCGATTACTTTTTCTACGCTAATGGTTGTATTAACCACTTATTCAGGACAATTTTCACCGCGCATTTTACAAAACTTTATTCATGATAAAGTCACGCTTCGGGTTCTCGGTGTATTTATGGGCGGGTTTGTTTACTCCATGTTTTCCCTGCTGTTTATCCGCGAAGTAAATGCAGATGACCCGGTTATTTCTGCTGCAGTGGGAGTATGCATTGCGCTTGTCTGTCTCGGTTTTTTTGCTCATTTCTTGCAGCATGTAGCCAATTCTATTCAAGTAACCAAATTAATTGACCGGCTGGCAGATGATGCAGTGGAAACCATTGAAAAAGTGGAGGTTGCAGGCAGCCGGGTGGATGAGCATCCTCCTGTGCCAGAGGGAGAACCGGAAATGCTGATCTCCGGTAAAAAAGGCTACATTCAATTATATGAATGGGAAAAGCTTTTAGAGACGGCGAAAAAACACGATTGTATAATCGAATTGCTGGAACCAATCGGGACTTTTGTAACGAAAAAAACGCCTCTCGTTAAGATGTACCGCTCTCGTTCGTTTCATCGGGATGTGCGCGATTACGTAAAAGTCGGTGAAGAACGGACGCCGGTACAGGATGTGGAGTTTGCCGTTCAAAAGCTCGCTGAAATTACGCTGCGGGCCCTGGCTCCGGGAGCGAACGATCCGAATACAGCAATTGATGGCATCCGCCATATAGGGATGGCACTTGATGAAGCAAGCCGCCTCGATGGAAAATACACTGTTTTTGAAGACAGAGTAATCATCCCTCGACGTCCGTTTGAAAAGATTTTATATGAAACGTTTTATGAAATTTGTTATTCGGGGCGGGATCGCGTGTCTGTCCTTTTGGCTGTATTTGATGCATTAGACATGATTTCGGATAAAAATACCCCGGCCATTCAAAAAAAGGTGCGCGATTTCGGCAGCTATGTCCGGGCGAAAGTAGAGGAGGATATTTTAAATGAAGCAGACCGGCAAAACATTACAGAACGGTTCAAACAGCTATAGCTATAAGCCGGTTAGTGACGCGTTTTTTCATGGACCGACGCTGTCTCTGGCCCGCAATTTACTCGGCTGCCTTCTTGTGAAGGAAACAGAAGAAGGCACAGCTTCAGGCTTTATTGTGGAAACAGAGGCATACCGGGGGCCATTAGACCGTGCAGCGCACAGCTATAATAATAGAAGAACAAAGCGTACAGAAGTGATGTTCGCGGAGCCTGGGCGCGTGTATACCTATTTGATGCACACACACTGTCTCGTGAATGTGGTGAGCGGGGAAGAAGGACTGCCGGAAGCTGTATTGATCCGGGCAGTAGAACCGTACGATGGGATTGATTTAATGATGGAACGGCGGGGAGAAATGCCGATGAAAAATTTAACGAGCGGTCCCGGCAAGCTGACAAAAGCACTCGGCATTCATATGATCGATTATGGACGTCGTTTTGATGAGCCGCCCCTGTTTATTGCCCACGGCTTCACACCGGAAAAAATCGCCGTCGGCCCCAGAATCGGCATTCCAAACAGCGGAGAAGCAAAGGACTATCCGTGGCGTTTTTGGGTGGAAGGCAATCCGTACGTTTCCAGATAAAAAGCAGCGGCGAGACGGCCGCTGCTTTTAATCCGGATATTTTTCTTCGCTTGAGGAAGAGTCTTTTGTTTTATGCTTGTCCTTTTCTTCCCGCTGTTCCATTTTCAAATCTTCAAGTGGAATCGCATCTACATTTTGTTCTTCTTCAAATTTATCATACAGGCTTTCGTTTTCGGTTTCGATTTGCTCTGGATTGTCCATTTTGCCTTGATCAAGCTTTTTATTCATTCGATTCATCTCCTAAGAAATCGTTTTCTGTACTGTAACCTTATTTTGTCATTGTTAAACATGAGAAAAAAATGGATAATAAACAAAAAACAATGAAGGAGCTTTTATGTCAACACAACCCGCTTTTTTATCATCACTGCAGCCATTTTTACAAGAATCATGGGAGAAGGCCGGTTTTAAGCAGGCCATGCCCGTTCAGGAAGAAGCCATTCCACTTTTATTGGATGGACGTGATGTGATGGCTGAATCACCGACCGGAACGGGAAAAACGCTGGCTTATGTTTTACCGATGCTGGAGAAAATCGACCCGAAGCGCAATCAAGTTCAAGCGATCGTCATGGCGTCATCGCGTGAGCTGATTATGCAAATACAAGAAGAAATCCGCACATTCGGCGGCGGTGTGATTACATCTGCCGGCATGATTGGCGGCGCAAACATTAAACGGCAGACGGACCGGCTGAAAAAACCGCCTCATATTGTCTGCGGAACACCTGGACGGCTTCTCGAACTCATTGAAATGAAAAAACTGAAAATGCATGAAGTGAAATTTATCGTGCTGGATGAAGGGGATGAGCTATTTACAACTGCCCTTTTTGAGCCGGTTCAAGCGATTATCAAAGCTACACAAAAGGACCGCCAGCTTGCTCTGTTTTCGGCTACACTGCCCGCTGCGGCTGAAGAGAAAGCGAAAGAGCTAATGAAGGATCCGGAAACCGTCCACATCAAAAAAGGAAGCCTGCCTAAGGAAGGAACAGTGCGCCACCTTTATTTTACCTGCGCGTGGAAAGAAAAGCAGCAAATGATCGAAAAGGTCATGCGCGTATTCGAGCCCGAGCGGATGCTCGCTTTTATCAAAGACATTACGGATGTAAATGTGATGTCAGAGAAGCTGGCGTACAAAGGACTTAAAAATGCGGTGCTGCATAGTGAGCTTCGCAAAGAAGAGCGTGTGAAAGCCATTCGGGATTTCCGAAACGGCAAAGCACCGCTTCTGTTTGCAACAGATGTAGCTGCACGCGGACTCGATGTGAAGGGGCTGACCCATGTGCTGCACTTTGAGGCACCCCACAATGTGCGTGAGTACACACACCGTTCAGGCCGTACAGGACGTGCTGGTGAAGACGGTACAGTCATCACGTTGATTACAAGTGAATTTCAAGAAAAAGAGCTGAAAAAAATGGCGCGCCAAATGGGCGTAGAGCTCGAAAAATATGAATTTTTCAAAGGCCAAGCATTACCGGTAAAAAGCAAGCCGGTCCAGAGCGAAAAAAATAATTGAAGCCGGGAAACAAATCCGGACAAAGTACGGAAAAGAAAAAGGAGACAGCTGCAGCTGTCTCCTTTTTTATAAAAATAGCTCCAGGCGGAATGAAGCATCTGACTCCAAAACGTCTCCAGTGCGGAACGAAATAGGATGTTGAAAGAGCGGTCCATCATAAACAAATGTATGAAATTCACCGTTTTCACCCATCGGGCAGCAGTCCGTCTGCGCGATATCCGCCGCAAAAGAGGCATCGAGTGTCCGGCCGAGAAAGTCCGGGCTGATTACGTCTTTACGAGTACGGATAATGAATGCTTTATATTGTGTATCAATAAATTCTTCTAGCATGCGGGAAGCTTGATCCGGCTCGGCACGAAGAGGGAAAAGAGCGGAAAGCCCTGCAGCGGCCGCTGTATTTTCTCCCCATTCAAAGTGAGCATCTGTATAAATGTCCCCATATGCAACCCCGTCCAGCTGAAACGACTCTTTCAGCCCATGCAGGTCACGGATAAAGTCCTCCGTGTAGTGGTCATAGCGGCATCGGATAAAGTGAACTGGAACGCCAAGCGCTTTGCTCTGCGCTTCAATCAGCTCCATTTTCTCATCGTGCCCGAATGTGCGTCCCGTTTCAATCGGCGCTGTAGTGATGAGGCAGGCAATATCGACTGGCTGTTTTTTTAACATATGAAAAACCATCATGCAGTCTTTGCCGCCGCTCCACGACAGGGCAATTCGCTTTGGCGTTCCCATTAAAACACCTTTGTCGTCCAGGATTCACCGTTCCAAATATCAGTGACAACATCCCGGTAAAACTCAGGTTCGTGGGAAATAAGCAGAACGCTGCCTTTATAGTCTTTTAAAGCCCGTTTTAATTCATCTTTTGCATCCACATCCAAATGGTTGGTTGGCTCATCCAGCACCAAAATATTTGATTCCTGGTTAATTAGCTTGCACAAGCGGACTTTTGCTTTCTCCCCACCACTCAAAACGGACACTTTGCTTTCAATATGCTTGGTTGTTAAACCGCATTTGGCCAGTGCCGCCCGAATTTCATACTGGGTAAATGACGGGAATTCCGTCCAAAGCTCTTCAATACACGTATTACCCTTATCAGTTTTCATTTCCTGCTGGAAGTAGCCAATCAGCAGATTTTCACCGCGTTCAACCTTGCCCGAAACCGGCTTGATTTCACCAAGCAGGCTTTTTAACAGAGTGGTTTTACCGATACCGTTCGCACCGGTCAGGGCGATTTTTTGTCCGCGTTCCATGCGCAGATTCAGCGGGCGTGAAAGAGGCTCACCGTATCCAATCACCAGGTCGCGCGCTTCAAAAATCAGCTTGCTCGGTGTCCGGCCTTCTTTAAAGCGGAACTCCGGCTTTGGACGCTCTGCGGCAAGCTCAATGACATCCATTTTATCAAGCTTTTTCTGGCGTGACATCGCCATGTTCCGTGTGGAAACGCGCGCTTTATTACGGGCTACAAAGTCTTTCAAATCGGAAATTTCCTGCTGCTGCTTTTTGTAAGCCGCTTCAAGCTGCTGTTTTTTCATTTCATACACTTTCATAAAGTCTTCGTATGTGCCGGCGTAGCGGTTTAGCTCTTGGTTTTCCATATGGTAAATCAAGTTGACCACACTGTTTAAGAATGGAATATCATGTGAAATAAGGACAAACGCATTTTCATATTCCTGCAGGTAACGCTTTAGCCATTCAATATGCTGTTCATCCAGGTAGTTGGTCGGCTCATCCAGCAGCAGAATTTCTGGCTTTTCAAGCAGTAATTTGGCCAGCAGTACTTTTGTCCGCTGTCCGCCGCTCAAGTCATGTACATCACGATCAAGGCCGATATCATCAAGCCCGAGCCCGCGTGCTGTTTCTTCAATTTTGGCATCAATCACGTAAAAGTCATTGTTCGTCAGCAAGTCCTGCATCGTACCTGTTTCTTCAAGAAGCTTCTCCAGCTCTTCTGGCGTAACATCCGCCATTTGCCCAAACAATTCGTTCATTTTTGTTTCAATATCAAATAAATATTGAAACGCTGTACGGAGTACATCGCGAATGGTCATGCCCTGCTTCAATACCGCGTGCTGGTCAAGATAGCCGACACGGACATTTTTAGACCATTCTACTTTTCCTTCATCCGGCTGCAGCGTTCCAGTAATAATATTCATAAAAGTCGATTTTCCTTCGCCGTTTGCCCCAACAAGACCAATATGCTCGCCCTTTAGGAGACGAAATGACACATCATTAAAAATAGCACGGTCGCCGAAGCCATGGCTCAAGCGGCTGACTGATAAAATACTCATCTATATAACTCCTTGTTCTTTTTTGATCATTATATCATTTTCCAAAAAAAACGGGAGAAAACTGTTAAACGGCGGGTACTCATTGTAAAATGACTGTATGAGAAACCACGGGAGGGATTATGGATGCAGGAAAAGCAGCAATTCGAAATCAATGGAACGAGCCTTCAATGGGACCGAGCAGAAGGGCTGTTTCAGTTTGAAGGAGCGGATGTAGTCCTTTTTTGGACAAAAACAGCGCTGAAAACGTTCATTGATACGATTGAGGAAGTAACAGGTGCAGAATCCGCCCGGGTTGTGATGGAAACCGCAGGATACCGGACAGGAAAAATCGTCAGCCGTTTTTATAAAGAAAAATGGAGCGTGGAAAAAACGCTGGAGCTCTTGCCTAATATGTACGCATCGGCCGGCTGGGGAGCGACAGAATTCAAGCGGTTGTGCTTAGCAGAGCGCCGAGCGGTTTTGTCGATTCGCAATGACTGGGAAAGCAAGGTCGTGCAGGCGCAGGGGAAAGAAGGTGCGGGCACATTTCTTGGAGGACATTGGGCTGGCGTACTGAGCGGATTGATCGGGGAAACAATTTGGTACAAAGTAACGGAGTATGAGGCGGACGAGGAAAAGTCATATAAAGAAATTGAATTATTTCCATCTTCAAAAACACCGTCGGAAAACGTGCGCGAGCATATTCAAACACGGGAGCAGCAGACAATCATCCAGCTTGAAGCGATGGTTGAAAACCGGACGATTGAGCTGCGCAAGCTGATCCGCGAGCTGTCATCGCCAATTATTCCGGTTCTTGACGGCATTTTGGTTACGCCGGTGATGGGGCGGTTTGATCAAGAGCGGTCAGATGATTTTACGGAAAAAGCGCTTAAGGCCATCGTGGAGCACAAAGCGAATATGCTGATTCTGGACGTTACCGGCATTAAAGCAATGAACAATTTGATTTTAAGCACACTTGAAAAAGTGACACAATCCGTTCAGTTGATCGGCGCAGTGCCGATTGTCGCCGGCATTTCACCGGAACTGGGGATGGAGATGGCTTCAAAAGGCATTTATTTAAACGATTTAAAGTGCTTTGCTACGCTAAAACATGCGATTCATTATGCGATTGCGCTGGAAGGCATGCAAATTGTGAAAAAAGAAGACGAATCATTATAAGAAATCCTTTGCCATTTGGTATGATAGGAGAAAACACGGGTACAGAAAAACTTACTTTTTTACCCCAGGAGGTGAGAGGAAAAAGCAGTCAGATTGCTTTTTCCGAATATTGATAGATATAGGTATTGCTGTTAAATTGGTATCATTTGCGTTACTCATTGTATTAACCGGATTTTTTGTGGCAACTGAATTTGCTATTATCCGTGTGCGCCAGTCACGCATCAATCAGCTTGTTGAAGAAGGAAACAAGCGGGCGATGGCAGCGAAAAAAGTAACGTCAAACCTCGATGAATATTTATCCGCCTGCCAGCTTGGCATCACCATTACTGCTCTTGGACTTGGGTGGCTCGGTGAACCAACGGTAGAAGCTATATTACATCCGGTATTTGAACATTTCGAGGTTGCTCCATCCGCTGCAAGTATCTTGTCTTTTATTATTGCGTTTGCGGTGGTTACATTTCTGCACGTTGTTGTCGGAGAGCTTGCGCCAAAGACCGTTGCGATTCAAAAAGCGGAATGGGTAACATTAATGTTTTCACCGCTCATTATTATTTTCGATAAAATCATGTATCCGTTTATTAAAGCATTGAATGGTTCTGCGCGCGGACTTGTCGGTATTTTCGGATTAAAGCCTGCGTCCGAGCATGAAATGGCCCATTCAGAAGAAGAGCTGCGGATCATTTTATCGGAAAGCTTTAAAAGCGGAGAGATTAATCAATCAGAGTACAAGTATGTGGACCGTATTTTTGAGTTTGACGAGCGTGTCGCAAAAGAAATTATGGTGCCGCGTACCGATATGGTTACGCTGTCGAAGGACTTAAAGTGGGATGAAATTACCTCCATCATTGAACTGGAAAAGTATACGAGGTATCCGGTGGATGACGGTGATAAGGATAATATTCTCGGCATGGTAAATATGAAGGAGCTGCTTTCGTATTATTTAAACCGGAACAGCGATCGGAGCCGGCCGCTCGAAGAATTTGTGAAGCCGGTGATTCGTGTGATTGAGACCATTCCGATTCACGACCTGCTTTTAAAAATGCAAAAAGAGCGTATTCATATGGCTGTGCTTATGGATGAATATGGCGGTACATCAGGGCTTGTAACAGTTGAAGACATTTTGGAAGAAATCGTTGGAGAAATCCGGGATGAATTTGATACCGATGAAAAACCGGATGTGCAAAAGCTTGGTGAAAAGCATTATTTATTAAATGCGCGTCTGCTTATTTCAGAAGTAAATGACCTGTTAGGCACAGAGCTTTCTGATGAGGAAGTAGATACGCTCGGCGGATGGGCGCTCACTGAAAATATCGATGTTAAGCTTGGTGATTCGATTGAGCAGGATGGCTATGAATTCATTATCCGCGATGCGGAAGGCCACCATATTCATGCGATTGAAGTGAAAAAGTCCAGGCCGATGGAAGCCGAATCAGCATCAGCTGAATAAAAAGAGTCTGCGAAATTTTCGCAGACTCTTTTTTTAAAGGCGGAATTGAGAGACAATGCCGTTTAATTTTCCAGCCACTAAGCTTGTTTGAACAGACCGTTCCGCCACGGATTCAATGGCAGAGGAAGTTTGCTGTGCGGCGGCTGATATGTCTACCGTCCGGTCTTCAATCTCGCGGATGGCAGCGGCCAGCTGGCTGATTAGTTCGACAACCCGCGCAGAATTGACTGCTTCTTCATGAGTCAGCCGGGATACTCCGTCGATTTCATGCATGGTTTGTGAAACTGCCTCGTGTATGTCGGTCAGTGCCTGGGCAGTAAATTGAACGGTTTTATTTCCGGCTTCAACTAAGCTCGTATTTTCATTCATCGCTTGAACAACATGCTCGGTATGGCCGATAATATCACGGACTAGTTTTTCAACCTGGAGCACTTCGTCATTCGATTGTTCGGCCAGCTTACGGACTTCTTCGGCAACAACAGCAAATCCTTTTCCGTGTTCTCCGGCGCGTGCCGCTTCAATGGAAGCATTCAAGGCGAGCAGGTTGGTTTGAGCCGCAATACCGGCAATGGTCCCGGCGATTTGGTTGATTTTTGCTGTAGATTCACTTAACTGTTGAATGGTTCTGCTTGTATCGGAAGAAGCGCGTTGAATTTTTTCCATATCTAGGCTGATATCCTCCACTCTGGCACGGCCTTCCTCGGCTGTTTCCATCGTTTTCTCGGAATGATGAACACTAACATCTGCTTTTTGTTTTCCTGTTTGAATGAGGGAAGCTAATTCCTGCAAAAGATCATTCGATTGTTCAGCGCTGACGGTGCCGTCTGATACGGAAGAAGCAACTTCTCCCATGCTGGCAGACACTTGCTGCACAGATGTTTTCATTTCTGTTAAAGACTCGGCTGTATGGGTTGAATTTTGCGCTAACTGCTCGGCTGTTTCTTTTAACATCCCCATTACATTTCTGAAATTGGCGGCCATTCCATTTAGCGTGCGGGCTAAATCACCAATTTCATCCTGCGTCTTATCATACTTGTTTACAACAGAAAGGTTGCCATCAGCTATTTCTTTTGCCTGGTCAATCAAAGCGGAGATTGGTTTTGTTTTGCGGCGAATTAACCATACGGTAACAATAGAAGCGAGAGCCATCGGAATCAAGCTGATTAAAATACCGTTTTTCACAACATCCCATGTCCGCTCGGATACAATGTTTCCGTTAAAATCGATGACGCTGACAGCCGCAATTTCCCCATCCACATAAATAGGTGCATAGCCTGACAAGCGGCTCATGCCTCCGTACTCATACACTTTAGAGTAGGTAGGATGACCTGTTTGGATCAGTGTGGATATCGCTTCCTCATCGATATAAAAAGAGTCCCCAACGTTAAAGCCTTTGTCCTTTAAATGATCGTCCAGCGCCAAAATAGTTCCGGTTTGATCAATAATATATTGTGTTTCAAAGATAGCTTTATGGCCAGTGGTCCAGTTTAACTGAGTGCCGAGAGCTTGAGCTGCTGCCTCATCTCCTTTTAGGACGGCACGCATGGTGTCTTCTGTAATCAAGCCGGTTGTAATATTGGCACAGCCATATGCTTCAATTCCAGCAGCTTCATATAATTTGTCGTAAGCGGTTTTGTAAGTAGCAACAGAAGTGATAATGAGCATTGCGATAATAATGCCGATAATGATAACGCCAAGCTGCCATGTAATCGTTCTTTTCATAACCGCAAGCCTCCTGATGGCATAACTGTTTTCTTATTTATACCATAAGTATCATGTAAAAAGTCTGTGTTTTTGTGACATTTTCATTACGGAAAAACGCCCGCCGCTGATAGGATCAACGACGGGCGTTTGAGTTATTAATCTAGTGTTTTAGAACCGATATACCGCTTGCTCCAATAAGAGTTAGATGCTTGATCAATCGTAACTCCTTTTGAGGAGGAAGCATGAATAAATTGATTATTGCCAAGGTAAATGCCTACGTGGGAAGCACCTTTTTTGTACGTTGTAAAAAACATAAGGTCGCCTGGCTCCATGTTAGCTTTAGAAACAGCTTGTCCTTTTTTGTACATGTCGGCTGCTGTACGCGGCAGTGAATAGCCGGTTTGTTTATGTACGTATTGGATAAATCCCGAGCAGTCAAAGCCTGCCGGTGTTGTACCGCCAAATTGATAAGGTGTGCCAATATGCTCCTTTGCTTCAGCGATTGCCGCCTTGGCGTTGTAAGCTGCATTCGTTTGCTGAGCGGGCAAAAGGCCGCCGAACATGATGAAACAAATGCTAAGGAAGATCCATAATCCTTTTTTCACACTAGTCCCTCCGGTCTGATGGCCGCTGCTAAACGGTTACATGTAAGTTGATGTAAATATATCAGAAAATTCCGGACAATGAGTTACAGTTTTATGTATTTCATATTACAGTTTCATGACAAAAGTAACCTGAAAGAAGTCGGATGGTCGGAATATAGAGGGGTATAGCTGTTTTCGGGATATCCTTTCATTTTTTTGTACCCAAGCAGTGTAAGCTGTTTGTATGAGAGCCAATAAGGCGGCGGGCATACGGCTTCTCTATCGGTTCTTTTTAAGAAGCGACAAGTCTCCTGCTCGTATTCGGCCGTGAGAGCTTGCATAAAATAAGACTGACGACTTTGTCGACAGTCTTACAGCACAAAAGAAACCGGGCTGTTTTTTTAGCGAATGGTTTCTAAAAGGGCGTCTCCATTTTCGGCGATGCGGATAATCGCGTGTGTTTTTTGCTCCCACTTTGTTCCTGTATTTTCAGGAATAAAGAAATGCTCAATACCGAGGGTTAATGTGCCATATCGCCCGGAACCTTCTATAAACAGGCCGTCTGGCTGCTGGTGCGTAAACGTTTCTGCTTGATAGACTGGAATCTGTTTTCCGTTATAGGATATAAACTCTGAAGTAGGCTTTAAGGACACATTGATTTTACCTTCCGGAGGAGCTGTGGAGCTGTTATAAAATTGATCGCTGTACACTGTGCCGATGGTGTAGCCAAGCTGAACATAGTCTCCTTGAATAAGGGAGCGCGGGTCCACAGGAGCAAGCTCCAGCGCAGCCACTTCTCCTTTTTGAAGAAGCTGTTCTTTCTGCCAGGCAGTCGTGATTAAAAAGGCAGTTTGAAGTACAAGCACCACTGCAAACAGGCCGGCGCTCCATTTTTTGACGGGAACCGGGACGGTGTGTTTTCTTCCCCAGATGAACCAAAGGACGAAAAACAGCAGGCTGATCAGTAAAAAAGAAAGCGACTTGTGCAAAAGCAGCCAGGCGTACTCATAGTATTTCCAGATAAAAAAGGCGATAAAAGCTGCCCAGACCGGCCAGCGGTACAGCCTTCTTTCCGAAGCAGGCTTAAAAAGGTGCCAGAAAATATATAAAAGAAACACGGCATGAAGAAAAAGAGAATCCCAGCCTTTTTCAGTCAGCGAGTAAAGCATAAAGAGAAGGGACAGCCAAAAACCAGCCATGCCGACAGGCTGCTCTTTGAAAGAAAGAAACACGACCGCATTTCCTACAGCAGCCGAGAATAACACCCAGGTGCTGACAGAAAGCGATACATCATTTTCTGTCAGCAGGCGTAAAATGCCATACAGAAGCAGAGCGTTCGCTGATATATAATAAAGAATGGATTCATTTCGTTTAAGAAGCAGCACAGTCAGCAACACGAGCGGCACCGCAAGGAGAAAAGCTGTCCAGGTACGATCCCATTCGGACACGAGATAAGAAAACAAAAAGATAAGTCCGGTAATTTGAAGTGTGAGACGGACCACCAGCCACGATTCTTTTTTTACAGCCAGGCCTGCAGCCGTGCAAAGAAGGGCGAGAACGAGAAAGCTGAGCGAAAAGTTTCCGCTGAACCCGAAAAGCATGCCGACAAACGAGCTCAGAGAAAACACGGCAATCAGTGTGCCGATAAATGCCAGGGCTCCTGTGAAAAAAGTAATCGTGTACCGTCTCCATTTATGATCATGCATGCTGCCGGAAGAGGCAATTTTTCGAAGGCCGATAATACTAAAAGCAAAAAGTAAAAGCAGCATCGGAAAACCTGTGTAAAAAATAAATTCTCCAAGCAGCTGGTAGGTCATGTAAAACATGTTCGGAACCACGTACAACCCGAAAAACAAAAGATGAACGCCTAATTCAAATGGATGACTTTTTTGTGAGCCGATAAACGCTCTCCAAAACAAAACGATAAATACAATATACGCAGCATGAAGCAGCAGAAAAATGGCACGGTAATCCATATTGCCAGCAAGCGTATCATAAAGCATATGTGTATCAAGCAAATAAACTGCGCACCCCTGCATGATAACCAGAGATATAAACGAAAGCTTTTCTTCCTGGAGTTTGCGCCAGAAAACATAAATCGCTCCGTGCAAAAGAATGGCCCCTAAATAAATGAGCAGCTGCTCACCATCCGTGTAGGTAATAAAGGCCCCGGTTGGATACAGCTTCAGCCAGAAGGTGAGCTCAAATAGTAAAAATGCGAGCCAGTACAGCGGCCGATAACGGGTAAAGGCGGCCAGGAGAACGGCAGGGGTCAGTGTAACGAAAAATAGCACGTATGAATCCGCATGTGAGTTATACATCTGGCCAATGAGCGCGGCGGCGACCGCAAATGCAACAACTGACAGCAGCAGCCACCAGTTGCCGAGATACGCAAATGTGCGGCTTCTGCGGTATAAAAAAGCCAGTATGGCACAAAGAAGCAAAATCGATATGCTTAAACCAATTTTCACCGGACGGTCAAGCCCGGGCCAGTTGGCGGCGAAAAAATAAATAATGGCAGCAAAGAAAAAAATGAGGCCAAGTAAATAAGGAATGTCGCCTTTTTTTTGCGCAAACATCGGTATTCCTCCTCTTCTTTTTCTTTCAGTATACTATTTTTTTGCGGGAGAAGAGAGAAGAGAGAAAAACAATTAAAGCGGCTCCGACGGCTGTAAAGGCGATAAAAGGCTCATCTGTCCAGTTTCGAACTGCGATGCCAGAGAAGGCCCAAACAAACACAAGCGGATACACGGGGTCCCGGTGTGCAAAGCGGAACGTCACAGCCAGTACAGAAGCTAAAACAATCAGAAGAATCGTCCAGATGGCAGCCGAAAGGCCAAAGCCGTTCCATTCATAATACGTTAAGGTATAGCTTATATTAGCCATTACAGCCACGCTGACCCAGCCGAGATAAACTGAAAAAGGAAACCGGTCCCAAAAAGAAAAGTGTTCCCTTTCTATGCGTGAATAAATGATGATAAGTGAAACGAGCAGGGCGATGATCACCAACGTACTAAGTACAAAAAACTCATAGTGCCAAAGAAAAATCCATGTTGCATTAAAGGCGCAGCTGAATAAAAAGGGCACATGAACCTTCCGATCAATATGAGATGGTTTGAAGCCCCGAAGCAGCCAAATAAGCAGCAGGAAATAAATGAATCCCCAAATCGAAAATACATAGCCGGCCGGTGTGAAAAGAACGTTTATTTTGTCGGAAATCTCGCCGGTCGTCTGTCCATTAAGGGGGATAGCGTTTGCCAGGCTGTTTACAGCCACAACGATAAGAAAGCCAATTAAATTAAGCCAAAAAATTCGCACAAAATCGCCTCCTTTTTTCGTTCTTTTCCCTTTTACTTATATGCGCTAACCCTTGTCCTTTTTCTGGTTGTTATTTCAGAATAATTTTTACGTGTGTGATATAATAGAAACAGTGCACCAATAGGAAGGATGGTTATATGAGCAAAACCGTTGTACTTGCAGAAAAACCATCCGTTGCCCGTGATATTGCCCGCGTTCTAGGATGCAGCAAAAAAGGGAACGGATTTTTAGAAGGAAATCAATATATTGTCACATGGGCGCTTGGCCACCTTGTGACACACGCAGATCCGGAGGGCTATGGCGATCAATATAAAACGTGGAACATAGCGGATCTGCCGCTTATGCCAAATACGTTGAAAACCGTGGTGATCCGCCAGACGAGCAAGCAGTTTCATGCAGTAAAAGCACAGCTTCTGCGAAAAGATGTCTCGACCATCGTTATTGCGACCGATGCAGGACGTGAAGGAGAGCTGGTTGCACGCTGGATTATCGACAAAGCCCATGCGAAAAAGCCGGTGAAGCGTTTATGGATTTCATCTGTGACAGATAAAGCGATCAAGGAAGGGTTTCAAAAACTTCGCGACGGCCGCGAATACGAGAACCTGTATCGATCTGCCGTTGCCCGGGCAGAAGCAGACTGGCTTGTCGGGATCAATGCGACGCGCGCTTTGACAACGAAGTATAATGCGCAGCTGTCATGCGGACGTGTTCAAACGCCAACACTTGCCATCATTGCCAAACGGGAAGAGGAGATCAAGAATTTCCAGCCGAAGAGCTACTATGGCATCCAGGCATCTGCAGGCGGTATGAAACTGACGTGGCAGGATGCAAAAGGAAACAGCCGGATGTTTTCAAAGGAAAAACGTGATGAACGGATAGAGGCAATCGAAGGCGCCAAGGCAGTGGTTACGAATGTGAAAAAAACAGCGAAAAAATCATACGCCCCAGAGCTGTATGATTTAACGGAACTGCAGCGTGATGCCCATAAGCTGTTTGGTTACTCAGCGAAAGAAACGCTGAATGCTATGCAAAATTTGTATGAGCGCCACAAGCTTGTTACGTATCCACGCACAGACTCACGCTATCTCCCGCAGGATATGGTGTCTACCTTAAAAGAGCGGGTGGAAGCAGTAGAAGTGCGTCCGTATACACCATTTGCGGCAAAAGTGCTGCGCCGCGGTATTCAGCCGGGCAAATCGGTTATAAACGATGCAAAAGTAAGCGATCACCATGCCATCGTGCCAACCGAACAGCCGCCAATACTCAATGAGCTGAGCGATAAAGAGCGGAAAATTTACGATTTGGTCGTAAAGCGTTTTTTAGCTGCGCTTCTCCCGCCATATGAGTACGAGCAGACGGTCATTGAAGCCAGCATTGGCGGAGAAATATTTACCGTTAAAGGCAACGTGGTCAAGTCTGCCGGCTGGAAGGAAGTATATGGCCAGGATGAAGACGCGGAGCCATCACTGCCGGCTGTTGAAAAAAATCAGCAGCTGCCGGTAAGCAAGCTGATCCCGACAGAAGGGGAAACAACGCCGCCGCCGTTTTTTAATGAAGGCACTCTTTTATCCGCTATGGAAAATCCGTCGAAGGTGATGAATGTAGATCAGGACGTGAAGAAAACATTAACCGAAACAGGCGGGCTTGGAACGGTAGCGACTCGTGCGGATGTGATTGATAAGCTGTTTAATACGTTTTTAATTGAAAAGCAGGGGCAAAACATTCGTGTGACTTCTAAAGGAAAGCAGCTGCTTGATCTTGTTCCTAAAGACCTGCAGACGCCCGCACTGACAGGGGACTGGGAGCAAAAGCTTGAGAAAATCGCGAAAGGAAAGCTGGAATTTGAGGCGTTTATGGCGGAAATCCGCACTTATGCAAAAAGCGTAACAAATGAAATTAAAAACAGCGATGCGAAGTTCAAGCATGATAATGTGACCGGCAAGCAATGCCCTGAATGCGGCAAGCTGCTGCTTGAAGTGAATGGGAAAAAGGGTAAAATGCACGTGTGTCAGGACCGCGAATGCGGCTACCGCAAGCAGGTTGCCCGTGTAACAAACGCCCGCTGCCCGAACTGCCACAAGAAAATGGAAATGCGGGGCGAAGGAGAAGGCCGCTTGTTTGTATGCAAATGCGGCCACAGGGAGAAGCTGTCTGCATTCGAAAAGAGAAAGCAAAAAAGTGGCAAGGGTGCGGCAACGAAGCGTGATGTGAATCAGTACCTGAAAAAACAAAACCAGGATGAACCGGTGAATACGGCGCTGGCAGATGCACTGAAAAACTTAAAACTATAATCGAACAGCCGTTTCAAATTATTATGCAGAAATAATAATTTGGGACGGTTGTTTTTTTCTGAAAAAGGTGTCTATAATGATTTCAGAAACAAGAGCAGGGAACATCTACTAGGCTACTGCTTGTATCGTTTGTTTATTCATTATGACTTGTAGGGAGGAACATTATGCCGATTAATATACCGCATCAGCTGCCGGCACGCGAAGTGCTGGAAAGAGAAAATATATTCGTTATGGACGCGGATCGTGCCAGAACGCAGGATATTCGCCCGCTTAATATTTTAATTCTGAACTTGATGCCGGAAAAAGAAAAAACAGAAGCTCATCTTTTGCGTCTGCTTGGTAATACGCCGCTTCAAGTGAATGTCTCGTTTTTATATACGGCCACATATGAATCAAAAAACGTAAGTAAATCCCACCTCGAGCAATTTTATATTACGCTTGAAGAAGCGAAAAGCCGCCGTTATGACGGCTTGATTATTACTGGAGCGCCGATTGAACTGATGGAGTTTGAAGCGGTCAGCTACTGGGCGGAGCTGCAGGAAGTTATGAACTGGGCAAAAACAAATGTAACGTCTACTCTGCACATTTGCTGGGGAGCACAGGCAGCGCTGTATCACCATTACGGCATCGGCAAGTTTGAACTGCCTAAAAAATGCTCTGGTGTATACGAACATGCAATCACCGATCCGACTGTAAAACTACTGCGCGGGTTTGATGATGTATTTTCGGCACCGGTTTCCCGTCACACTGATGTCAGCCAGGAAGCGATTGAGGCGAATGATGAACTGATTTTGCTCGCTTCTTCACCAGAAGCAGGCCCGCTGCTCATCATGTCAAAAGATGCGCGGAATATTATGATTACCGGACATCTTGAATACGATGCAACTACGCTCGCGGAAGAATACGAGCGTGACTGTGCGAAAGGCCTTGAGATAGACATGCCGGAAAACTACTTTCCAGGCAACAACCCTGCTAGTCGTCCGCCAAATAAATGGCGCTCTCACGCTCATTTGCTTTATTCAAACTGGCTTAACTACTACGTCTACCAGGAAACACCGTACGAATGGAAATGAAAGAGCAAGACCGTCCACGCATAATGGGCGGGTTTTTGCTTGCAGAAAATATCCCTGGCTCCATAAAAAAAGCGCTGCCGGCATGTGCCGGCGGCGCTTTTTGCTTAATAAAACGATGTTCTTCTGTCTTCGAAAACAGGAATGCGGCTGCGGATTTCATCAATCGCACCAAAATCTATTTCTCCGATAAGCATTTCCTCCGCTTCGCCTGCTTCAGCAATCACTTCACCCCACGGGCCGATAATCATAGAATGCCCGGCAAACTGATTGTCAGGGTCGGAACCAGACCGGTTACAGGCGATCACATAAGCCTGATTTTCAATCGCGCGCGCCGTGAGCAATGTGCGCCAGTGATCTATACGGGCGAGCGGCCATTCGGCAGGAACGAATAAAACACGGGCGCCGTTTACAACTTGTTTACGGAACCATTCCGGGAAGCGAATGTCATAGCAGATAAATCCAGCCATCTTTTCACCGGCCAGCTCAAACAAACCATCTTCCTCGCCGTCAATTAAATATTTTTCCTCATGCATGAGCCGGAACAAGTGCAGCTTGCTGTATTCATGAATGAGGCGGCCGTCTTTGTCAACGATAATCATTGTATTTTTAACACCGCTGCCCGTATCATTGGCAACCGAGCCGCCAACGATGTGCATGCCGTATTTTTGAGCTGCCTCTGTTAAAAACTGCTTGGCCCGCTCTGCTCCGCGGTCCGCAATTTCATTCAGGCGCGTTAAATCATAGCCGGTTGTCCAAAGTTCTGGCAGCACAGCCAGTTCGCAGCCGGCTTCGCTTGCTTTTTTTAAAAAGTCTGCCGCCCGGCTGTAATTTGCTTCCGGGTCGCCAAACGCTATATCCATTTGCAGACAGGCAATTTTCATGTTTTTCATCTCCGTTGTCTTTTTAAAAATTGTAACATGGTTGACAGGTAAAATGAAACATGTCATAATCCTCCTTAACAAATAAACGGACAATTGCATACATCTTATCAAGAGCAGGTAGAGGGACAAGCCCTATGACACCCGGCAACCGACCTATGGCAGGCACGGTGCTAATTCTTGCAGCGAAAGCTGAGAGATAAGAAGACTAACTAGAAAACCTTTCTTCTTATTTCGTGAAGAAAGGTTTTTTTATTTTTAAAAAGGAGGCGTCGGTCATGACCGTCAAAAACAAAACAGACAAGCCGTTAAAGATTGAACAAGGAAATTTATATACTACTATTCGACCTCAGCAGGGAGAGCGTGTCATGATTATCGGCGGCTCTGAAACGCTGACAGCGCGGTGTTCAGACGCAGGCGCAGCCGTTTTGCCGGTCGTTTCGTTTGCGCAGGTTCAGCAGCATAAATTTGATACAGTAGCAGCGCCGCTGTCTGTTCATCCGTATGCGGACGGAGCACAATGGACCGCTAAAGCCTATGAAGCGTTGAAGGAAGGGGGCCGGTTTGTTGCGGATTTTGCAGAATCAAGCTCTCTGCCTTCGGCATCAGACTACCCATACGCCGAATCACTTGCCGGTTACTGGGAGAGACTAAAAGCGGCCGGCTTTTCCACGATCTTATTTCAGCAGCTGTCCGCCAAGTCAGCACAAGAAGCTGTATTAAACGGCTGGACAGAACTTGTATCGTCTAAATATCCTGTTACGGTCAATCGTTTTATCGCTGTGAAATAACATTTTCAAAATGGGTGCCGCCGTATTATGATAAGGGCAACAACATGCGAAAGGTGGCACCACGTGAACATTTTTTACCGAAAAACGTCATATACACATGAACAATTTTTTCACCAATATACAGCACTTTCAAAAAATGAGTCCCATCATGCACTGCTTGAAAGCGGCCGGGGCGGCCGCTATAGCTTTGCGGGTATTCAGCCTTCTGCCATCGCGGTTTCCGCTGAAGAAGGACTTGTTGTAAAAAAAGATGGGAAAGAGAAGCGGATAGCCGGCAATCCGGTTCATGCGCTTGTTTCGCTTCTTGACGAACGTAAAGTACCGAGGAAGGAAGGGCTGCCGGATTTTCAAGGCGGCGCTATTGGCTGGATCAGCTATGACTATGTCCGGTTTATCGAAGATCTTCCGGATCATGCTGAGGATGATACCGGCCTGCCGGATACATGCTTTTTGTTTTTTGATCAGTGGGCGGCGTTTGATCATCACACGAATGAGCTTTTTGTGATGCAGCTTGCCGAAACGGAAGAAGGACTGGATGAGTGGTTTGAAGCATGGTGTGACCCAGCGGGACCGGTAGATTGGACATCTGGACAGGGAACGGATAAAACAGACGTTTCTTTCCCGGAGGAACAGTTTAAAGAAGCAGTTGAACGGATTCGTGAATATATTGCGGCAGGAGATGTGTTCCAGGTGAATTTATCGGTTCGCCGTGCCCGTCCCCTCACCGTACCGCCGCTTGCTGTGTACGCGGCGCTTCGCAACTTGAATCCTTCTCCTTATATGGCTTACATTCAAACACCGGACTTTCAAGTCGTTTCCGGCTCGCCGGAGCTGCTGGTGAAAAAAAGTGGACAGAAGCTGTCAACCCGGCCGATTGCCGGGACGCGTTCACGCGGTAAGGATGACGCTGAGGATGAGCGTCTTGCAAAAGAGCTCATCGACAATGAAAAGGAACGAGCTGAGCACGTAATGCTTGTGGATTTGGAGCGCAATGACCTGGGCCGTGTTTCCCGCTACGGCTCTGTTCATGTGGATGAATTTATGGTCATTGAAAAGTATTCACATGTCATGCACATTGTGTCTAATGTGTGCGGAGAGCTGGCGGAAAAGAAAACAAATGCTGATGTGATTGACGCTGTTTTCCCGGGCGGAACAATTACCGGCGCGCCAAAAGTGCGGACGATGGAAATTATTGAAGAGCTTGAGCCGGTACGCCGCGGCATTTATACAGGCTCCATCGGCTGGATTGGCTATAACGGAGATATGGAACTAAACATTGTCATTCGTACCATGCTTAGTGCGAGCGGCTATGGATATGTCCAGGCTGGTGCAGGCATTGTCATTGACTCAAAGCCGGAATATGAATACAAAGAGTCGCTGAAAAAAGCAGCCGCCATGTTAAAGGCGATGGAACTTGCGGAGGATGCACACACATGATTTTGATGATTGATAATTACGATTCATTTACGTATAACCTTGTTCAATATCTTGGAGAACTTGGTGAGGATCTGGTTGTCCGGCGGAATGATGAAATAACCGTTGCCGCCATTGAGGAGATGAAACCGGATTTTGTGATGATCAGCCCGGGACCGTGCACACCGAATGAAGCGGGGATCAGCCTGGAGACAGTCGAAAAACTGTCAGGCCGGGTTCCGCTTTTTGGGGTTTGTCTTGGCCAGCAGTCGATTGCACAAAGCTTCGGCGGTGATGTTGTGCGCGCCGAGCGGCTGATGCACGGCAAGACGTCGCCTGTTTTTCATGATGGCAAAACCATTTTCAAAGGACTGCCAAGCCCATTTCGGGCAACCCGTTATCATTCACTGATTGTAAAAAGAGAGACACTGCCGGACTGCTTTGAGATATCGGCCTGGACAGAAGAAGGTGAAATTATGGCCATCCGCCATAAAATACTCGCGGTGGAAGCGGTCCAGTTTCATCCAGAGTCTATCATGACCGAATATGGAAAAGAAATGCTGCAAAACTTTATGGATACTTACAAGGAGCGACCATGTTCACATACGTAAATGGACAGGTTATCCCGAACAGTGAAGTGCGTATTTCTCCGTTTGACCATGGATTTTTATATGGTGTCGGCGTATTTGAAACGTTTCGCACGTATGACGGAACGCCTTTTTTACTCGACGAGCATCTAAACCGGCTCAATCGAAGCTTGCAGGAGCTTCATATTGATCTACACGTTGCGTGTGAAGAAGTGCTGGATATTTTAGCGCAGCTGGAAGAAGCAAACGGATGGCGTGATGCATACATCCGGTTTAATGTGTCAGCTGGAGAAGGAGACATTGGGCTGCAGACCGCTCCGTATCAAAAACCAAATGTGATCGTGTTTCAAAAAAAGCTGGCACCCGCCGGGCCAATGACCGAAAAAAGGGGTGTTTGGCTTGAAACGAGGCGGAACCGTCCGGAAGGTGAAAGCCGGCTGAAATCCCATCATTATTTAAATAATATTTTTGGAAAAAGGGAAGCCGGGAGTGATCCTTCTATAGAAGGGATATTTTTGACCGAAGACGGTTTTGTCGCAGAAGGCGTAGTATCGAATATGTTTTGGATTAAAAAAGGAACGCTGTACACGCCAGCGCTCCAAACAGGTATTTTGGGCGGCGTTACCCGCCGATTTGTCATGGATATTGCCTGTGATACAGGTCTCCGCGTTGAGGAAGGCCTGTATACGCCGGCCGAGGCAGAAGCGGCGGATGAAGTGTTTGTGACCAATTCCATTCAAGAAATCGTACCATTGCGGGCACTTGGTGAAAAGGCATTTCCGGGTGCTGCCGGCGAAGCAGTGCAGCTATTATTTAAACAGTACCGGCGTGCTGTTCGTCAGTGACGAGCAGCACTTTTTCTTTTGCGAGCCCTTCATGGTATTTTTCCGCATCTTCTTTGGATAAGCCGAAATCAATGAGTGCATCTTTGACCGGCTTTTCACGGGTAAAAATTGATTTTACTTTTTCTTTTAAGGAAGGACCGGCTGTTTCTACGTTTGCTTCCGTCCGATTTTGGATGGTTAAGTATACATCGGCATCCTTTGTAAGGGCTGTTATTTTAGCGGGATCATATCCTTCTACTTTTAAATCTTCTATTTTACGAATCACATCAATTTCTCCATCAAATAAGCCAATTACCTGTTTCATGATAAACCTCCCTGCAAAATGAATTATCATTCTTTTCCCTGGGTTTTCTCCATGAAAACCTGGAGGGATCAACCAGGTTTTGTCGAACCTAAAGGAAAAGGGAGATGATAAAGGTGATTAAAACAGCTGATTTATGTGATCATTATGCAGAAGAACTCACGCTCGTTGGACTTGAGCTGAAGTCATACGGGGGCAAAAAGCAATTTCATGGGCCTATTTCAACTGTGCAGGTATTTGAAGACAATGTACTTGTAAAGCAGGCGTTGCAGACGATTCCGTCTGGGCATGTTCTTGTAGTGGATGGAGGCGGCTCAAAAAACTGTGCACTTGTTGGCGATTTGCTTGGTGCGATTGCGGAAGAAAGAAAACTTGCAGGCATCATTATCAATGGCTGTGTGCGTGATACAGCAGAGCTTGCCAAACAAAATATCGGTGTTTTAGCCCTCGGCAGCAACCCGTTTAAAAGTGTGAAAAAAGGCGAGGGAGAAAGGGATATTTCAGTCACATTTGGCGGCGCTGAATTTGTGCCAGGGCAATATGTATACGCAGACGAAGATGGCATTCTGATCGCTGAAAAACCGGTACACGAAAAGTAAAGTTCGGGAGTGGATCGTTTTTCTTCCTTATTATTATGTTTTTTAAACGTGCAGAAAAACAGCTCCAACATATTGTTTATGGTGGAGCTGTTTTTTTTCTTTTTAAAGTTTGTCATCATGTGAATGGTCACGATGATTAATAAATTGGCCCTTTTCATCTGGCGGCCTGTCAACTTTAGGCGCATCGGCAGGATAGGATGAGCCTCGGATAAAGCGGATTAGGATAAAACCTATAATGATGATGACGGCCAAAATCAGAAAGACTGTTAGTCCGTTCATGGAGCCCGCCTCCTTTATTCCTTCTCTTCCACTTATTTTAAACAATAAACCTTTATCTCACTCTTCAAAACGGAATATTCAAAAAGTATTCAGTTTCGACTCTTCTTCGGGTATAATGAGCGATGACGGAAAACATATAGGAAATGAGCAAGGTGAAGCCGCTTTGTGCGGATTCTGAAAAGGGAAGCTGGTGAAAGCCCAGCGCGGTCCCGCCACTGTAAATGGGAGCATCCGGCAGACTTGCCACTGTGCAAAAGCACGGGAAGGCGCCGGGTGTGATGAACATAAGCCAGGAGACCTGCCTTGCTCATGCACCAAAAACCTGCGCGGATAGGTGGTGTGACGAACCCTGATTTCGGGTTCTTCATGCGCCTTTTTTTAAACAGAGGTGCTTTTTTTGTGTGTTAAAAAAGGAGGAAATACAAATGAAAAAAACGTGGATTACACTTGGACTATCAGCAGCACTCTTAGCAGGCTGCGGAGGCGGGGAAGAAAAAACGACTGATACAGCCAAAGAAAATGAGCCGGCGAAAGAAACCGCTGCTTTTCCTGTGACCGTTACAGGAGCCGACAATCAAAAAGTAGAAATTGAGGCAGCGCCTAAACGTATTGTCACACTCGCGCCGAGCAATACGGAGATTGTATATGAGCTTGGGCTGGGTGAGGAAGTTGTGGGAGTTTCGGATAATGATACATATCCTGAAGATGTTAAAAACAAAGAAAAAGTAGGCGGAATGGAGTTTAACGTTGAAAAAATCATCAGCTTAAAGCCGGATTTAGTGCTGGCGCATGATTCTGCTGGGGCTGCTGCGGAAACAGGTATTCAACAGCTTCGTGATGCTGGTATTGATGTACTTGTGATCAACAATGCAGCCAGTATTGATGAGATGTATCAATCATTTGAACTGATTGGTGAAGCAACAGGAACAACGGCAGAAGCAGAAACAGAAGTAAAAGAATTAAAAGCTGGCTTTGCCGACCTTGAAGAAAAAGCTGCTTCTATTGAAGAAGAAAACGAAAAAAGTGTGTTCTTTGAAGTAGATCCGACCTTGTATACAGCAGGAAATGGTACGTTTTTAAATGAAATCTTCGACATGCTTCATATTAATAACACGATGGCCGATCAAGAGGGCTGGCCGCAGGTAACAGAAGAAGCGGTTATTGAAAAAAATCCAGATGTTATCCTATTAAACTATGGAGGTTATGTTGAAAACGCAGTGAATGGTGTGTTGAAGCGTGAAGGCTGGAGCAATGTAAATGCAGTAAAAAATAAAGAAGTATTTGAAGTAAATGCGGATCTTACAAGCCGGACTGGCCCGCGCCTTGTAGAAGGAGCTGAAGCCATTGCGGAAGCGGTCTACCCAGACGTTTTTGCTCAATAAAAAAACGGCTTACATCATTGCGCTGATTTTTCTGGCTGCTGCCGCATTTGCCGGAACAGCAGCGGGAACGATTAGGGTGCCATTTAGCCAGATTGCGGCTATTCTAGCACATCATATCGTTGGAACGGAAGGGAATATAGATCCGTCCATTGATAATATTGTATGGGAAATCCGTTTTCCCCGCGTTGTACTGGCAGGACTGATTGGGGCCTCACTGGCGATTGCGGGAGCTGCTTTTCAAGGCTTGCTCCGCAACCCGCTGGCGGATCCATATACCCTTGGTGTTTCATCGGGTGCATCGGTAGGAGCGGTTCTTGTATTGTTTTTTCATGTATCTATTCCGTTTCTGGGCGGCTTTACGCTTCCCGTTGTAAGTATAGTAACGGCTGTGCTGACGATTTTTTGTGTACTGCTGTTTGCGCAGGCCATTGAACGATCGATGAAACTTGAAACCATTATTTTAACCGGTATTATTTTTAGTTCGTTTTTAGGCTCATTTATTTCGCTCATGATTGCCCTTACGGGGGAAGAGCTCCGGCAAATCATCAATTGGCTGCTTGGCAGCGTGTCAATGCGGGGATGGCCTTATGTACAGCTGATGCTGCCGTTTTTTGCAGGAGGTGCACTCCTTCTGCTGTACTTGGCGCCAGAGTTAAACGCCATGTCATTTGGAGAAGAGAAAGCGAAACACCTGGGAGTGAATGTTCAGCGAAAGAAAATACTCGTACTGATTGCAGGTTCCATTTTAACTGGAGCGGCCGTTGCGGTATCCGGTACAATCGGATTTATCGGCCTCGTGGTTCCACATTTTATACGGCTTGTGATCGGGCCTGATCATCGACATTTGCTGCCTTTGTCCATGATTGCCGGCGGTGGATTTTTGATTATAGCAGATCTTGCCGCCCGTACGATCATTTCGCCGACAGAGCTGCCCATTGGCGTCATTACATCGCTGATTGGTGTACCGGTATTTGCACTTATTTTAATGAACCGAAAACGAAAAGGGGGCGTCGCGTGATGCTGCAAGTGAACGAGCTTTCAGGAGGATACGGAAGCGGGCTTATTGTCCGCGGCGTATCCTTTTCTGTTAAACAGGGAGAATTATTCGGTATTTTGGGGCCGAATGGAAGTGGTAAATCAACTTTACTGAATATGATCAGCGGACTGATCAAGCCGGCTGCGGGAGAAGTTCTCATAAAGGGAAGGCCGATTGATTCATACAGTCCGAAAGAGCTGGCGCGCATTATAGCGGTTCTTCCGCAAATGACGTCCAGCCAGTTTGCCTATACGGTAAAAGAAACGGTGTCGCTCGGACGGTACGCGCACCAAACCGGTTTTTTTAAATCATGGACTGAGCGGGACGAAGAAATGGTACAGGAAGCGATGCAGCGGACCGGAACAGCGGCGTTTTCTGAAAAACCGTTGTCTGCCCTGTCCGGCGGTGAACGGCAGCGTGTTTTCCTTGCGCAGGCGCTGGCGCAGGAGCCGGAAATCCTGCTGCTTGATGAACCGACCAACCATTTAGATCTGCCTTTTCAAAAAGACCTGCTCGATTTGCTGAAAAGAATGACAGCAGATGGATTAACGGTCGTTTCCATTTTTCATGACTTAAATTTATCTTCTTTATACTGCGACCGGCTGCTGCTTATGAACAAAGGAAGAATTCATGCGCTCGGCCAGCCGGCTGATCTGATGGTGGAGCAGGAGATTCGGGATGTGTACAGCACAGAGGTGCAAAAGCAGCCGCATCCGGAAGTGCCAAAGCCACAGATCAGTATCCTGCCGGAAAGGGTCCTGTCAAAAGAAGCTGTTGACATTGATGCGCATTTGCTTGAGCATCATGGCGGGCACCTGGTGCTTCGTTCACCCATCCCCCTTAAATCGCTGTCATCCGGTGTGATTGGCGCCGGATGGGGATGGCGGAACACGTTTGTAAACCGTCATGTGGACAAGCATTACAATATCGATAACTATGAGCAGGAAGCTGCTGCTTATTTTACGCAAAATGGATTTAACCTGCAGGAAACCGTTGGAATGATGACGGCCGTTTATATGGAGGATGCAGACTGGCGAAAAGAAGTGCAGGAAGATGCTTCTGTTTTTGCGGTGGCAACAGCCGGTGCCGGCAATGCAGTAGATGTTACGCATCCGCGCAGCAGCTGGAAGCAGCATCCTGCGCCAGGAACGATCAATATATGGGTTTTTGTAAACGGAAAATTATCGGAAGAAGCTTTTGTTCAAGGGGTTATGACAGCTACCGAGGCAAAAACAAAAGCGCTTGCGGATAGAGGAGTGTTGGATGTGAATACGGGAACAACGGCAACGGGCACCTCAACAGATAGTATATTAATAGCAGCAACACAGCGCGGTTCCTATCACCAGTTTGCCGGATCGGTTACACCCCTTGGCATTGCGATTGGGCGGGCGGTCTATCAATCTGTGACGGCGTCTCTTCAAAAAACAGCCCGCAGAAAGGGCGGCCTGTGATCGCACATGCGGCGGCAATCGTCATCGCCTTGTTTCTGGACAGGCTTGTCGGCGATCCGCGCAGCTGGCCGCATCCGGTTAAATGGTTTGGCGCGCTGATTGCTTTGTTGGACAGAAAGTGGAATAAAGGAGACCGCCGTTTCGAAAAAGGACTGGCTATGCTGGCCGTTGTTCTTTTCGTGACCGGCGTATGTTCATTTGGCGCGCTGGCACTCGCTGCCCGTCTTCATCCTTTTTTCTCCATTGCTTTAGAAGCCGTCATGATCTGGGCATCAATTGCACCGCGAAGCTTGAAAGAAGCAGGAATGGATGTGTATCACCCGCTCATTGCCGGTGATATGAAGGAAGCGCGTCATAAGCTTTCGTGGATCGTCGGGCGTGACACGGAAAAGCTTGATGAAGGGGAAATTACGCGCGGGGCGGTAGAAACCGTCGCAGAAAATACATCGGATGGTGTGATCGCTCCGCTGTTTTGGGCAATGGTTGGCGGAGGCGGAGCCGCCCTCCTGTACCGTGCTGTCAATACGTGTGATTCGATGGTTGGGTATCGAAACGAACGGTATGGCAGATTCGGCACGGCATCTGCCCGTTTTGATGATATCGTTAATTTTATTCCTGCCCGTTTGACCGCCGTCCTGCTTATTTTAGCGGCCAAAAAGCCGCAGGGAGGACGGGGCTATGCATGGCATATCGTACGGCGCGATGCGAAAAAGCATCCATCGCCGAACAGCGGCTGGTGCGAAGCAGCTGTAGCGGGGCTGCTTCAAATTGAGCTGGGTGGATTAAATACATACAAAGGCATTGTGTCAGACCGTGCCCGAATGGGAGATGCCATTCATCCCCGCCGCGCGGAACACATTATCGAAGCCGCTAAATTAATGGAACGAGCTGCTTATTTATTTGTGCTGCTGTTCCTTGCAGGAGTGATCATTTATGAAGCTGCCATCACATGGGGCTAACCCCGGTCATTTATATCAGGCATCGGGCGTAGAAAAGCCGGAAAGCATGATAGATTTTAGTGTAAATACAAATCCGTATGGGCCGCCCCGCTGGCTCAAAGAAACATGGCCGTCCCTTTTTGAAGTGGTGGAAGACTATCCGGACCCGTCCGGTAAAGCAGCCAAAGCAGCCATTGCCGCCCGATTTTCCATCGGTTCGGGAAATCTTTTGCTCGGCAATGGAGCGGCCGAGATTATTCATTTTATTGCCCGCCATGCTGCCGGACGCAAAGTGGTGATTGCAACGCCGGCTTTTTCTGAATATGAAGATGCCTGCCGGGCGTACGGCTGCGAGATCCGGCATGTGCCGGTTGACCCGGAAAATTGGGTGCTGCCAATTGAAGAACTGGCCGAGCAGGCAAAAGAAGCAGCCGTACTCTTTCTTTGCACGCCAAACAATCCAACCGGACAGGTGTTTCAAAGGGAAGAGCTGCTTGCGCTGCTTCGCCAAACCCGCCCGGTTGGCACATGGGTTGTTGTGGATGAAGCTTTTTATGATTTTAGCAGCGGGGAGTCTTTGATCACAGAGATTGCTTCGTTTCCGCATTTAGCGGTGCTGCATTCCATGACGAAAATGTACGCGGTCGCCGGCCTGCGCATCGGCTACGTGGCGGCTTCACAGGAAATCATTCATGCCCTTACACCTTACCAGCCTCACTGGAATGTAAACGCGATTGCGCTTCGGACCGCCGAAAGAATCGCGCAGGATACGGTCCATGCCGAGCAGACGAGAAAGTGGATTGAAGAGGAAAGGGATTGGATCGCAAGTGAGCTGGCAAAAGCAGGATTTATAGTTCTTCCATCTGCTGTAAATTTTTACTTACTGCGGGATCCGGCACTCGTTGACCAAAAACCGCTGCTCCGCTTTTTGCTTGGGAAAGGTGTTGTCCTGCGCCATACAGAAAACTTTGGCGGGCTGGATGGAAAATGGCTTCGTTCCGCGGTCAAAGGAAGGGTGGAAAATGAGCATCTGCTCACTGCTTTAAAGGAGTGGAAGGCACAATGATCGTTTTTATTACAGGAGGTGTCCGCAGCGGAAAAAGCAGCCTGGCTGAAAAGCTAGCGATGCAGCTAGCCTGTGAGGAAAGCCGGCTCGTTTATGCAGCATGCGGACAGCGGACAGACAGCGAAATGAAGGAACGTATCCGGCACCATCAAGATCGCCGGGCAAACTCAGGTGCCAGATGGATAACGGTGGAACAATCTGTTGACCTGGGCCAGATCGAGACAGCGCCGTCTGATATACTGCTGGTCGATTGTATTACGACGCTTTTGGCCGGTGAGTTTTTTCGTGAGGACAAGCCGGTCTACGAAGCAGACGAACGAATCGTAAGTGATTTGCTTTCGCTGGCTGGCCGGACGCACGCGGTCGTTCTTGTTTCCAACGAGCTGTCGTTCGAGCCGATGCCGGGTGAATTGACGGCGCAGTATGCGAAAAAGCTCGGCATGGTTCACCAGCGGCTTGTACAGGAATGCGAGATTGCTATTTTAGTAGAGCACGGTATTCCCATTGTCAAGAAAGGCGGGATTTTATGCGCGGAGTGATGATTCAGGGAACCTCTTCCGATGCGGGAAAAAGCTTCGTTGCGACGGCTCTTTGCCGTCTTCTTTTGCAAAAAGGATACCGGCCTGTTCCATTTAAGCCGCAAAATGTATCGAATAACTCCTATGTGACAGCTGACGGAAAAGAAATCGGCCGGGCGCAGGGACTGCAGGCCGAGGCGGCGGGCCTTGAGGCCAGTCCCTTCATGAATCCGCTGCTTTTAAAGCCTGCGGGCAATGGCTCGTCGGAAATTGTGCTGTTTGGGGAACGGCTTGAAGTCATGTCTGGCATGGCGTACAGAAAGTCCTATTATGAGCAGGCCATTTCCGCTATTCAAACAGGGCTTAAAGAAGCAGAAAAGCTGGGCGATACACTTGTGATTGAAGGTGCTGGCAGTCCCGTTGAAATGAATTTGAAAAAACGGGAAGTCGTGAACATGAAAACGGCGGAGCTTGCGGATGTGCCGGTTCTTTTAACAGCAGATATCGACCGCGGCGGCCTGTTTGCCTCGCTTGTCGGAACACTCGCTCTTTTAGAGGAAGAAGAACGCAGGAGGGTAAAAGGCATTATCGTAAACCGGTTTCACGGTGACCCTGCTTTCTTTGAAGACGGGAAAAAGTGGATCGAAGATTATACGGGTATCCCTGTTCTCGCGGTTCTTCCATTTTTGCCGGGGCATGCGCTTGAAGGAGAGGATTCTCTTTCGATCCGCAATGTAAACCGGGAGGGAGCCCATATAGAGCTTGCTGTTATCCGTCTGCCGTACGTATCCAATGGAAGTGATATAGAACCGTTTGCATTTGAAGAAGATGTGAGTGTGCGCTGGGTGGACAGTGCGGATACATTTGGGCAGCCGGATGCTGTCATTATTCCAGGGACAAAAAGCGCTTTTGCGGATCTCCGCTTTTTAAAAGACACCGGTCTCGCCCAAAAAATCTGTTCCTTTGCCGAAAAAGGAGGAACGGTTATGGGCTTGTGCGGCGGCTTTCAGCTCATGGGAAGAGAGCTGGTTGATCCAGAAGGCCGTGACACCGGGGTGCCGGATTCGATCGAACGAGCACTTAGCCTGATTCCGGCTGATACGGTATTCCAAAAGAAAAAAACGGTCATCCGTACAACAGGAACAGCGAATGGGATTCCGCTGTCCGGTTATGAAATTCACTTTGGCCGGACGACCGTAGACGGCCCGCCATTTTTAACGGGGGCTTCGCATGCGGACGGCTATCGTTCAGAAGATGGGCGGCTTTGCGGCACGTATTTACATCATTTATTTTACAATGATGCTTTTCGAGCCGACTGGCTGAATAGGCTTCGTCAGGCAAAGGGTCTGACGAAGCGGCCGCCGGCAGATATAAACCGAGATGGCACCTATGACCGGATTGCTGCTCATCTCGATAAACATCTTGATTGGCCGGCGTTTGCGGCTATTTTGGAGGAGCGGCAATGAAATCCTACTTATACGCTGCCGGGATCATCCTGCAATTTTTTACGATCGTTCCTTTGCACCGAACTTTGCCCATGGAGCGGACTGAGCGAAAAGCTGTTCTGCATTTACTGCCGCTGCTGGGCATGGCGAAAGGATGTATCTATGCCGGCACTTTTTGGATGCTGCTGGAATGGAGTCCCTTTTCGGCACTGTCCGCTGCATTTCTTGTCTGGTTGCTGCCCATTGCGTTAACCGGGGGGCTGCATTTGGACGGATGGATGGACTGGGCAGATGCCCATTTTTCCTTTCGTGATAAGGAAAAGCGGCTTGCTATTTTAAAAGATCCCCATATGGGTGCATTCGGAGTCCTGGCTCTTGTTTTGCTTTTAGCAGCTAAATTTCTATTCATTTACGAAACGGTGCGTGCTGGCAGCGGATATACATACAGCATCGTTCTCATTCCGTTTTTTGCACAGGCGCTCACCGGCCTTCTGCTTCAGTACGTACCACCGGCGAAAGAAGAAGGCTTAGCTGCCTTTTTTCAACAAGGGCGCTCTGCTTCAATGCCGTTTGTCTATGGCTGTTTTTTCCTGGCGGCTGTGCTTGTTTATGCGTTTCACCCTATGTTTTGGGTAATGGCAGGTGCTTCGTGGGTATATTTTATATGGATAAAAGGCGCCATGAAAAAAGAATTCGGCGGCATGACCGGAGATTTACTCGGTGCCTCACAGGAAGGAGCGGAACTGCTGTTATGGATGATTGTGTGGCTGTCGGTCTCTTTCGGCACGGGATAACAGAAGCAAACGAGAGGAAGCAATTTTGCGGCTGGACCGATGTGCCGCTCAGCGAAAGTGGGAGAGCGGCGCTTGGGCGGCCAATGGCAGAGTATGATTGGATCGTAACAAGTGATTTAGTGCGCTGCAGGCAAACTGCCACAGTGTTTTGGCCGCAGCCGCAAACCGTGTTCGACAAACTGCGTGAGTTTCACTTTGGGGAGTGGGAAGGGAAAACGCATGTTGAGCTGGAGCATGAATCTGCTTATCAGCGCTGGCTTGAGGACTACTCTCTTCCAGTACCGGGCGGCGATTCGTATGCCTCCTTCGCCAAACGGGTGGAAGAAGGGTTTCGCGATGTATTAAACGAAATGGCTGAGCGGAACATTCAGCGTGCAGCGCTTGTGACCCATGGCGGTGTGATCCGCCATTTATTATCGGTTTGGGCACCGGAAGCAAAAGGATTCGGTGAATGGACATCAGAAAACGGGCAGGGGTTCGAGCTTTCGGGAAGCCTAGCCGGCATGAGGAGGGGGAAACGATGCACTTCGTTACGGGCGGTGCCTTTAACGGCAAGAAAAAATGGGTGACCGCTTTTTATAAGCTGGAGCAGACACCGCACCAGTGGCATTCGTTTTATAAAGAAAAGGAAGCACCTGAATTAAGGGAAGAAATCGTTGTATTGGAAGGGATAGAGCGGTATATACGTGCCCTGCTGGAGCGGTCTGAAACACCGGAGGAAGCCCGGCTGCTGTTCCGAAAACAGCTGGAGAAGTGGCAACAAGAAGACCGGACAGTGATTTTAATTGGGACGGATATTACAAAAGGCATTGTGCCAATGAATGCTTTTGACCGTTTTTTCCGTGATGCAGCGGGCTGGTGTTTTCAAGATACGGCAGCCGCCTCCAGACGTGTAGACACCGTCTGGTATGGTATTGCCGAAACGATAAAGGAGGAAACAGAATGAGACTGTATACACGAACAGGCGACAAAGGAGAAACGAGCATTATCGGAGGACGGGTTGGCAAAGACAATGTCCGGGTAGACGCGTATGGCACAGTTGATGAATTAAATTCGATTGTCGGCATAGCGATGACTGAGCTTGACCCGGTCAAGTTTCATGATATTCTGGCGGATTTGGAAACCATTCAGCATGAACTATTCGACTGTGGCGGCGATCTTGCCACGATCAACGGGAAGCGTGGTTTTAAGCTGCAGCAGGAATCGATTGATAACATGGAAGCAAAAATTGATACGTATATTCAGGAAGCGCCGGAGCTGGAACGATTTATCCTGCCGGGCGGCTCAAAAGGCTCTGCCCATATTCATTTGGCACGCACAGTAGCGCGCCGGGCGGAACGTCTTGTTGTCGCGCTTATGCGCACGGGTGAAGAAGTGCACCCGGTGACACTGAAATATTTAAACCGTTTATCAGACTATTTCTTTGCCATTGCCCGTGTTATTAACTTTCGTGAAGGCGTGAAAGATGTGGAGTACGTCCGGAGCGCCAATGTTTTCCGGAAAGGAAAACGGAAAGAGGACAAATCATGAGAGCGGGAAAAGTAAGCTGGCTGGCGCTGTTTATTGCGCTGTCTGTGGCGGGCGGGATGATAAAAGTGCCGGCACCTGTTTCAAGTGTGGCGCTTGATTCATTTCCGGCACTGATTGGTGCGGTTTTGCTGGGCCCGGCCGCAGGTGCCTTGATCGGTGCTTTTGGCCATATCGTCTCAGCGCTGTTCGGCGGCTTTCCGATGGGGCCGTTGCACGGGATTGTGGCAGTGGAAATGGCCGCCGTTATGTGGGTGTTCGGCAGGATATACCGGTCAGGCTGGAAATGGATTGCCCTGCCGGTCTTTGTCTTTTTAAATGGAATCGTGCTGCCGGCGCTGTTTATCCCCTTTATGGGTATGGTGTTTTATGTAAGCTCGGTACCGGCGATTGGAGTTTCTGCTTTGATCAACGGTGCGGCCGCGTACGTATTGCTTCCTCGCCTGGTACCCCTATTTAAGAAACGGTATGGCCGTTTTTATGCGTGATGTGATTCGGACAAACGGGCTCATTATCGCTGCTGATAACAGCGGTGCTATTGGAGAAAAGGAGCATGATGCCGTCCGGGCTCCGTATGAAGTAGTTGGTTACTTTTCAGCCCGGGTTGCTTTAATGGAATGTATGGCTGCTGGTGGAGAGCCGTTTGCGGCAGTTCTTCATAATTTCTCCGGAAATGCGGCGTGGAAGCTGCTCAAAGAAGGGGTTCAGCGGGCAGCTGCTGAGCTTGGCTGTACACTGGAGGTGACCGGCAGTACAGAATCAAACTTCAGTATGCTTCAGTCAGCTGCTGGCATGGTCATCATCGGCCGGCATGCTCGGGAAGCCGGCTGTGTAGAAGGAAGTGAAGTACAGTACGGTGTTGTCGGCAAGCCGCTCGTCGGCAATGAAGTACTGGAATGTGCAGAAGATGTAGCGCCTCTTGCTGTTTTTCACGAAATCGTCAAAATGGAAGGTGTCCGGGCTGTTTTGCCTGTCGGGTCAAAAGGAATTGCCTATGAGCTTGGGCAGCTTTCCGGCAAAAAGGGCCGCTGCGAGCTGGATATGAAAAAATCAGCCGGACCGTCTACTTGTTTTTTAGTTGCCTTTGAAGAAGGAGCGGAACAGCGAATAGAGGAAGCAGCAGGACGGCTTTACCGGCTGCGCCTCGTTGAATCGGGCTGTTGACAAACATCCGCTTTCGGCGTCACTTGCCGTCTGCGAATGCTCATGACCCGAAAAAGGTCACTCCGCTTCTCAGCCGGCGGCGTTCCTGGAAGAGCAGGCGTTTTCAATCAGCCTGCTTTCTTATTTTGTGTACACCCTCATTCACCGGCTCAAAGCCGGTGAATTTTTTGTGAAAAGAAATGAATCCATTTGCTTGTATCATTCGTATACTAGATAACGAAGAAACAGGAGGAAATGATATGATGTTAAAATGGGCCGCGGCTGCCGGGCTGTCTGCTATTCTATTAAGCGGGTGCAGCCTGCTCGACCAAGCCAATGATACGTTAACCTATGCCAATGATATATCAGGCTTTTTGGATGAAACACAGCAGTTTGCGAGTGATATTCCGGCGCTGCTTGAAAGTGCTGCATCAAATCCAAGCTTGATGGAGGATGCCCAGGCGCAGCTTGAAAACATGCAGCAGGAAATTGACCAGGTACAGCAAATGGAAGCGCCGGTCATTGCGGAAGGCGTGCATGGAAAGCTCCTTGATTACAGTGCACAGCTTGAATCAGGTTTAAATGAAGTAAACAGCAAGCTCGAAAACGGTACACTTGACCCGGCTGCTCTTTTAGAAAATACGGAACTGTTAAAGACGGTCCAGGAACTTCAGGAGCTCCGAAATAATATTGAAAAGCTCGGCCAGTAAAACAAGCGCAAATTGATTTGCGCTTGTTTTTTTATTTCCTCCCAATCAAGTAAAAATGGCTTTCATTAAATCGTGTAAGGAAATATGACACGAAAGGAGAAATGAGAACTTGGATTTGCTAATTTAAAAAGTAGATAGCTAGAGGAGGAGATGGCATGAAGAAACAAAGTAAAACAGCAGCACTATTTACAGCAAGTATTACCATGGGGCTGAGCGTGTTTGCGACAACAGCGGGAGCCGAGTTTTCAGATGTAGAAGGGCGGCTGGCAGCAGAAGTAACAGAAGCAAAAGAGCGTGGTTTAGTCAGCGGATACATAGATGGCACATTTAAACCGAAGCAGGCTGTGACGAGAGGGGAATTTGCCCGGCTCGTTGTGGCTGTATACGAGTCAGCCGGTGGAGAGGAGCTGCCGGACGGTTCCTCGAAAACATTTAAAGATGTTCCTGCCGCGAGCACATTAGGCCCTGCGATTTTAAAAGCGGCGGAAAAAGGCTGGATTGCCGGTTACAGCGATGGAACATTCCGGCCAAACGAGCCGGTTTCACGCGAGCAGGCTGCCAGAATTTTAGCCGAAACTGCGGAGCTTGCGTCTGCAGCCGAATCGTTCAAGGATGTAAAGGATGACGGGGCGTTTGCCGGTTCGATTGGAGCGGTTGAAAGAGCTAAATTTATGTATGGCGACACGAACGGCAAGTTCAATCCAGCCTTGCATATGACACGGGAACAATCTGCCGCAACCATTTTACGGCTGTTTCACTTTCTCCAAAAAGAACTGGTTGAGCAGTTCGATATAGAAGAAGCAACTATTGCTGAAATGAGTGCTGCGATGGAGGAAGGGAGATTGACTTCAGAAGAGCTAGTCCGTTTTTATTTGGATCGTATCGAAAAGTTTGACCAGCAGGGGCCAAAGATCAACTCAATGATCTCCGTGAACGCACAAGCGATCGAAACCGCAAAACAGCTTGATAGAGAGCGGGCAGAAGGGAAAATCCGCGGAGCGCTGCATGGCATTCCTATTGTGTTAAAAGATAATTATGACACAGTCGATATGCCAACTACAGCTGGTTCCTTATCATTGGAAGGATCGATGGCACCGGATGATGCTTTCCAGACAGCAAAGCTGCGTGAGGAGGGGGCCGTCATTATTGGCAAAGCAAACCTGCATGAATTTGCTTTTGGCTTTAATACATACAGTTCATTGGGCGGGCAGACTTTAAATCCGTATGACTTAACACGTTATCCCGGCGGCTCAAGCGGTGGAACTGGTGCTGCTGTTGCTTCAAACTTTGCGGCAGCAGGACTGGGAACAGATACAGGCGGTTCGATTCGGGTACCGGCTTCTTTCAACAACCTGGTTGGAATCAGGCCGACAATGGGTCTTGCCAGCCGGGATGGCATTATTCCACTTGCACTGACGCAGGACACGGGCGGGCCGCTGGCTAGAACTGTGGAAGACGCGGCTGTTGTGCTGGATGCAATTGTTGGTTACGATAAGGCGGATCCGATCACAGAAAAAAGCAATGGCCATATTCCGGACAGCTACACCGATTACCTGGATGAAGATGGGTTAAAAGGCGCGCGGATCGGCGTTGTCAAAGCTCTGTTTGGAGAAGACGAGCAGATTATTGAAGCGACCGAGCAGGCGATTGATGATATGGAAGCGCTCGGAGCGGAGGTAGTAGACGTTACCATTCCAAACCTGGATAAAATTATGGCTTACCCAAGCCTAAGCTCCTATGAGTTTAAATTTCAGTTAAATGATTATTTAGCTTCGCTTGGAGAAAATGCACCTGTAAAATCGCTGAGTGAGATTATCGCGAGCGGAAAATATCATCCTGCAATGGAAGAATCAATGAAAGCGCGGGATGCGAAAGTATCTCTAGAAGAAGATGCCGCTTATCAGGAAATCATTGTAAACCGTCCTAAAATTACGACTGAAAATTTAATGGAAGTGTACGAAGGACAGGATATAGACGCTTTAGTGTATCCAACTTCGGCTATACTGCCGCAAAAAATTGGCGGTGATCAGGGCGGCGGGCCAAATCCTAAATTAAGCCCATTCTCAGGCTATCCAGCAATGTCGGTTCCAATCGGATTCAGTGATGAAGGACTGCCGATTGGCATGGAGATGCTTGGGACAGCGTTTAGCGAGCCGACGCTGATCAAGCTCGCTTACTCGTATCAAGAAGGGACGGAACACCGTCAGGCACCAGACTTTGAATAAAATTGGACAAAACCACGGGACTCGCGAGCCCGTGGTTTTTTATTGAAGTTAAAGGACGTAAAGAAACACACTCCAAAAGTGAGCGAGGCTGCCAAGCAAAATAAAAACGTGGAAAATTTCATGAAAGCCCATCTGTCCAAATTGCATCCAGGACGGCTTCAGCCCATAAATGATGCCGCCGATCGTATAAAAAATGCCGCCGGCTACAAGCAGGACAAGACCGCCAGTTTCCATGCTTGAAGCAAGCGGGGAAAAAACAAACACAGCCATCCAGCCCATGAATATATACAGAGCGGTTGACACCCATCTCGGGCAGGTGAACCAAATCATTTTAAACAAAATACCTAAAACAGCTGCAGCTAAGACGATCCAAAATAAAATCAACCCAGTCCGGCTATGCAGGCTGATCAAGCAAAAGGGTGCATAAGAGCCGGCGATAAGCACGAAAATCATCGAATGGTCCAAGCGCCTGAAAAGAGCAATCACCGCGTCGGACGCGATAACGGAGTGATAAAGCGCAGAAGCTGAGTACAAAAGAATTAAGCTGATGCCAAAGGCCAATACAGCTAAAAGGGCCAGTGCAGAGCCGGTTGTAGAAGCCTTGAGCAGCATCGCAGCAAGAGCTGCTACAGATAAAAATGCTCCAAACCAGTGAGTAAGGGCATTGATTGGTTCGCGAATAAGAGAGGTCATGGACGTTCCTCCTGTTACATGTAGTTTTAATAACTACGTAATATGATACTTTTATTATGTTATATAGTCAAGTTTTACATGTGGAGGATATTCCCTTATAATAAAAGTAATATAACGATCTAAAAAGCAGGTGTTTATGTGGGAAAACTGACAGACGTTTTAAATGAACTTCATCTTGATAACCAGTTGACACCGGATAAGATACCGAGTATTGACTTATACATGGATCAGGTTATTCAATTATTCGAACGAACATTTGAAAGCTCGACGCGGAATGAAGAAGAAAAAGTATTAACAAAAACAATGATCAACAACTATGCAAAAGGAAAACTGTTGTTTCCTATTCAGCAAAAAAAGTATTCGAAAGAGCATCTGCTGCTGATCAGCCTCATTTACCAGCTGAAAGGGTCATTGTCGATCAACGACATTAAAACAACTCTCTCCGGTATTAATGAGCGGATCGGTGACATTGATTTGGATTCTTTTTATGAAGAATTTTTAACGGTAGCGGCTGATAACGTGAAGCATGGAAGGGCAGACATTGCCGGCCGGATCGAAGACATTACGGCTCGTACCGATGAGCTTGGCCAGATTATGCAGATCCTGGCTCTTGTTCATGTGAGCAACATGTACCGCAAAACAGCAGAAAAGCTGGTCGATCAGCTGGCAGAAAAAAAGAATCTCTCATAAAAAGGAGATTCTTTTTGTTTTTTGAATACAAGCCTGCTGAAAAACAAAAAAACCAGGAAGAGTTCTCCTGGTTCTGATTATTTTACGCTTGATGCCCCGATAAGAGATTCAGGTGAACGGCCAAGAGCAAGCAGGCTGATTTTCGCATAACCTGTGTCTTTAAATGAACGGAAAAGCTTTTTCAAGGCATCAATATGCTCATCGTTTTTCAGCGTTTGAACTTCTTTTTTATAAAGGTGAAGCACAGAGCTGTATGGAATATTTGGGATGCAGTCATCAGAATTTTCGTCCATAATCAAGCAGCCCATATATTGATACTTTAACTGAAGTGAGCGTGTTAATCCGGCTACATGAACGAATTTTTCACAAAGAGCAGGATAAGAATCCTGCAAATCGACAATCGCTGTTTTCGCTTCTTTTAATTCATCAATACTGCACAATGTTGTAATCATTCTCGTTCCTCCTTTATCTGTCCCATGGTTTTTTCAAAGTCATGTATTCAGCAAGTTCTTTGCTTTTTGTTCTGCGGATTTTACGCATTTCCGCACGGTCTTTTGCTGTTTCAAATAAAAACTTTTCTTCTTCGGTTTCAGGAATGACGCCAGGTACTTCAACAGGTTTTTTATCCTCGCCAATAGCTACAAATGTTAAAAAAGCAGTGGCTGCAATACGGCGCTCGCCTGTGCCGATATCTTCGGCAATCACTTTACAGAACACTTCCATTGATGTCCGGCCTGTATAAGTAACGAACGACTCAACGCAAACCGAATCCGTTTCACGAATCGAATCTAAAAAGTCAATGGAATCGGTTGAGGCAGTCACGCACTGTTTTACGCGAGAATGGCGCCTTGCAGACAGGCAGGCAGCGCTGTCGATTTTTTTCATCAGCACCCCGCCGAATAAAGTTTGATAATTATTTAAATCGCATGACAATACTTGGTCGGTATGTACGATGCGGCTTTCACGTGTTTTGATCGCTTCTTTTACTGCGCTCATGGTTTTCAATCCTTCCATGTTGGAATCACGCTCTCAGTGTACGCCCGTTTACAATGTAAGTAAAATGGTTGTTTTTCATTTTTAGTATAGCTTTTATCTATGTAAATGTTTTCATTCATAAATAAACGGCATGAAGGAAAGCGGCTTCATTGGGAAGAAGCCGCTTTTGAAAGCTCTTTCTTAGTAAATGAGAGCCATTCCTTGGCTGCATAGGATAAATATTGATTTTTTCTCCAAATAATAGCCAAATTCCAATTAATCGATGGATTTACCACTCTCACTGTACAAACGTGATCGCTTAAATGCCGGCATATGCTTTCTGGAAGAAGGGAAATGCCAAGCTTTGAAGCGACCATTTCTTCGATAAATGACCATTGCGAGCTTTCAGAAATCACACGGGGCTGGAATCCGGCATCATTGCAGGAAGAAATGATCCGGTCGTTCAGTGCGAAGTCCTTATTAAATAAAATAAAGGACTCGGATGAAAGTGATGCCAGATCAATTTCCGCACGTCCGGCAAGAGGATGGGATATAGGGAGAATGAGCATTAAATCTTCTTCCATAAAGGCAAAGTGATGAAACAGTTCATCTTGTGTAGGGAGAACAATCACACCAACATCCAGCTCGTTTTGTTCCACGGCATCTTCAATAGATTTTGAACCTTCTTCTTTGAGCTGAAACGTGATACCAGGGTATTTTTCATGAAACAGTCCGACAACCTTCAAAAAAAAGTGCGCATCAAAAATAGGCGGCAGGCCGATTCGAATGTGTCCGGTTTTCAGCTCCAGCAAATTATCGAGCTCGGTTTCCAGATTACGAAATGCTTTGTTAACAAGCTTTGCCTGCTCCAATAAAATTTTGCCTGCGTCGGTGAGTACCAGCTTTTTGCGGGAACGGTCAAACAGTTCCACGCCAAGCTCCACTTCCAGATTTTTAATCATCTTACTGATAGTCGGCTGCGTGATAAACAAGTGATCGGCTGCTTTTGAAAAGCTGTTGAAATTTGAAACCTCGATAAAATATTGCAAGTGTTTAATATCCATTTGTTATTCATCCATTTCTTCCGTAGTCGCTCTATTTTTCATTTGATACAATAAAACAAAAAAACGGAGTAGTGATTGCGATGGACCATACGCATCTAGAACTTGAGCTTGAAGCGATATTGCATGCATCCAATGATAATATCATTGTAACGGATGGCAATGGAATTGTGTTGCGTGCCATTAAAAACAGCGATGAATTTTACGGAGAATCGTCGGAATCTATGATCGGCCGCTCCGTTTACGAGCTGGAACAAAAAAATATTTTTTCCCCATCCGTTACCGTGAAAGTGCTTGAGCAGGGACAGGAAGTGCGACTTATGCAAAAAACAGCGGTCGGGAAAACGATCATGGCTAAAGGCATTCCCGTATTTGACCGTGAGGGGAACATCGTCCGTGTAATCAGCCTTTCACATGATTTAACAGAAATTCAAAAGCTCAAGGAAGATTATGAGAAGCTGCAGTCAAAAGTTGAACGTTACGAGTCGGAGATCGAAAAACTGCGTGAACAGGAAACAGCTTTTGGCCGTCTCGCCACAAACAGCCCGAAAATGAGAAAAGCACGTGAAACGATGCGGCGTGTGGCCCCGAGTGAAGCAACGGTTCTGCTTTCTGGGGAATCCGGAGTGGGTAAAACCATTTTTGCCCGGGCCATCCACCAGGAAAGCGGGCGGCATGACGGGGCGTTTATTGAGGTGAACTGTGGAGCCATTCCCGCAAGCCTGGCGGAATCGGAGATGTTTGGCTATGAGCCGGGTGCTTTTACTGGTGCAAGTCAAAAAGGCAAAAAAGGATTGATTGAATCTGCAGACAAAGGAACCTTGTTTTTGGATGAAGTCGGTGAGCTTTCGCTTGAAATGCAGGTGAAGCTGTTAAAAGTCCTTCAGGAAAAGGAAATTACAAAAATTGGAGCCGTCAAAAGCACAAAAGTCGATTTTCGGCTCGTTGCTGCGACCAATCGTGACTTAAAACAGCTGGTGGAAAGAGGAGAATTCCGCGAAGATTTATTTTACCGCCTGCATGTTGTGCCGGTAGAAATTCCCCCGCTGCGTGAACGAAAAGAAGATTTTCCTATGCTCGTCGATCTGTTTTTAACACAGTTTAACCAAAAGTACAATAAAGCGCTGCGTCTTCATTCAGAAACAATGGCAAAATGTCTTTCATATCACTGGCCGGGAAATGTGCGGGAGCTTGAAAACACAATCGAACGCCTTGTTATTATGTCTGACCAGCCTGTGATTTCACCGGGCCTGCTGTCATTCCATACGGAAACACCTGATCAGCCTGAACAATGGCCTTCTCTCTCCCTGTTTGAAGAGGGAGGGAAAACACTAAAAGAAATGATCGCTGATGTGGAAACGCAATGGCTGCGGCAAGCAGAAAGAAAAGGGCTTTCCACTTACCAAATGGCAAAAACATTAGGGATCAGCCAGCCGACTGTTGTCCGCCGGCTTCAAAAAATAAAAACCGATTCAAAATGAATTAAACTGATTCATTTTGAATCGGTTTTGTTTTCTTTTTTGATTCATTTTGAATCAAAGGAAATGACAAACGCGAATGTATAGCACATCCGGCTGTTGGCACACTTCTTGCAATAAGTAAAACAAAGGAGATGCAAGATTTTATAAAAATATATTAAAATAACAAAATTTTATTTAGTTAATATTGTAAACGATTGCAATTAGAGACACTTTTATTAATTTACAAGGGATAAAAGGAAGTTTGTTATAAAATCTGACAATAGTAATTTCAAAATTTAGATTTTTTGAAATAATAAATACAAGTCATTTAAACAAGGAAGGAAGATCGTAATGATTCAAGAAAAAGCAAAATTACAGGAACTAGCAGAATTAGATAAAAAGCACTTTTTTCATCCTACCTCTGCTGTGAAATCACAGCAGGAAAGCGGGCCTGCTTTTATTTTCATAGAAGGAAAAGGCGTGTATTTGTATGATGAAAGCGGCAGAAAAGTAATCGATGGGATGTCTTCGCTTTGGAATGTAAATGTCGGCCATGGACGAAGAGAACTGGGGGAAGCAGCGTTGGAACAAATGTCAAAGCTTGCATTCAGTTCTTCTTTCGCTTCCTTTAGCAATGAGCCGGCTATCCGTCTGGCAGCCAAAATCGCGGAGCTTGCACCCGGTGATTTAAATGCGGTGTTTTTCACTTCGGGCGGATCAGAAGCCAATGACACAGCTTATAAACTCGCGCGCCACTACTGGGTGTTAAAAGGGCAGCCCGATCGCCAGAAAATTATCTCCAGAACAAAAGCGTACCACGGTGTCAATATTGGGGCGACCAGCGCAACCGGCTTAAAGCCATTCCGTGATTTTACGAATTCACTCGCGCCGGACTTTCATTACGCAGATCACATGTCCACAGAAGAACTGCGCCGCGTTATCGAAGAAGAAGGACCGGAAACAGTGGCTGCATTTGTGGCTGAGCCGGTTCAGGGTGCAGGCGGCGTTCATATTGCGCCGGACGGATATTTCAAAGAGGTGCGCCGCATTTGTGATAAATATGGCATTTTGTTTATCACAGATGAAGTCATTACCGGCTTCGGCCGCACGGGTACATTTTTCGGTATTGAACACGATGAAGTTGTCCCGGACATGATGTGTTTTGCCAAAGGGGTTACAAGCGGATATGCACCGCTTGGCGGCGTTGTGTTTTCTGATTCTCTTTATAAAGAACTGGGTGATCTTTCTACAGGCACGCTTTTGCATGGATACACATACAGCGGACATCCAATGGCCTGTGCTGTTGCCTTGAAGAACATTGAAATCATTGAGCAGGAAGGGCTTGTTGCGAATGCAAAAAGAATGGGAGCGGAGCTGCTGAAAGGATTTGAGGCGATCAAAGCAGAGCGTTCTATTGTCCGCAGCGTACGGGCACGCGGATTAATGGGTGCGGTCGAACTGGCCACGCCGGCCGGCAGCGAGCCGCTTGCGCCAACAGTGGTGGCCGAGGCAGCAAAGCACGGATTGATTTGCCGGTTCGTCACATTTGATGGGCAGGACACGCTTGTGTTCGCACCGCCGCTGATCATTAACGAAACAGAAATCAAGGAACTGATTGTAAGCTTAAATACGGCTTTGCAGGAAGTAGAAAAGTTAATGGGAAGTGAGGGGTAATGATGAACGCAGCGGCTGTTGACATCATCGAAGTGATCAACCCGGCAACCGGCCAGATCGTGGGCCGGTTGCCAAAACAGGGACGAAAGGAAGCGAAGCAGGCAGCAGACGCTGCGTACAATGCTTTTTCGGAATGGGCAGGGCGGACAGCGGAAGAACGCAGTGTTCTTTTGATGAACTGGCACCGCCTGATCAGCCAGTCAGAGAAGGAACTCGCAGAGCTGATGACAAAAGAGCAGGGAAAACCGCTGAAAGAAGCCCTCGGAGAAATCCGATATGCGAACAGTTACATTTCCTGGTATGCGGAAGAAGGAAAACGCCTGTATGGACAGACCATTCCGGCTTCAGACCGAAACAAGCGGATTATCATTCAAAAGCAGCCAGTCGGCGTAGTTGCAGCGATTACGCCATGGAATTTCCCAGCCGCCATGATTACCCGGAAAGTGGCACCGGCGCTTGCAGCCGGATGCACGGTCGTTGTAAAGCCGTCTGAATTCACGCCTCTGACTGCCTTCAAGCTGTCCGAACTGGCTTATGAAGCAGGCATTCCCCGTGATGTTCTCGCTGTTGTAACGGGCGATCCAGCAGAAATCGGTGATACATGGATGGAAGACGGCCGTATTCGCAAGCTGTCCTTCACGGGTTCGACGGGTGTTGGCAAGCTATTGATGAAAAAAGCGGCAGATACGATGAAAAAGCTGTCACTAGAGCTTGGCGGCCACGCTCCCTTTATCGTGATGCCGGATGCGGATCTCGATCAGGCAGTTGAAGGACTGGTTGCCTCGAAATACCGCAATGCAGGACAGACGTGCATTTGCACAAACCGTGTATTTGTTCATGAGTCATGCGCCGAGGCGTTTACAGGAAAGCTCGCTGAGGCCGTTTCAAAGCTGAAAGTAGGAAATGGGCTCGATGCTGGTACCGATATCGGTCCTGTTATTAATCAAGCTGCCCTCGAAAAAGTAAAGGCCCATGTAGAAGATGCCGTTTCAAAGGGAGCTCTTCTTCTTTCCGGCGGCCGTGAGCACGGGGAACAGGGGACTTTCTTTGAACCGACAGTGATTGCCGGCGCAACAGATGATATGCTGTGCATGAAGGAAGAAACGTTTGGCCCGCTTGCTCCTGTTGCCACGTTTCAAACGATGGATGAAGTGATTCGCCGGGCGAACGATACGCCATACGGGCTAGCCGCTTATCTGTACACGAAAAATCTGTCCGATGCGATCCGGATCAGTGAAGGGCTGGAGTATGGAATCGTCGGAATCAATGACGGACTGCCATCTGTCAGCCAAGCACCATTTGGCGGCTGGAAACAAAGCGGGCTTGGCCGTGAAGGCGGGCATTATGGGCTCGATGAATACGTGGAAGTAAAGTACATTTCTATGCACCTTTGAAAAGCAGAGGAGGGAAAAGAATGAAAGAGCAGCAGTTAACCAATCAATTAAAAACAAGGCATATTTCCATGATTTCAATCGGAGGCATTATTGGAGCCGGCTTGTTTGTCGGGAGCGGTTCCGTAATTAATGCGACCGGGCCGGGGGCGATTGTGTCCTATGCGGTTGCTGGCCTTCTCGTTATTTTTCTAATGAGAATGCTTGGGGAAATGGCAACGGCAAATCCGGACAGCGGCTCGTTTTCTACCTACGCCCGCCAGGCAATTGGCCCGTGGGCAGGGTATACGGTCGGCTGGCTCTACTGGTTTTTCTGGCTGATTGTCATTGCGATTGAAGCAACAGCAGGCGGTGCCATTATGAATCAATGGGTGCCTGCCGTGCCGATTTGGGCCTGGAGCTTAATTCTGACGTTCCTTCTAACGTTAACAAATATCTTTTCAGTAAAGTCGTTTGGTGAATTTGAGTATTGGTTTGCCATGATTAAAGTAGTAGCGATTGTTGTGTTTATGCTTGTTGGTCTCGCTATTTTATTTCAATGGATTCCGGGAACCAATTCACCAGGTTTATCTAACTTAACAGGAAACGGCGGCTTTATGCCAAATGGATTTAGCTCAGTTTTTGTTGGAGTCGTAACGGTTATTTTTTCTTATTTTGGCGCGGAGATTGCGGCTATTGCGGCAAGTGAATCGAAGGATCCTGTTAAGTCTACAACGATGGCAATCAACAGTGTCGTATGGCGTATTTTAATTTTTTACGTGGGCTCTGTATCCATTTTAGTCATGCTTCTGCCATGGAATTCAGCGGAGCTGTTAACAAGCCCGTATGTGACCATGCTGAAGATGGCGGGGATTCCTGGCGGCGCTCAAATTATGAACGCAGTCGTGCTTGTGGCGGTCCTGTCATGCTTAAATTCGGCGCTTTACACCAATTCCAGAATGCTTTATTCTTTGGCGAAAAAAGGAGATGCGCCACAAATGCTGCTCAAGCTGAATAAGCATGGCGTACCGGTTCGTGCGGTCTGGCTCAGCACCATTCTGGCTTACGTGTGCGCTGTTTTCAGCTTTGTGTCTCCGGATAAATTGTTTCTTTTCCTCGTGAATGCATCGGGGGCCATTGCTTTACTTGTGTACTTGGCTATTGCGGTATCACATTTACGGCTGAGAAAGAAAGCAGAGCGTGAACATAGTCAGCTTGAAATGAAAATGTGGCTTTTTCCGTATATCACGTATGCGGTGATTGCCGGCATTGGCATTATTTTAATCTCCATGATCTTTATCGATTCTATGAAGTCTCAGCTCTTATTGACTCTGCTTATTACCGGCGGGCTGATCCTTTCTTTCTTTTTCAAGAAAAAAAGACCGGTCGAGGAGCAGGAAAGCTATAAAACAGCAGAGCAAAAAATCCTAAACTCGTAACAGTTTTCTTTCCTTTTTTTCTGCTATACTGACAGAGTATTCAGAATCGAATGGAGGAATAAACGTGGGATATTATGCAGCGTTGTTGCACATGATCGATCCAGAGAAAAACAAGGAAGTACGCCCGCTTCACCTGGAGTATCTAGCGGAGCTTGAAAAAGAAAATAAAGTGTTTGGGAAAGGGCCTTTTGCTGACGGATCTGGCGGAATGGTTGTATATGTAGCCGATACATACGAAGAAGCACTTCAGCTGGCTGAAAATGATCCGGCTGTTACGCACAAGGTACGCCGTCTTGAGTTAAAAGAGTGGCTGAAAAATTAAAAGAGAGAGACACCTGGCACATTCCAGGTGTCTTTTTTATGTTTGATAGTGCTAAATAACTGAAAAGGGGATATAAGGTAGAGAAACACGCATAAAAGGGACTAATCTATCGATTCGAAAGAATTATAAATGATGAGTTAAATGACACTTTGTATGGAATAAGACCTGCTTGTAATAAGAAAGGCGAATGTAAAGGGCGGCTGGCTAAAAAGCAAAATACGCTTCACCCGGGAGCAGTACTTTAAACCGTTTGTAAAGCACGTGAAGCAATGATACAAAGAGAGATGGGGAAACGATATGGTGAACATCAAAGAATTTGTCATGAATGCATCCGTATTGATGGCTATTATTACGATGGGCGGCTTGGTATATAAACAATTTTTAGTCAACGCCGGACCGAGGCTGAAAAACAGCCTGCTGACAGCCATGCTGGTGTTTTCAGGATGGGCTTCCATGTTTTTTGGCATCCACTTGGATGACCATGTTATTTTTGATCTTCGGTTTGTGCCTACTATTATTGCCGTGTTGTTTATGTGGAAAAAAGAACTTATTTTACTGGCCGGACTGGGAATTGGCCTGGCCCGTTTGTCTTTTGGTGTAAATGAAGCAGCCCTCTCAGGCTTTTGGACGGTAATGGCTGTTTCAGCAGCAGGCGTTATTTTACGTACTGTTTTTTCAAACTGGGCTCCGGTCAAGCAAGTGATTTGGACAGTTTTAGCTTTAAACAGTGTAAATGTTTTGTTTATTGCTTTTTTAGGTGTAATTCCCGCCCGGACCTATTTAGTTGAAATAACACCGATTGCTCTGCTGACGAGCATCCTGCTCAGCTTTTTAATCGTCTGGATGATCAACGACCTGCTGCGCCGTGAATTTCTATCCAAACAGCATTTACTTGAGTCAGCCAGGAGAGATCCATTAACGAAGCTGTATAACCGCGGGGCATTTATGGCTTACTTTCAACAGTTTTCAACTGGAAAGCGTGGAAAAAAGCCGTTTGTTTTAGTTTTCATTGATATTGATCATTTAGCAGGTAAATGATACATATGGACATATTGTCGGGGACTGCGTACTAAAGGCAGTGAGCGGGAGGCTGCTGAATAATATGCGCAGCGTGGATATTGTAGCCCGGTACGGAGGCGAAGAGTTTGTCATCATTCTGCCGGACTGCACAAAGAAAAATGCGCTGGCTGCCATTGAACGAATTCGTGAAATGGTTGCCAGCCAGCCGGTCGCTGTGAACAATGTTCAAGTGCCCGTTACATTTTCAGCAGAACTGGCTATATCGGATGAGTTTACCCCTGAACAGCTGCTTAAAGAAGCGGACCATGCGCTTTATAAAGCGAAGCAGGCAGGCCGCAACCGGATCGTCTGCGCAAAGCCGACAGCGGTCTGCTCTTAACTTATTGATTTAGCCTCACATAACCGGTTTCCTCAACCAATTGCTGCCCTTGTTCGCCTTGCATCCACTGAAGAAAAGGCGCCAAGGACGGCTTTTTATTTTCTTTTAGCGTAATGGCGTAAAGAGTGGCGGTAAAAGGATAGCTTCCATCTGCTATATTTTGTGGAACCGGTGCTACACCGTCTATGGACAAAAAGCGAAGCTGCTCATAGCTTTGCATGCCGGAAGCGAAAAAACGAAAAGAAAAGCCAATCGCCCCTTTGTAATTGCGGTAGTCAGCGACATCTTCTAAAATACCGCCCATCCCTTCCGGAACTTCTTCTTTTACAGGAGTCATAATCGTTTTGCCCGCCATGATTTTCTGCAGCCACGTCTGGCTTCCTGAATTTTCAGGGCGTTGAAAAGCAAGAATATGCTGGTTGTTTCCGCCTGCCTCTTTCCAGTTTCGCGTCTTACCGCTGTAAATGGATTGAATTTGTCTGGTCGAAAGGTTTTGAACCGGGTTGTGCTGATTAACAAAAAATACAAACGCCTCTTTGCCGATCGGAGTCATCACTAACTCGACCCCGGCGTCCTTGGCCATTTTCAACTGAGCTTTAGACGGTTCAGCACCAAAATAAATATCTGTCTCCCCTCGAAGCAGCCGTTCATAGGCATGGATCGTATTGGTAAACGTAATAAAATCGCTGTTTTGATTTGCATCTTTATAAACGGCCTGTGCAAAAGCAGAGTAAACAGGAAACGCCGCTTCGGCACCGTCGAGTACAAGCATATTCTGCCGCTTATCGATCCAAAACAAAGATTTTTCATTCAGTTTGGGAAGAATGTTGTCTCGATTGGTCACGTTATAAGGAGTTAAATCTGTACTCGAATTGCCTCCTTCATAATCAAATCCATGAAAAGGGAGGACCGTTTTAGCCCGCTCCCATGTAATAAACAAGCCTGTTCCGGCAAAAATGACTATTGCTGCTGCTGTCAGAACCGTTTTTTTCACAGCTTGAATGTTCAGCTTTCGATTTCTGGCCAAAAAGCCGATTAAAAAAGTGAGTTCATATAGCACAGGAATCATAATAAATAAATAACCAATTCCATAAAGCGAAGAGAAAAAGTATGCAGGCCCAAACGGAAGATGCAGCAGAGCAAACAAGGACCATGCATCTGCTCCGTAAAAGCCTTTGCTTATGATCATACACGCTGCCCATAATCCAAGTGTATAAAGAAGCGGATAAAGAAATATGTCCAACGGTCTGACACTTGCTTTACTGCCTGCCCATATGCCGGCAGCAAAACCGCCAATTGCAAAGACGGCAGCACAAACTACTATTAACTGCTCAAAAATCAGAAGTCCTCCAGCAACAAGCAAAGCAAGAAAAAATGGAACTAATCCATAATTAAAAAAATAAAAAACTCCTTTGTTTGTATTCATCCAGGCACATCCTTTCTGTTCCATTCATCTAACTTTCTGTTCCATTCATCTAACTTTCTGTTATATTGCACTCCGTACATTTTCACTTTTTATAAATATATGTTTTATTTAGTGTAATAATACACTATTTGTATTTTAGTGGCAACAGAGGTGTAAAGCAAGACAAATTATAGAAAAACAGGAAATTGGAATATTTGCTATAATGAAAAAAGTTTGTAGAAAGAAGGGTGGTTACGATGAATACATACACAAAAGCTGCTTCCGGCCTGTATGTGAACTATTTTTTGCTTGGTATGGTCAATATTATTCTATCATCCAATATGGCCTCATTATCCGAGCAATGGGATACAGACAAGGCGGGGATCAGTTACATTATCAGTGCAATCGGGATCGGGAAGCTGCTTACTTACGCATTATCCGGCCATCTTTCGGACCGGTTTGGGCGGAAGCCGCTTGTGATTTTTGCGGCGCTTGCGATGGGGATTTTTCTTGTGGGCATTCCACTGTCGCCCGTTTATGAAGTGGCTTTTATGTTTGCGCTTTTAGCAGGAGTCGCAAACTCAGCAATGGATGCAGGCTCGTATCCTGGCCTGGTTGAAATTTTTCCGCGTTCGAGTGGCTCTGCCAATGTAATGGTCAAGGCATTTATCTCTCTCGGGGCGGCACTGCTGCCATTTATGATTTTGTTTTTTACCAATCAGGGCGCCTCATACAGCTATGCATTTTTTGTGCCGGCCGCTATTTTCTTTTTGAATATGCTGTTTCTCATGACGGTTACATTTCCGGATCACCGGGCCATTGTGGCCAGCCAGGTAGCCGAAAACGCCGGCCAATCGAAGTTTTTATCAGAACCGAGATTTTCACGTGAAGGAATTGCGCTTGTGATTATCGGGTTTACGTCGACAGGATTGTTTACAGTCGCGCAAATCTGGCTGCCAAGCTACGGGGAGGAAGTGCTCGGAATGGCCGCAGACAGTGCGGTGAAATTGTTGAGCTACTACAGTATCGGAGCGCTTATTTCCGTTCTCTCTTTATCTATTTTGTTAAAAAAAATGGTTCGTCCAGTCACTGTGATTGTTATTTACCCAATTATGACATTTATCGCGATCACAACGATTTTAATAGTGAAAGTTCCGGCCGTCGCCGTTGTAACAGCTTTTTTTATTGGCTTTTCAACAGCTGGTATTTTCCAGCTTGCGATTACGATCATAACGGAGCTGTTTTGGCAGAAAAAAGGTACAGTTACGGGAATTGTCGCGACAGCAGGAGGGCTGGCAGCCATTGTGATGCCCCTATTGACTGGACTTTTATCCGAAACCGGCAACATCGCGATTATTTTTATTTTTGATGCTTTTTTAGCCGTGATCGGCTTTGTAGCCGCAGCGTTTGTTTACTATCGGTATGGAAAAATCGTCAGAAAGTCAAAAGACGCAGATATAGAGCGGAGAGTGCTCTCTTAATCTAGCTATAAAGATTCATTTTTGAAAACAGGATTGACTGAATAGAAGTTCATTTACTATACTTTCTTTGAAAAGAAGGAATGAGCTTCTTTTTTTGCTTCAAAATGCAAACGTTTGCATAAAACAAAGGGGGTTGTGTTAAGTGAGAAAAGTATGGTACGGATGGCTGCTGTTCACTTTACTGTTTGTATCTGCGGTTGGGGGCGTACAGCCGGCTCAGGCGGATGTACAGAAAGAGTACAAGCTTTATGTGATGGCACCGCTAACGGAAATTACCGACTGGGAAGCATTTGAAGAAAAGCTTAAAACGATGAAGGAAAACGGTGTTTACGCGCTCACTACAGACATTTGGTGGGGAATGGTAGAAGGCAAAGGGGATAATCAATTCGACTGGTCTTATTATGAGAAATACGCACAGGCTGTCCAGGCGTCCGGATTAAAATGGGTGCCGATTATGTCCACCCATCAGTGCGGCGGCAATGTTGGAGATGATTGTAATTATCCTATTCCATCCTGGCTGTGGAAAAAAGACAGTGTTGAAAATATGGCGTTCAAAAGTGAAAGCGGTTACTTAAATAAAGAAGCGCTGGCTCCGTGGTGGGAAGGGACAGCTAAGCAGTATGGGGAATTTTACCATGCTTTTGCGAGGCAGTTTGCTGATGAGGAAGACTTGATTGTCAAAATTTACTTGAGCGGTGGACCAGCCAGTGAACTTCGGTATCCGTCTTATCAATTTGCGGACGGATGGGAATGGCCTGAGCGAGGGCAGCTGCAGGCTTATACAGAAGGAGCAAAAAAAGACTATCAAGATTATTTAAAAACGAAATATAAAAATGTGAAAAAGCTCAACGCAGCGTGGGGTACAGCGTACAAGAGCTGGGCTGAAATCGAGCCTCCAACAAATGGAGATGCATTTTTTACGAGCGGCGATGCTTACAAGCTGGGGTACGGCCAGGAGTTTATGAGCTGGTATCAGGGTGCATTAGAAAAACATATGGAGAACATCTCAAGAGCGGCCCATAAACAGTTTGATCGTACATTTGATGTACCGATCGGTATTAAAATTTCAGGTGTACACTGGAAAATGAATGACCCAGAAATGCCGCATGCAGCGGAATACAGCACAGGCTACTATCAGTATGGCAGGCTGCTCGATCATGTGAAAAAAGCAGATCTGGCCCTTACATTCACCTGCCTAGAAATGGATGACAACAATGCGCAGGTTCCCCCTTACTACAGCGCGCCAAAAACACTTGTAGCTCAAATTTCCACACTCGCGAATGAGCGGGGCATTTCGCTGAATGGCGAAAACGCACTGGCACTGATTAATAATGAGTGGGGCTTTAACAACGCAGCAGAAATGGTATTTAACTACGGCTTTGATGGTTTTACACTGCTCCGCATGAATTATTTATTTGATGAAGCAGGCAATCCAACGAATGAATTCCATATGATGAAGGATAAGCTGGCGTTAGTGCAAATGCCCGTCACATTTACGGTTTCAAATGTCCCAGAAGAGGCAAAGCATGTGTATGTAGTTGGAGATCGCGGAGAAATGGGCCGCTGGAATCCAGGGCAGTATAAATATGAGCTGACCAAAAAAGCGGATGACAGCTGGAGCGGTTCCGTAAATCTTGCGGCAGAACGTTCATATTCATTTAAATTTTTGTATGAAAATGCATCTGGTGAACGGATTTGGCAGAGCGGCGAAGACAATCATTACACAACACCTTCCGCTGGAGAAGCGTTTTTTAACGGCGAATGGTAATACTAAAAGCGATCAGGAAAGCTTCTGGTCGCTTTTTATTTTTCTTGCATTTCATTTTTCTGATAATTATAATGATTTTATATTCCGAAAATAAGAATTATTGTTCCGATATTCGGAACAGAGGTGGTGAGGTGGATTCAAAAGATGAAAAATAACCTGGAAGAAATTCAAATGAAACCGTTAGGGGAATCGGCGATAACTGTTCAATTTGGAATCGAAATCAGCCCGTTTATCAATAAAAAAGTGAAAGCGCTAGCATCAAAGCTTCAGCATGAATCATTCTCCGGATTTATTGAATGTACACCTGCCTTTGCCAGTGTAACGGTTTTTTATGACCCCTTTATCGTTAAACAGGCATATGGGGAAAAAGAAAAAACGTCTTTTCAAATTGTTCATGCCATCTTAGAACGGATGTTAGAGGTACTTGTTGAAGACGAAGAGAGTAAACCGCGGATTGTAGAAATTCCCGTTTGCTACAGCAATGATTTTGGACCGGACCTTGATTTTGTAGCAGCTTATAACAATCTTTCAGCTGACGAAGTAATTCATTTGCATGCCTCAGCCGAGTATCCCGTTTATATGATCGGATTCGCACCGGGCTTTCCTTACCTGGGCGGCCTTTCAGAGAAAATACATGCCCCGCGCCGGCCGTCACCGCGCACGTCTATCCCGGCCGGCAGTGTTGGAATAGCAGGCAGTCAAACAGGCGTATATCCGATTTCTACACCGGGCGGATGGCAGCTGATCGGGCGGACGCCGATGGCTCTTTTTCGTCCGGACCGTGATCAGCCAAGTGTTCTGTCGGCGGGTGACATCGTGAAGTTTGCGCCGATCACCAAGGAAGAATATGACCAGTATCAGGAGAGATGGCAATGAGTGTACAAATCATCCGTCCGGGGCTCTTGGCAACGATTCAAGACTTAGGGCGATACGGATTTCAACAATACGGAGTCGTGGTTAGTGGCGCAATGGATTCGCTTTCGCTTCGTCTCGCAAATGTGTTAGTTGGAAATGAAGAGGGAGAAGCAGCCATTGAAGTAACGATGATGGGTACATCTCTTCAGTTTAACGAAGACACATTGATTTCCATTACGGGCGGAAACTTAAACCCGGTCATCGATGGAAATCCCGTTCCTTTATGGAGGCCCGTTTTTGTACAAAAAGATACGGTTCTTTCGTTCACCGGCTGTAAAGTGGGATGCCGCGCGTACGTTGCTGTGGCAGGCGGCTTTTCCATTCCAAATGTGATGAACAGCAAAAGCACCTATATACGTGGGGAAATTGGCGGCTTTAAAGGGCGGGCTCTCCAGGGAGGCGATTTGATTCCGCTGGGAGAGGAAAACAGCTTTTCCCGTAAAATAAAAAAAGTCCTCCAAAGCAAGCTGAAACAAAGGTCATTTGCGGCAGTTGACTGGTATGTCCCGTTTGAACGTTATGTCAATAGAAGTGTGGTCCGTGTCTTAAAAGGAACCGAATACGAGAAGTTTTCGGAATCTTCCCAAAAGCAGTTTTTCGAACAGGAATTTCAAATTACTCCGCAGTCGGACCGAATGGGATACCGGCTTTCAGGTGTGTCGCTCGGGCTGAAACAGCCGTTTGAATTATTGTCTGAAGCGGTAGCCAATGGAACGATTCAAGTGCCGAGCGATGGCAACCCAATTGTCCTGCTTGCTGACCGGCAGACAACCGGCGGCTACCCGAGAATCGGACAAATTGCAGCGGCCGATTTACCGATCATCGCTCAAATGAAGCCGGGAGACCGCGTCCGCTTTCAAGAAATTTCACTTTATGAAGCAGAACAGCTTTACATGGAACGCGAACAGGAGATCAAACAAATTCGTACCGCTCTTTTGTTAAAGAAATGGTCATTTGAATGAATGGATAAGGAGACAGCCCATGATTAAAATGAGTGACTTTCAGGAAATGGTGAACATTATTGACCGGTCGAGTGTCAATGTCTTCACGTTTGAATATGAAGGAATGAAAATGAAGCTTGAAAAACAACCAGTCTTTCAAGATAAGGTTCAAAAGGAAGAAGTCAGTGCAGCAGTGCCTGATCAGCTGCTATCAAATGAACAAGCAGATAAAACAGCGAAGGATGAAGCTGTATCGAAGGATGAAGTCATTACTTCTCCCATGGTGGGCACCTTTTACACACGTGCTAACGAAGGCGAAGAACCGCTCGTTCAAGTGGGAGACATTGTCCAGAAAGGACAAGTTGTCTGCATTGTAGAAGCGATGAAGCTGTTTAATGAAGTTCAGGCGGATGTAGATGGTGAAATTGTTGAAGTGCTGGTGGATGATGGAGACGTAGTAGAGTATGGGCAGCCGCTTTTTAAGCTGAAGAAGCAGTCGTAAAAGGAGCATTCACATGTTTAAAAAAGTATTGATTGCAAACAGAGGGGAAATCGCGGTACGTATTATTCGCGCCTGCAAAGAGATGGGCATCCAGACGGTTGCGGTTTATTCCGAAGCAGATCGTGAGTCACTTCATGTAAAGCTTGCGGACGAAGCGCTTTGTATCGGGAAAACACCTGCTAAAGACAGTTATTTGAATATGCATAATATCATGAGTGCTGCTGCGGTGACGCAGGCAGATGCGATTCATCCGGGTTACGGGTTTTTGGCCGAAAATGCAGATTTCGCGGAAATGTGCCGTGCATGCAATGTCGTGTTCATTGGACCCGAGCCGGAAGCGATTCGCAAAATGGGCGAAAAAGCGGTAGCGCGCTCAACGATGAAAGAAGCAGGAGTGCCAACAGTGGCGGGAACAGAAGGCATCATCCAAAGTCAGGATGACGCCTTGAAAGTGGCAAAAGAAATTGGCTATCCGGTTATTGTCAAAGCGACAGCGGGAGGCGGCGGCAAAGGGATGCGCCTGGCGGAAACGGAGCAGGACCTGCAGCAGGCGATTCATCAGGCACAGTCTGAAGCGGAAAAAGCCTTTGGCAATGCTGCTGTTTACCTTGAAAAATACATCGAAGAACCGCGCCATATTGAAATTCAAGTGCTGGCAGACCGCTTCGGACAGGTGATTCATCTGGGCGAACGAGACTGTTCCATTCAAAGAAGGCATCAAAAGCTAGTAGAAGAAGCGCCCTCACCAGCGCTAAGTGAACAGCTTCGCCACCAAATGGGTGAAGCAGCGGTAAAAGCAGCTCAAGCAGTTCAATATCACAGTGCGGGAACCATTGAATTTTTGCTTGATAAGCATGGCCAGTTTTATTTTATGGAAATGAATACCCGCATTCAGGTCGAACACCCTGTAACGGAACTTGTGACTACAGTAGATATTATTAAAGAACAAATAAAGGTTGCAGCCGGTCAGCCGCTTTCATATAAACAAGAAGATATCCGGATAACGGGCTGGGCTATTGAATGCCGGATCAATGCGGAAAGCCCCGAACATGACTTTCGGCCGTCTCCGGGACGCGTTGCAGAATATCTTCCGCCAGGCGGTTTTGGCGTGAGGGTGGACAGTGCCGTTTATACCGGGTATGCCATTCCTCCTTTTTATGATTCAATGGCTGCAAAAGTGATTGTGTGGGGAGAAACAAGGGAGGAAGCGATCCGAAAAATGAAACGATCACTAAATGAAATGGTCATCACAGGAATCGAAACGACGATTCCCTTTCATTTAAGGCTTCTTGATCAGGAACAGTTCCAAAAAGGAACGTTCACAACACGTTTTTTAGAAGAGGTTCAGCTTTTTCCAGAGAAGCAAAAGGGGGCGTAAAAATGGAAGCATCATTGGAACGGATTCGCAAGGAGATTCGGGAAAGCAAATGGACGAAGCCGACAGCGGGTTTGGCTCCTGGATATACACAAGCCAATCTTGTGATTTTGCCGAAAGAACAGGCATATGACTTTTTGCTGTTTTGCCAACGGAATCCAAAAGCGTGCCCGCTCCTCGAAGTAACAGATGTTGGTTCGCCGGTTCCAAGATTGACGGCACCAACGGCTGACTTACGTTATGACACACCAAAGTACCGGATTTACCGGCATGGAGAGCTTGTTGAGGAAGTAACGAGCATCGAATCCTACTGGCAGGACGATTTTGTTGCCTTTTTAATCGGCTGCAGCTTTACATTTGAGCATGCCCTGCTCGAAAATGGCCTTTCGATCCGCCACATTGATGAACAGCGGAATGTACCGATGTATATTACAAATCAGCCATGTGAACCGGCTGGTGTGTTTCATGGGAATCTCGTGGTCAGCATGCGGCCGTTTCAATCAAAAGATGTGATACGCGCAGTTGAAGTAACGTCCCGCTTCCCGGCGGTGCACGGCTCACCTGTACATATCGGCATGCCGGAGCAAATGGGTATTGCTCAGCTAGACAAGCCGAATTTTGGCGATGCTGTAACCGTAAAAGAAGGTGAGACGCCTGTTTTCTGGGCATGCGGTGCAACCCCGCAATCTATTGCCATGTCAAGCAAGCCGGCATTGATGATTACCCATGCGCCTGGACATATGTTTATTACTGATCAGAAAGACAGCCAGTACTCCGTTTTATAAATTTGGCTGCTCCTCTGTCTACTGTTTCATATATAATGGAGCAAAACCATAAATGGAGGGGTTATTCCATTTATCGGAACAGGGAGAAGGAAGAAAAGTGAATAAAACCGTCCTTAAATCAATGGAAATCATTCAATTGTTTTTTACAGAAGAAAAATTAACGCTGCTGCAAATGATAGAAAAAACGGGGCTGCCGAAAACGTCTGTTTACCGAATGGCAGAATCATTGCTTGAACTCGGATTTCTGGAGAAAGACCAGGAAGGTGCCTACCGTTTAGGATTGATTTTTCTGGCGCTCGGCAATCTTGTCGCTGAACGGCTGGATATCCGCTCTATTGCATTGCCCTACATGCAAAAACTCCGGAAAGAAACAGGGGAAGCTGTGAATCTTGTGATCCGGGACGGAGATGAAGCGATTTATATTGAGAAGGTTGATACGCAGGAACGTGTCCGTGTTTACACACAAATTGGCCGCCGTGCCCCGCTATATGGAGGGGCATGCCCGCGTGTACTGCTGTCTTTTATGGAGCACGCCGAACAAGAGCGGTTAATTGAATCATTCCAGATTGTACGATACGCAAAAGGAACACCGGAAAACAAAGAAGAACTGCGGCGGCTGATTGAGAAAACACGAAAGAATGGCTGGTCGATCAGCCATTCTGAATTAGAAGATCATTCTTCCGCTATTGCTGCTCCTATTTTTAATCATAAAGGAGACGTAGTAGCCGGGATCAGCCTGGTAGGTCCTGAAGTCCGCTTTCAGGATGAAGCACATGCAAAAGAAATGATTGAAAAGCTAACAGAAGCATCACGGCAGATCTCCGCTGAACTCGGTGCCGTAGATCGCTGATTTTGGAGGTGCGGCTTATGAAAATAGATATTAACTGTGATATGGGAGAAAGCTTTGGAGCATACTCTATCGGCCATGACCAGGACATCATGCCATACATTACATCGGCGAATATTGCCTGTGGATTTCATGCAGGCGATCCGGATGTGATGAAAAAAACGGTCCATTTAGCGATGGAGCACGGCGTCAAAATGGGCGCCCATCCAGGCTTTCAAGATTTAGCCGGTTTTGGACGCCGGAACATGGCACTTTCGCCAGGAGAAGTATACTCACTTGTTGTGTATCAAATCGGCGCTCTTCAGGCGTTCGTGCAAATAGAAGGAGCTGCCCTGCATCATGTGAAGCCGCATGGTGCACTTTATAATATGGCAGCTTCAAATGAAGAAATGGCGTCTGCTATTGCGGCAGCCGTTAAAGATGTGGATACATCTCTTATTCTATACGGTCTGGCGGGAAGCAAACTGGTTGAAGCCGGCCAAAAAGCAGGACTGAAAACAGCCAGTGAAGTTTTTGCGGACCGTACTTATACCCGGGAAGGGATGCTGACGCCGCGGCGTTTGCCCCATGCATTAATTGAGGACTCAGAAGAAGCGGTATCTCAGGTAATCCGTATGGCGAAAGAAAAGAAAGTACGGGCAGCAGACGGGACAGAGGTCGATATTCAAGCGGACACGGTCTGTATACATGGTGACGGACCTCATGCGCTTTCTTTTGCCCGGCTGATCCGGACAAAGCTGCAGGAAGAAGGCATTGAAGTGCGTTCAATTGCCAGGGAGGAATAAACATGTCAACACAACAACAGCTTCAACAGCAGGAAAAGTCAAATTGGAGTATATTATTAGGCGCTGCCTTTTTGATGGCAACTTCCGCCATTGGACCGGGCTTCTTAACGCAGACAACAGTTTTTACTGAGCAGCTCGCCGCCAGCTTCGGTTTTGTTATTTTAGTTTCAATCTTGCTGGATATTGGCGCTCAGACGAATATTTGGAGAATTCTTGTTGTGGCGGAAAAGAGGGCGCAGGATATTGCAAACCTCGTTTTTCCGGGTCTTGGCTACGTACTTGCTGTGCTTATTGTTTTGGGCGGCATTGCTTTTAATATCGGTAATATTGGTGGTGCCGGTCTTGGTGCCAATGTTATTTTCGGGATAGACCCGGTGATGGGTGCTATTATCAGTGCTGTAATTGCCGTCGCCATCTTTCTTGTGAAAGAAGCCGGTCTATTAATGGATAAGTTTACACAACTAATGGGGTTTGTCATGATTGGCCTTACCCTGTTTGTTGTCTTTAAGGCAAGCCCACCGGTCGGGGAAGCGGTAATCAAAACATTTGCCCCGGATACGATTGACCTGCTTGCGATCGTTACCCTTGTTGGCGGTACAGTGGGCGGCTATATTACATTTGCTGGGGGACATCGTCTTTTAGATGCAGGAATAAAAGGAGTCGGTGCAGTTCCGCAGGTGACGAAGAGCTCAGTATCTGCTATCGGAATCGCTTCAATCATGCGTATTTTTCTTTTCCTTGCTGCACTCGGTGTTGTGGCGCAGGGCTTGCCGATTAATCCGGAAAACCCGCCAGCGTCTGTATTCCAGCTGGCTGCAGGTGACATCGGATACCGCCTGTTTGGTGTGGTGATGTGGGCAGCTGCCATTACATCTGTTGTCGGCGCAGCTTACACATCCGTTTCGTTTATCCGCACGTTCCACCCAACGATTGCAAAGTATGATAAGTCAATCATTGTCGCATTTATTTTGCTTTCCACTGTTATTTTCATAACCATTGGTAAACCAGTGAAAATGCTTATTTTAGCCGGGGCATTAAATGGTCTTATTCTGCCGGTCGCACTTACGGTTATGCTCATTGCAGCTTATAAAAAATCGATTGTTGGTGAATACCGTCACCCGATTTGGATGACAGCCGCAGGAGTAATTGTCGTTGTGCTTATGGCTTTTATGGGCGGCTACACATTAATCAATCAGCTCCCAACATTATTCAAATAAAATACCTCAAAAAGTCAGCCGCGCAGAGCTGACTTTTTGCTGTTTCATCGTTATACTGAAATGAATGATTGCATGGATGAAAGAAGGTGAAGAAGTGGAAACAGACTGGCTGGAAACAGCAGCATTTTCCCGCGTCTTTGCGGATATTTTGTCGATAGCCAACGATTTAATCGGCGATGAAACGTTTTATATCAGCTTGGTTGAAAGGGATCGTCTGAAGGTATTACAGACCCTTTCTAAAAGTGATATTTTGGTTCAAGCAGGGAAAACTGTCCGGCTCCAGGATACGTATTGCCAAATCCCTTATGCAAGCGGACAGCCGATGCTGATTAAGAATGCTAAGGAAGACGAGCGTACAAAGCGTAATGATTTTACGTACTCGCTGAATATTGGCTCGTACGCAGGTGTACCTATTTCTTTGGGGGACGGCAGCACATTCGGTGCTCTTTGCTCCATTCACACATCCTTAAATCGATACGACAACAAAACAGTTCAAATTCTGAAGAAGCTTGCTTCCTTCCTGTCTTATGCCATTGATACCGAGCGGCTGCTTATCCAGGACGGATTAACCGGCTTGTATAATCGTGTTTACTGGAAGCGGGTCCTGACATCTGATTGGATTGAAAAAGAAATACATGCTCTTTTAATGATCGATCTGGATAAGTTTAAACAAGTAAATGACCGGTTTGGACACGAAGCAGGAGACCATGTTTTAATGGAGGTTGCTTCAGTTATCAAGCAAATCATTCCTGACGATGCCTATGGTTTTCGATTTGGCGGTGATGAATTTGGTGTGCTCTTTTTGCACCGGTCAGCAGAGGAAGCAGCTGTATTCGCCCAGGAAATAATCAATGAAAGCAAGCGGAATCAAGAGCTCCGTACATATGGCGTGTTTTTATCCGCTGGGATCACTGACACAAAACGAGTACCGGTTCAGTCTTTAATGAAAGAAGCAGATGGACTGTTATATCAATCGAAGCGAAACGGCGGCTGCCGTATATCTATCTGAAAAAAAGCACCCCGAAAAGGGTGCTTTTTTCTTTATGCTGCATGCTTCACTTAAATAGCAGAAAAGAAAGCCAAATGCATAGTTCTTTTTCCATGACTGCATACCAAAAAGGACTCATGGACCAAAAAAATACCAGTTTACGTAAAAACAAAAAACGGGAATAAGAAAGGAAAACGAAAGCGGAGGGAGGGAGAAAAGATGACAGCAAAAGAAAGCATGCGATCAAAAGTACACGAAGCCAAACCGTGGATTCGGAGATTCGGGCGGCTGGGACATATGGCGAAAGGAACGGTGTATGCGCTCGTTGGACTCTTTGCCCTAATGGCAGCAGCAGGCGCCGGCGGAGGAACGACCGATACAAGCGGCGCTCTAGTGACCGTGGCTGATGAGCCATTTGGCCGGATACTGCTCTGGCTTATTGGTACGGGTCTGATTGGATATGTGATATGGGAACTCATCAAATCGATAAAAGATGTCCAGCACGAAGGCACTGGAGCTAAAGGAACGGCAAAACGGATTGGTTACATGATCAGTGCGGTTATTTATGGCAGCCTGGCTCTCACTGCTATCCGGCTTGCTATCCATGCCGGCGGAGGAGGAAACTCGGAGAAGAGCATTTCCGCAAAGCTTCTGGCCCAGCCGTTTGGGCAGTGGATCGTCGGCTGTATTGGACTTATCATTATTGTGTATGGATGTATAGAATTATACCGGGGCTTTAAGGGGAAATTTATGCAATATTTTAAAACGAATGAAATGAATAAAAAAGAAATAGGCCTTGCCCGAAGAGCAGGAAAAGCTGGACTCCTTGCAAGGGGAATTGTGCTCGCGATGATCGGTTTTTTCTTTATTAAAACGGCTGTTACAGCCAATCCGAATGAAACAAAAGGCATTGACGGAGCGTTGGCAGAGCTTGCTTCGCAGCCGTACGGACAGTTTTTACTCGGCCTTGCCGCAGCAGGGCTTCTATTATATGGCATATACGAAATGATTCGCGGCCGTTACCAGCGCATGAATTTCGGCAGAGAATAAAGCATCCGGAATCGGGTGCTTTTTCTTTGAGAACGAATCTCAATATGCTACATTTGAACTAAACAAATTCGGAGGTGTACGATGCTTTTTATTGACAACAAAGGGATTACCGATCCGCGCATTAATTTAGCGATTGAAGAATATGCCGTTAAACACTTGAATATTGAAGAATCTTATCTGCTTTTTTACATTAACGAACCTTCTATTATTATCGGTAAAAACCAGAATACCATTGAAGAAATAAATGTAGATTATGTCGAGGAAAACGGTATTCACGTTGTGCGCCGTCTGTCCGGCGGCGGCGCGGTTTATCACGATCTTGGCAATTTAAATTTCAGCTTTATTACAAAAGATGATGGAGACAGCTTTCATAATTTCCGCAAGTTTACCGAGCCTGTTGTAGCAGCATTGAACAAACTCGGCTTGAATGCAGAAATGAGCGGGCGCAATGATTTAACAGCCAACGGGTTTAAGATCTCAGGAAACGCCCAATTTGCCACAAAAGGGCGTATGTTTACACATGGGACGCTCCTGTTTGATACCAACATGAATGATGTCGTGGCTGCCCTTAAGGTGCGTAAAGACAAAATTGAATCTAAAGGCATTAAATCGATTCGCAGCCGTGTGGCAAATATATCTGACTTGATTGAGCAAAAAATGTCTATTACCCAGTTTAAACAATTTATTTTAACCCAAATTTTTAATGGTGAAGAGCAAGTAAAAGAATATGTGCTGACGGAAGAAGACTGGAAAGCCATTCACCAGATTTCAGCCGAGCGCTACGGAAATTGGGATTGGAACTACGGCAAATCGCCGGCTTTTAATATCGAACGCTCTCATCGATTTCCGGTTGGGCTTATTGATGTGCGCCTCCATGTAAAAGAAGGAGACATTCAAACAGCACGCGTTTTCGGTGACTTTTTTGGTGCGGGGGATGTAGCTGAAGTGGAAAAGACGCTCCTTGGAACAAAATATGAAAAGGGAGCCATTCGCCGGGCGCTTGAGCCGCTGGATATGAAGCATTACTTCGGAAATGTTACGACCGAGGATCTTATTGATCTAATATATTGATAAAAAAACAGCGCCAGGCAAAAAGCCGGGCGCTGTTTGTGCTGTTAACGAGAAAAATAAGAGGCTAAGCCGTCTCGAATCCCGGCTGCTGCCTGCTGCTGGTAGGCAGCTGACACGATTGAGGATTCTTCAGCTGGATTTGTTAAATAACCAAGCTCAAGCAGGGCAGCGGGCCGCTGATTTTCACGAAGAACGAAATAATCGCCATACTGTGTCCCGCGGTTTGCATTCGGCAGCGTTCCATTTAGCCCTTCGTTTAAAGAACGGGCAAGCTCTTGGTGCCCCGCATGATAGTAATAAGCTGTATGGCCGACTGCCTGCTGGCTCTGTGCCCCGTCATAATGAAGGCTGATAAAAGCGTCTGCTCCGTAGTCAGCTGTCCGGGCTGGCAGCGGTACATATTGATCACCTGTCCGGGTTAATACAACGGTTGCTCCACTCGCAGCCAAGGTATCACGCAGCTTCCAAGCTGTTTGAAGCGTCACATTTTTTTCAATGGTGCCGTATAAACCAGACGTTCCGCCGTCCACTCCCCCATGGCCGGGATCCAGAACAATCACTTTGCCCTGTAAAGAAGAAGCAGAAGCATGGGTCCCTTGGCCTTGTCCAGATACAACCCAGCTTGCTACATAAGCTTCATTTCCGCTTGCAAGGCGAATACGAATCCAATCTCCGCTTCGTCCTATCACCGGGTAACGCTCACCGACAGATCCCTGAACAATGACAGAGGAAGATGTCGAAGGGCCGCTTCGCAAATTGGTCCCTTCTGTTTGAATGCGGACAAATTCTCCTGAAGAAGCTGTTTTTTCGGCTGCTCCTCCGACAAATTGTCCGCTAACCCAGGCTTTTTGGCTTCCGTAGGAGATCTGCACCCAGCCGTTTTGGGATGAAAGAATAGAGACGCGGTCTCCCGTATGTACCTGCCCAAGAACAGAAGCCGAAAGAGAAGGGCTTTCACGTACATTTACGCGGTCTCCTGTAATGGAGCCCGATTGAGCGTGGGCTGAAGCCGGTTGTCCTGCCAGTCCGGCAAAGCCGAGTAAAAAAAGAAGTAAAATGCCGAGTCTTGCTTTTTCCATAATCCACCGCCTATTCATTCATTTCACTTCTATCGTATCATTTGGAAGAAAGCGTCACATCCGCAAAAATAATGATTCATTTTGTAAGAAAATTGGTCTGAATAAAAGAAAAATTTCCCTGTTTGAGCAGGATATTTTGAATAATTGGGTCGAATATGGAAAGGGAGATCCAAACTTTTTCCTGTTTTGGATGAATATTCTGTATTTTTTTGTTTTAGTCCATTTAAAAAGTGGTACGGATAGTAAGTAATGAACTTTTAGTGAATGTATCAATAAGGGGGCTAAAGCATGGCGATTAACGAAAATAGCAAAAACAAACAGCTGGATGAGTTCCGTGTAAGCGATCAAGGAGAAAAATTAACAACGAATCAAGGACTTCGCGTGTCAGAAGATGAACATTCGTTGAAGGCAGGGGACCGCGGGCCTACATTGATGGAGGATTTTCATTTTCGTGAAAAAATGACCCATTTTGACCATGAGCGCATTCCAGAGCGGGTTGTTCATGCACGCGGGTTTGCAGCGCATGGGTACTTTCAAGTGTATGAGTCTATGAAAGAATATACAAAAGCCGGCTTTTTACAGGATCCATCGAAGAAAACACCGGTCTTCGTCCGTTATTCGACTGTAGCGGGCTCCCGCGGTTCAGGAGATACGGTTCGTGATGTGCGCGGCTTCTCAACGAAGTTTTATACGGAGGAAGGAAACTACGACCTTGTCGGTAATAACATCCCGGTCTTTTTTATCCAGGATGCGATCAAGTTTCCAGACTTGATTCACGCCGTCAAGCCGGAGCCTCACAATGAAATGCCTCAGGCAGCAAGTGCCCATGATACATTCTGGGATTTTATTGCTAACAACCAGGAATCAGCTCATATGGTTATGTGGCATTTGTCCGATCGTGCGATTCCACGCAGCTACCGGATGATGGAAGGATTCGGTGTTCATACATTCCGTTTTGTGAACGAAGAAGGAAAAGCGCGGTTTGTAAAGTTTCATTGGAAGCCGGTTCTCGGTATTAAATCACTTGTATGGGATGAAGCGCAAAAAATTGCCGGTAAAGATCCGGATTTCCACCGCCGCGACCTATGGGAATCAATCGAAATGGGGGATTATCCAGAATTCGAGTTTGGCGTGCAGATGATTGACGAAGAAGACGAATTTAAATTTGATTTTGATGTGCTGGATCCGACTAAAATTTGGCCGGAAGAAGACGTACCGGTAAAAATCATTGGAAAAATGACGCTTAACCGTAACGTCGATAATGTATTTGCCGAAACGGAACAAGCGGCTTTCCATCCGGGCCACGTTGTACCGGGAATTGATTTTACCAATGATCCGCTCCTGCAGGGACGGCTTTTCTCTTATACCGATACACAGCTTATCCGCCTCGGCGGGCCAAACTTTCATGAGCTGCCGATTAACCGCCCTGTCTGCCCGTTTTTTAATAACCAGCGTGATGGGTACGGGCGCCAAACGATTAACGTCGGGCAGGTGAGCTACCATAAAAACTCACTGGCTCAAAACACGCCGTCACCGGCCAAGGAAGAAGAAGGCGGCTACGCTCATTACCAGGAAAAAGTAGAAGGCCGTAAAGTAGCGCGCCGCAGCGACAGTTTTAAAGACCATTTTTCACAGGCAGCCCTGTTCTGGAACAGTATGACAGAGGTTGAAAAAAAACATATTATTGAAGCATTCAGCTTTGAACTGGGCAAAGTAAAAAGCAAAGATATTCGCCAGCAGGTTGTGAATATGTTTGCGAATGTCAATGCAGGCCTGGCGGCACAAGTAGCTGATGCCATTGGTGTGCAGGCACCATCCGATGTAGAGGAATCGTCCATTACCAAATCTTCGCCGGCACTAAGCCAGGAAGCAAACCCGGTTAAAGGGGTGGCAACTCGCAAAATTGCAATCCTAGCAGGCGAGGGCTTCTCGGGCAAAACGATGACCGATATTTACAAAGCCTTTGAAAAAGCCGGCACCCGTCCTGAAGTGGTGAGCACAAAGCAGGGAACAATCAAAGGCGATGACGGAGCGGAGCTTGAAGTAGACCATACTTTCCTGACAGCCGACTCGGTTTTATTTGATGCCGTTTACGCAGCAGGCGGGCTGAGTGCCGATCCAAAAGCGAAAAAGCAGGCAAAAGCTTTTTTAACAGAAGCATATGAACACTTTAAAACCGTAGGAGCGACAGATGACAGCGTGGATTTAATCGCGGATCTGCCCGGTGATCCGGGCATAGTAGCGGAAGCATCGCCATCTGAGGGCTATGCAGACACCTTCCTCGCTGCTCTTGCTGAACACCGTCATTGGAACCGCTCTGTATAAAGAAATAAATAAAAACTGCCGAATGGGATGTCGGCAGTTTTTTTATGGTTTTAAAGGTGAATAAAAGCCTCGTCTTTCACTTAGTAGAAGCAGACAAAGCAGGAGGATGGGTTGCTATTTTACAAGGTCCTGGCTTGTTTGTGCGACAGCTAGATCGATTTTCGCCTGTCCTTCCAGGTTGTAAGGATGGTAATATCCTTTTTCCATCATATATCTGCTGATGCTTTCATGAGTTGAAACAGTGGCCATAAGCTGTTCACGCAGGGCCGAACGTAATTCAGGTGTTACGGCTTCCGTAAGCGCGAACGCTGCATTTCTCACACCGGATTTGGCAGAAATCAAAAAGTCCGTTGCAATCACCTGATCCGTCATGCCGCCCATGCCTGCTATGCTTTTAAATAAATCATTCATTGTGTCACGCCACCTCCCGGCAAAAGCTGCTTCAGCTGTTGGAGATGCTGCCGGCCGGCTTGTGCGTCTGCTTCAAGCAGCGTTTTTAATTCCGGATCCTGTGCAAGTTTGCTCATCGTCGCTGATTTTGTCGTACAGAGGCTTTTAAAAACGACTAATTCATGCAGCTCCAGAGACTCGTGCTGACCTAAATGATTCCTCACATTTATCACCTCTTCAGTTATTCATACATGCTTCTTATTTTGGCTTTTCATCTGTTCCTTATTCAAATATGCACGGATTGAATGAACCCTCTGAATAAATGAAGAAAATGAAAGGGAAAATGAATGTTGTGACTAACTATAGGGGTGAGAAATATGGACCAAAAAAAACTGGCCTTTCATGAAACAATGGAGCTCCATGAGATGATTAACTTTAAAACGAGCTGCATGCTCAAATCAAAACTAATGCAGGGTGCCTGCTTTGACAGTGATTTAAAAGCGATGCTAGAAAAAGACGCACAGCAATCGATTCACCAAACGAACGAATTGTTAGAGCTTTATAAGGGAGCCAGAACATTTTAATTTTTGGAGGTAGAAGATGTGAACGATTACTTAGATCCGATCAATTCAGTGGGAATGCCAGAACTTGCTGATTCTGCTATTGCGCTTGAATTTTTGACCTCTGTAAAAAATGGAGTAAGAAACTGTGCGGTCGCTATAACAGAAGCGGCTACGCCGGAAGTTCGTTCTGTGCTGATTAAGCATCTTGAACAAGGTATCGACCTGCATGGTGAAGTAACAGAATTAATGCTGCATAAAGGCTGGCTCTATCCGTATGACGTGGATAAACAAATGCAGCTGGACATTAAGTCCGCTGAAACGGCTGTCGACATTGCCCGGCTGCCGCTCTTCCCGACCAATACAAATCGAAAAGGGTTATTTCCAACCCCGCCTAAATAAATGCCATAATTGTGGAGGAGGTTTAAAAAATGAAAGCCGTCACATATCAAGGTGTGAAAAATGTGGTTGTAAAAGAAGTAGAAGCACCCAGCATTCAAAAACCGGACGATATTATCGTCAAGCCTACATTAACAGCTATTTGCGGGTCCGATTTGCATTTGATTCATGGCATGATTCCGAATCTTCAACAAGATTATATTATCGGGCATGAACCGATGGGGATTGTAGAAGAAGTCGGTCCGGCTGTTACAAAAGTAAAAAAAGGAGACCGTGTCATTGTTCCGTTTAACATTAGCTGCGGAGAATGCTGGTTTTGTAAGCATGACCTGGAAAGTCAGTGTGACAATTCTAATGATAATGGCGAGATGGGCGCTTATTTTGGATATAGCGGCACGACAGGGGGATATCCTGGCGGGCAGGCCGAATATATGCGTGTTCCGTATGGGAATTTTACACCGTTTAAAATTCCAGAAGACAGTGAGGTGGAGGATGAGAAACTTGTCCTGCTGGCGGACGCCGCTTCAACGGCTTACTGGACCGTCGACAATTCCGGCTTAAAAGAGGGAGATACAGCGATTATTTTCGGCTGCGGTCCAGTTGGACTGCTTGCTCAAAAATTTGCCTGGTTAAAAGGAGCAAAACGTGTCATTGCGGTTGATTATGTGGGATATCGGCTTGAGCATGCGAAGAAAACAAATAAAGTAGAAATTGTGAACTTTGAAGACGAGCAAAATATTGGCAATCACCTGAAAGAAATAACAGGCGGCGGGGCAGAGGTCGTCATGGATTGCGTTGGAATGGATGCGAAAATGACACCGATCGAATTTCTTGCAGTCGGCATGAAGCTCCAGGGCGGTGCTTTAAGTGCTCTTGTGGCAGCCACTCAGGCTGTCCGCAAAGGCGGTACGATTCAAATAACAGGTGCATACGGCGGAATCTATAACGCTTTTCCGCTCGGTGACATTTTTCAGCGCAACATTAATATTCGGGGCGGCCAGGCTCCTGTTATTCACTACATGCCTTATTTATATAAGCTGATTGCGGAAGGAAAAGTGGATCCGGGTGATGTCGTGACCCACATTTTGCCGCTCGATCAAGCAAAAAAAGGCTATGAATTGTTTGATACCAAAACGGATGACTGTATAAAGGTAGTGTTAAAGCCATAAAAAAGCGGCTCTTTTAAAGAGCCGCTTCTTTTTTGTATCCATCCACCACAAGATCTAATTTGCCCGTTGCAGGGTCAATAACAAGACCGTGTATAGGAATAGAATCCACCATCAATGGATGAGACTTGACCATTTTCACGCTGTGCTCGACACTTTCTTCTACGCTGTTAAAGCCGCTCAGCCATTTATCTACTTCAATTCCAGCGTTGCGAAGGGTATCCACTACTTCCTGCTGGATGCCCCGCTCCTTCATTGCATCAATAATGACATCGCTTGAGAGAGAACCCATACCGCAGTCATGATGCCCTACGATCAATACTTCGTCCGCTTGAAGCTGGTACACAGCAACCAGCAGGCTTCGCATAATCGATCCAAACGGATGGTTGACGATCGCGCCGGCGTTACGAACGATTTTTACATCTCCATTTTTAAAATTCATAGCTTCGGTTACAAGTTCAACAAGGCGTGTATCCATGCACGTTAAAATGACGACACGCTTATCCGGGAACTTTGTTGTCTCAAATTTTTCATATTCCTTGTTTTCTACAAATGTTTCGTTAAACGCTAAAATGTCTGTTAATAATGTCACTGTATTCTCTCCTTTCAATACTCCCTTATTATTGTGAAGGATTTCATAATTTTTTGTCAAATGATTTTTAAAGCGTTGGCTATACTTTTTCTTAAGCCTCCGACCGGAACAAAGCGTACCACACGGAATTGTTCCTTTCCTTTTAAAAAGAAAAGAACAGCTGGCACAGAAAAAACAGTAAACTGTCCGGCAATATCTGGTGCAATTCCCGTATTTGCGTAAACCGTTGTGACACGGGGAAACTCCTCCATAAGTGCTTGGACCTGCGGAAGCAGGGCGTGACAAACAGAACAGCCGGGGCTTGAAACATAAAGGAGTACGGCTTCGCTGGATGAAAGAATATCTGAAAATTCCGTGTATGAGGTTACAGGCTGCATTTGCACCACTCCTTTTTCTCATTGTAAACTGTCTCTGCTATAATAAAAAAGAATATGATTTATAAGGAGGCTCCGGCATGGCTGGACGAAAAGAAGAAGAACTAAAAGACATTACGCTGCTTGGCAATCAAGGAACAAACTATATATTTGACTATGATCCATCCGTTCTTGAGACGTTTGACAATAAACATCAAAACCGTGATTACTTTGTAAAATTCAACTGCCCGGAATTCACGTCGCTTTGCCCAATGACGGGTCAGCCGGACTTTGCGACTATTTACATCAGTTACATTCCCGATGTGAAAATGGTCGAAAGTAAATCGTTGAAGCTGTACTTGTTCAGCTTCCGCAATCATGGTGATTTTCATGAGGACTGCATGAACATTATCATGAATGACCTTATTGAACTGATGGACCCACGCTACATTGAAGTATGGGGCAAATTCACGCCTCGTGGCGGGATTTCCATTGACCCGTACACGAACTACGGGAAGCCTGGCACGAAATATGAGAAAATGGCCGAGTACCGCATGATGAACCATGACCTGTATCCAGAAACGGTAGATAACCGGTAAGGAAAGTTAAACGAGTGTGGTCACACGAAATGTGACCATTTGTGACCACGAAAACAGCTTTTTTTGAGAAGAATGTGACCAAATGTGTGACCACAAAAACAAAAAATATTGCAGGGTGTGACCACGGTAATCTGCTGAGAAAGGGATGTCTTAATAAGACGTCTCTTTTTATTTTTATCAATTGCATGGTGTCTCTATCCAGCTTTTTAAGAGGTTTTCTAAAAGGGTAAATTTACTTGGTATTTTTTTGATATAATGATGAAGATAATCTATTAATTTACATAAGAGGAGAAAGCATCCATGAAAAAGCCATTCAACGTATTAGCCACAGCGCTTGTCGCAGGAACAGTATTTTCTTCATCTATCCCATCAGCGTTTGCAGAGGAGTCGCAAGATGATATTGTTCCAGAAATCCCAGTGTATAGCGATCCTATAGAAGAGGATAAAACAGATACAGGCGTAGGCTTATCCAGCTTCACCGATGCGAATGGGACAATCTATCAAGATGCTGTTAGATTCCTTGAGCTGAATGCGATTGCAAAAGGATTAAACGAAACAACATTTGGTGTTAATGAACCTATTAAGCGTGTAGATGTTGCTATGATCTTAGGCACTTTTACAGAAATTAACGCTATGTACCCAAATGCACCTAAAGCTGGCTTCAGAGATCTTCCGACTCGTGCAGTCAAGACTGTATCAACACTTAAATACAGAGGCATTATCAACGGTAAAAGCAATACATACTTCGGTGCTGGGCTAAACATTACTCGTGGGGAAGCGGCACTTATGCTGTACAACGCCTTTAAGGATGACTTCTATCCATCCGAGGGAATGAAGTTACCATTTACAGACGTCCAAACTCGTTACGAAGAGGCTATTCGCACACTTTACGGAGCTGGAATCATTAAAGGGACTGCTGGCAAGTTTGGCACAGACAATAACATCACTCGTGGTCAATTAGCTCTGATGATCTATCGTATCGACAAATATCATCTATGGCTGAGAGAAGAAGAGAAGTCTGGATTTGTTGCATTCGGAGACAGTAATACAGAGGGACTGTACTACGAGAAACAGTTCCCAGAGTATCTTGATGAGCAATGGACAGACCAAGTAGCGGCTGTTTATGGAGGCGGCTTAGAAGAGAGTGAATATAACGCAGGAATAACTGGAGACCAAACTGAAGAGGGATTGGCTCGCTTCAAAGAAGAAGTTCTTGATGTAAAGCCAGAATACGTAACGATTATGTTTGGTATCAACGATGCTCTACTGTATAAAGGTCAGCCGCAGATCAGCAAAGAAGAGTTCAGAAACAACCTTGTCTACATGCTCTATCAGCTTCGACTAAGAGGTATCAAGCCAGTTCTAATGACTAATACACCAGTCATTGAAAGCATCTACTACGACCTACAGCTTGATAATGGCTACAACATTAAGCCTATGTATGCAGACAAAGGCGGCTTACGCAACTGGATCGACAGCTACAACGATATCATCCGTGAAGTAGCTATTAAGAATGCTGTTAAGCTTGTGGACGTTAACAAGCTTCTAACTGAGAAAGCTGGCGGCTCCACTGATGCGACCCTACTCAAGAGTGAATTGATTGAGACTAAGACAGGAATCCATATGACGCCTAAAGCAAATGACATTGTTGCTGAAGCTGTTAAGGACGCACTTTCAAAAGCAACTTATTAAAGGTAAGAGTAACAGGAATTCGAAGTAGCAAAGAATCCCACATCCTGCTTAAGAGTGAATTGCTCTTGGATGGGGATTTTTTTATGAACAGTCTCTTGGGAGCGAAAGGCGCTTCGCCCCGCCCATGTTAATTTCTATCTACTGTGCTCTCTCTATCCCCACTCTTCTACTACGGTAAAGAATCGAACACTATAATGTTCGATTTTTTTAAAATAAAGTTTAGGTGCTTAAGGTTCGCATTCTTTATATAACGAAGGATGCTGTCCTTAAAAATGGGTAAGAAAAAGAGGGCCGTTACAAATATCACCCTTAGCCTTTTATTCTGCTTTCTTAAAGCTCAGATGAAGCATCTAGTCAAGTTAATGCATATCTCCTTGTAGTTGAGATCCTAGCCGCAGGACGAGCGATTATGGTGAAACGCATTCTTATTCATTGGCTAAGACTCTTCTTTTACGCTATACGGTTGGCTGTGTGAACATTTATAATGACACTTCTTCATCATGGCACCATTTCCTTACACTTTACTTAAAGCATGCATTGGATATATTTTGATTTATTAGAATTTAATGTAGTATAATGATAATAAAAGAGCGAGGTTAACAGCTCCCTCGCTCCACCTGTCGATTGCGTCACAGTGTTTCGGCGGCAATATAAGGTTACGAAGAAATAACCCAGCACAGAGCCACCAACTCTATGCACAGAATGGGTTATTTTTTCTTTTATACCGTTCCTTTGCCAGAAGCATTCTCTTGTTCACGGACAGCCCGATAAATAGTCGCCCTGCTGATCTTGGTTATCTCGCAAATTTCATTCACTGTCATACCGTTTTCACTTCGATTACGAAACAGCTCCAAAGCATGCTGTAAACCTTTGTGTCTCTCTGTATATGTTGCAGGTCTTCCTTTATATACACCTCTCTTCTTAGCTTCTGAGATGCCTTCACGCTGGCGCTCACGTATCATGTCAGCTTCCCATTCAGCAATCCCAGACAAAACTGTCACCATGAGCTTGCCATTGGGCGTTGAAGTATCCAGTTTGTCTCCACCAATATTTAAAACAATCAGCGACACATCCATGTTATTCAGAAGCTCAATCTTGTTAAGAGCGTCTCTTGTGCTTGTGGCGAATCTATCCAGCTTAGTCACCATGATACTGTCGCCTTTCTTCATTGTCTTCAAAAGGACATTGAATTGCTCCCTGTCCTCCTTTTTACGCCCAGACACCTTCTCTTGATAAATCACGTTACATCCAGCTTCTTTTAGCTGCTTAAGCTGTGCATCAAGATTTTGACCTGCGCTTGATACACGAGCATAGCCATATTTCATCGATTCCACCCACTCTATTCTAATACATGTATATGATACACTACGAAGCCAAATATATCAGTGAGTAAGGAGTGTATCAAGTGAGTCTAGCCATATGATACAAATTAAAGCTGCCATCAGAGTGGCACTCGATATTGGATAGATCAGATAAATCAAAAATGGAAGAACGTTAATTTGATTTGAAGAGAAAGGAGGGGGGCTAATTATCACATAATTAAGCGGTCTTCGTCTTAGAATGTGGGGGAGTGCGGTGATCTACACATCACTGGGCTTAAAATATTTCGATACGAGACGGATATTTCCTGGATTTTAACTGACAAAATAGTTTCAACGATAAGTATTTTGAAGGTAAGTTTCGAAGCATTTATAACTTATTCCTTTATGGGGGTAATTCCTATATTAAGCATAAAAGGTTTTAATATTGAAGCACTCTTAAAGGCGGTGTGTCATGCAAAAGTTGAATAACAATGAACAATGCGAAGTGCTAACTGTTATTTTCTTACCAATATCTATAAGCAGATCTGAAAAAGAATGGTATAGACTAAATAATTCGTAATGAAAATGTAATAATTGGCCCGATTGCACCTAATTCATTGATTTAAATAGATGAAAGCGTTTTACTGTGTTGCTTCAACAGTAGGAGATAATCGTAGTAAGATAGTATAAATCGCTTTGTTCAGGACTAACACTTGCCTGTATACGTAGTTAATATGCCCCTAAAGGTAGATGTTAGAAGTGACTTAGTCATTAGCTAAAATTATTCAGCATAATTTTTAGTGACCCTTTGCCAATGGAATCAAGACAGTAAGATCATCTTCACGCAGCAGAGTAGATTAGAAGGACAGTGTTAATCTTTCAAAAATATTGATGGAGCTGATTCGATGAATAAAAGTAATGCAGAAAAAGAAGAAATTTTAAATGCAGTAAATGAAGCAATAAGTGAGATCCGTGAATTGATGATGAAAAAGGAAGCAGAAAAATCTAATTCAACTGCAAATGAAACAAATTTAAAAGTAAGAAATGATGATTAAGTAAATTTTATATTTATAATGCGACGATTTTCTCTAATGTAGAAGATAGAATAGTCAATTCCATTGGCAAGTGATTAAAAAACTGAGCGCTCGCCGTCCCTCTCATATAACCTCTATCTATCTTTTCTCCCTACCTACTCTTCCGCAACATGAGAAAACGGAACATTATAAAGGTTCAACCGTTTTAAGGGGTTAATTTTAGACGCTTAAAATTTGCTCTCTTGTGCGACCACGATCATCGGCTCATTCAAAGTAATAGAGGAGACTGCTATTGCACTTGAAACTTAGTTCTATAAGGTAATTGAGGGAGACCTATCATCGGCTTTCAGACAAAAAAACTATGAAGGAGTTGTATCTACATGTAGCCGCCTCGTTAGGAGGCACACTGATTCTGTACACTTATGGTGTACTCATAGGGATAGGTTTATTTTTTGCCTATATTTGGACAGGGAGAAGTGTGTTTTCTAGCAGAAGGATGCATGTAGATTCACTCCTGCTTTTTGTTGTTTAAGAACACCTACAGGCAACAATAACTTTGTAAGTTGCCCCTCGGAGTATTCCGAGGGTGCAACTGGGCTAGGAGGCATGAGCGTAGCGAGTGACGGGGCGCTCAAGCCCAATGCTCTTGCCTTTTTGGCACACATCAATAATAAAAAGTAAGGACTGAGTTTTAATCGGTGATTTTGAAGAGTTTCATGCAGGGAGACGTTAATAAAAATATGTTGAACAAAGGAGGTAAAAACTGTACCGAATTGAGGTACTAGGTTTTTTACATTAAGAGGTCGATTCGGTACAGAAATCTACAGCATAAATCATCAGTAAAAATGAAGGCTGTTTGAGAACTGAAGAGCTGATTTTAAAAGATCAAAACAAAAAGGAGTGAGATACATGGCTGCTAATAACGGCAAATCATAGTCATGAGAAAAGAGAATAATATTGAAGAAAGAATTCACATTAGCGGAACTGGTTAAGAAATATGGAACAAAGGCTCAGAAAGCATCTTTGAAGAAAAATAAAGGCAACTTAACTGGAAAGGAATTCACTATCCTCCTTAAATCTGTTGACCAAGAGTGGGAATCCTACACTGTTGAAGGTAGAGGATCGAAGCGTATAATCACATGCCGTGGAAAACGCTCTAGAAAAATTGAGCGAATTGATAAGCGTTCTAATAATGGTCAAGGGCAATTGGCTGGTGAATATGAATTGAACTCGCTTGTGGTAAGCTTTTTAGTCCAGAATCATAATAATGTAAAACCTATGAGTGCAACCAAGTGGCTTACTGAACTAGATATCATTGATCGTAAGCTTACTAGGGCAGTATATGGAGCAAAAGATACACACCTAGAGAAACTTCAAGAACAGTTCAGCAAAGTTATTAAGGGTTATAACAAGCTTGATTCAGACATTGAAATGCTGGAGGAGTTCCTCCATATATCGTTGAAGAGCATGAAATCAAGTTTAGTATCAGTGTTCAATAAGTTGGATAAAGCTAAAATAATTATTTATCAGAAAGAGAGATGGGGATGTACTACTAAAAACAGCTACAGAAAACTAACACGGAATGAGGTTAAAGAGATTGCTAGTATTAGACAGATTCTGCTTAATGCATATGGGCTTAAAAGTAGTGACTTGTTCAAAACTAATAAGAAAGAGGTCAAGGATTTTAAAAAGGAATTCGACAAGCAGCTCAATGAGCAATTGGGATTGAAGTTTGATTATGACGCTCATTTCTGTGTTTTACAGGGTAGTGACCTTGGAATTCAAGAATATCTTGGTCGGCTGCAAGAAAAAGGCGAATTAGAGTTTGCCCACCGTTTAGATGAGCTGCAGACAATGATAACGATTGAGAAATTAAAAGACGAGCATAGTAGACGTTCGCTGGAGCTTGCTAAGGGAAGACAGCAGAATAAACATAATATATCTGATTCACATAGAGTTAAATGTATCAAGATATTGAATCAATATGTTCCGATGTGGGAACAGCTTTTGAGATACTTTGGATGCGTGAGTAACATGAAATCAAATCCAGTTGCTAGAGAGGTTAAAGAACCTATTGTATTTGATCTTGGAGGAATTAAAATTGAAATCCCCGAGGAATCAAAGAAGACCAACCCATTAGCATTATTCGAGGGTATCCGCTTTATGAATGAAGTATACAGTAGCAAGTAATAATCATTATCTGATAAAAAATAGCTCACAATATACCCATGTTAAGGGAAGCTTTTAATAGAGCTTCCCTTTCATATTTGAATTGGATGATTAAGTAAATGGGTTGTGATGTATATATTAATAAAATTTTGGTTTTATTGAGAAAGCGACCATACAAATATTTTTGACTGTACTTGCAGCCCGAACCGGCCGCTTCACGAGCTGATGCGATTTGGGGATTATGTAAGTATGATTTTTCATAATTTTATAATGGTGAAAATGCAAAAGCCAGTGCCCGATAATGATCTGACCCAATAAAGTTAGACAAAAAAGTTTAGGCAGCTTCCAAGACCTGAGTCCGGTATTCTATTGGACTTAG
>NZ_JAVJNG010000049.1:0-9670 GCF_038806185.1 Domibacillus sp. 8LH | reverse complement strand
TAACTTAACCTAAAATGGCGATTACTCGGTATTGCTTGGTGTTACTTTACGATATTATCCAGTTTTCAAAGAACAATTCAACGCTGTCTCTCTGACATCTAAATAATTATATCATGCAGCAAGTACAAAGTCAACAGTTTTTTATCAAAATAATTATCTCAATAAATCATTGTATATATTTATACTCACCCTCTTAATGTCGCGTTTAATAGAGGGTGACTAACAAAACAAGTCATCTTGCAATTGTTAGTAAACGTTATTTCCGCATTTTAATTATATGATTATAATTAAAATGCTACTTAGGAAATATATTATTTCTCCTTACTGCCTTAGCGACGATTAATAATATAACATGTCTAAATGCTGATTTCAATCACTTCTGTTTCTGTTTTTGTTTCCTCTATTACCTTTTTGTTCCCTATATCCTTCATCTTTTAAGTAACCGAGTAAAAGAATAAATCGCATGTTAGTTGGAACACTACAAACTGAAGAGAAAAAAGCAGTTGCTTCTAGAAGCAACTGCTTTTTTCATGCAAAATTATAAGAAGTATATTAATGAAGCAAATAGAAAAGCCTTTACTTTAAACATAAATCCCTTTGTCAGTATAAATCGGTATTCTAAAAAAATCGGACAAATATTTTGTGCACAAAGCCCAATAAGCCCGTATTACGAAACCATATACACCTTAACAAACAATGACTTTTATTTTGGAAAAGCTTCTTTTTTAGAAACCCGTATCATTTCAGCAGGAAAATACTTGTTAAAATATTTCCCCACCATTAAGTGTAAATCTTTTCGGTACCACTTTGACAGTTCATGCTGTTGAAATAATTCTGGCATCCCTAACCTCTCTGAACGCCTTCCCATGAAGCCGTCTCCAATACTTAATGTATCAATCCAGATATGATCCACAATTCCAATTAATACTTTCGGAAAGTCAGGGGTGAATGGCAAAACAGGAGAAATCGAAGCTTGAGTGGATATTCCTGCATCGTAAATTTCTTTTAAAGCTTTTATCCTTAATTTAATGCCGGGTGCATATAAAGAAAATATTTTCTTTATATCTTCCCTGTCCGTTTCAATTGTTATGGAGACAAGGACTTCGCATAATTCATTTAATTTCTTTAGTAAACCAATATCTCGTGTGATCAGCGGGCTTCTTGTTTGGATTTGGAGAAAATCAGGTGGGTTTTCAATCATTTCTTTTAATATACTGCTTGTGATCTTTGCTTTACGTTCAATTGGCTGGTAAGGATCTGTGACAGAAGACATAAAAATATGCACAGGTTTGTTTTTCTTACGAAGTTTTCTGATTTCATTTCGGTAATTTTCTGCTGCATTTGTTTTGATGTCGATCCATTCTCCCCAAGAAATTTCCTTGAATTTCTGAATGGGCATTTCCCTCACATAGCAGTATCTGCAAGAAAATGCGCAACCGCTATACGGATTCAAAGAGTGGGTAAATCCAACATCTAAATAACCCTTTGCCTCAGTAAGGATCTTCTTAGCAAGGATTTCTTTTACTTCAATCCCCATATGCCTCTCCTTCCTTTACAACCTGTCACATGTTTTTAAAATTATATAAAAAATTTTATCTTGTTTTTTGTTTTAAGCTTTAATCATTACATAAAATTCAACTTATCAAATAGCAGTGGTGTTTTTATTTTAAGTCATTCCTCGCAAAAGGTATACTTGCAAGGAAAGGATGTGGTTGATTATGGATAAAATGAAGGCAGTAGGACTAATGAGATACCTTCCCATTGAAAATCCAAAAAGTCTGGAAGACGTAGTGATTGAGAAGCCGAAAGCAACGGGCCATGACATTTTGGTTAAAGTTGTCGCCATATCGGTCAATCCGGTTGACACGAAGGTTCGGACTCCTAAAGACAAAGTTGAAGAAGTTCCTAAAATTTTAGGCTGGGACGTAGCAGGAATTGTTGATGAAGTGGGGCCAGACTGCTCCTTATTCCACCCGGGGGATGAAGTGTTTTATGCTGGTAGTATTGCACGACAAGGCGGCAACAGCGAATATCATCTCGTCGATGAACGCATCGTTGGGCGAAAGCCCGCTTCCTTGACTTTCGCAGAAGCGGCGGCCCTTCCTCTAACTTCTATTACAGCTTGGGAAGCACTATTTACCCGAATGTTACTTTCGCAAGATCCAAGTGTCAACAAAGGAAAATCATTGTTGATTATTGGGGCCGCTGGGGGTGTCGGATCCATTGCCGTTCAGCTTGCAAAACAAGCAGGACTTACGGTAATCGCTACTGCTTCCCGGCCAGAAACTGTCGATTGGGTTCAATCAATGGGCGCCGATTATACGATTAATCACCATGATCCGCTTCTGCCGCAGCTTCAAGCCATTGGGTTTCCAAACGTTCCGTACGTTTTTTGCTTGAATGCTTTAGAGAAACACTGGGCCGGCATCAGCGAGGTTATTTCTCCTCAAGGAGTTGTATGCGCCATTGATGATCCGTCTTCTCCACTTGACCTTACCATGCTCAAGCAAAAAAGCGTCACCTTCGTGTGGGAATTTATGTTTACACGCTCGCTTTTTGAAACAGATGATATGATTGAACAGCACCATTTGCTTAATCGGGTCGCTGAGGCAGTGGACCAGCAAAAATTGAAAACCACGCTCACTGAAGTGCTTGGACCTATTTCAGCAGAAAACCTTCGCCAAGCCCACAAACTGTTGGAGAGCAATAAGGCGATTGGCAAGATTGTACTAGAAGGTTTTGCTTAAAATTTGTTCGTGAATAGGACAACATAGTAGTATTCCGCGGCTTGATCAATCGAGACTATTACTAGCAACAAGGAATAAATAAAAAGGCCGATTGCAGACTGCAGTCGGCTTCCGTTTTACAACAAGAAATTTGCCGTTATTTATAACCACGCTCGCCTCGAGTACTGTTCTTTCCATTCACCTTACTTAAATATTTCACTGCTGTTTGCGCCTCATTTACTTTTCCTAATAGTCTTTCGTCACACCCATATCCTGAATAATCAAATATTCTCCTTTCTCCTTTCATAACCTATAAAGGCAGTAAACTAAAGGGAGGCGAGAGTATGCCCATTAAACCAAGAATGCTGCAGCGGGGAGATACAGTCGGCATCGTTGCGCTGGGCAGTCCCGTTGCTCGGAGCATTATTGATGCCAGCATTGCTTTTCTGCAAGGAATGGGGCTTCAGGTTGTTTTGGGGAAGTATGTATATGCACAAAACGGATTCCTAGCAGGAACGGCCCAGCAGCGCGCTGAAGACTTGATGTCCATGTTCACCAACACACAGGTAAAGATGATTTTGCCTGTAAGGGGCGGTGTCGGTGTGGAAAGTATATTACCGTTCCTTGATTATACAGTGATCGCTCGAAACCCAAAAATCGTGAGCGGCTACAGTGATATTACTGTTTTATTAAACATTTTATATCAGTTTACCGACCTTATTACATTCCACAGCTTACTCCTCATTGACTTTAGACCACAGACGCCGGCTTACAATTTTGAACAGTTTTTTACCATCACCTCTTCGACTGTTTCACCTCGCCCGATTCTGAACCCTCCAGGAGTGCCGCTTACTGGCAGAGTACATGGGAACGTCAGCGGCCCAATTGTTGGTGGAAACTTAACATCCATTGTCAGTACATTAGGTACACCATATGAAATCAATACGGCCGGGAAGATTATTTTGCTCGAAGAAACACATGAACCCATTAATACGGTTTACCGCTACATTGATCACATGAGGATAGCTGGAAAATTTGAGGATTGTCTCGGAATTATTATGGGAGAATGTACCGATTGTCCGAATGCCTATGGCAAGTCTTATAGCGATTTGATTAGTGAATTTATTGCACCACTTGGAAAACCGCTCATGACCAATCTTGCTTCTGGGCATGGATTCTACAAAGCAGCCATTCCAATAGGTGCTAGAGTAAATTTAAATACCTCCAATAATACGATTACATTGTTGGAAGCTGCTGTAAGCTGATTCGTTCATTCTTCTTTTGGTGGTTTTCATATATCAACAGCAGAAAAAGGATACTGATGAATAACTCAAAAGCGCCGAATCATTTTTGCTCAATAAGCTTATTCTGTTTAAAGAACATATCCCTGGGGGTAGATGGTCTATCTCCAGGGATATGTTCCTCAATGTTATTGTATAAATCCGCCTTGGTTTCCTCCCTTACTCTTTTTCTGCACATTTAGGAAATTTTAGGGTTAGAAAGATTGGGAATTGAACAAAAAATCAGCGCCGCATTCCCCTTCAAAATCTCCGATTTAGTGGGAGTTAGGCGCTAAGGTCTTGATTCTTCTTATTTTTCTATGTATTTTTTATGACATCGCTTGCCGCTTCTTACTTATCATCACTCATATTGATCCTCGTATCGTTTTACAATTGATTTCCATTTTGATACGATCAATGTATCATAAGGACTAAAAAATGGAAAGGAGGGTTTGACTATGAAAGTTGCGAAGTCGCTGCTGCACAAAATTACAAATCAGACCGAAATCTTCAATAATACGCTGGATATTTACAATGATGCCCTGTCCTTCATCATCCAGGTGATTGACAAAGAGTTTGGTAATACCGACGACCTGACAACAAAATCAATTGTGCCGGCAGTAGAAAAACTGATTCACGCAACCAAATCAAACCCCCTTCCGAAATACAAAGAATTTAACGAACGTTTTTACAAGTTTCCGTCCTATTTTCGCAGAAGTGCTATTGCTTCCGCTTTTGGCAAAGTAAAGAGCTTCCGCTCTAACTATCAAAACTGGGAAAAAGAGCAAAAGTATGCTCTTTCCGAAGGAAAAAGATTTAAGAAACAGCCACCTCGTCTGCAGTCGAAACATAAAGAATTTCCTGTGTTTTATCGAGGGAATATGTTCAGCAGGATATCCGATACGTCTGCACAAATCAAGGTATTCCACCAGAATGACTGGGTATGGATGGATATCGAATTTAAAGGGCAGGACCTTTATAAACGAGGTGTCTGGGAATGGAAAGAGAACAATCCTAAGCTGATTAAGCGGGGAAAGAAATTCTTCCTTTCCATCAGCTATGAAAATAAAGTTACATTAACGAAAACGCCTATTCAAGAACAAAAAGTGTGTGCGGTAGATCTCGGACTGACGAAGTCTGCGGTTTGTTCGGTTATCGATGCAACAGGGCACTGTCTTAGGCCGGACATTTATTGACCAGCCTAAAGAAAAAGACCGGCTGCAGACGTTAACGAACAAGCTTCGGAAAGCCCAGCGGGCAAGCGGCCGTATTCAGGCGCCGAATTTTTGGCGGCAGATCAATGGGTACCAGCAGCATATTGTCCGCCACACAAGCCATGAAATTGTAAAATTCGCGGCGAAACATGGCTGTGACGTCATCGTATTCGAATACTTGGGCAGAATGAAAACCCCGAAAGGATTTTATGGAGCCAGGAAACTTCGTTTCAAGCTTCACGGCTGGCGAAAAATAGGCATCCAGAACAAAGTGGAAGATATGGCGCTCTGCCTCGGCATGCGCATTTCCCGAATCAATCCACGAAATACCAGCGCCCTGGCTTTCGATGGCTCTGGAAAGGTGGAACGGAACCCGAAAAAAGACCTTGCCGTGTTTTCAACAGGCAAAGTCTATCATGCGGATTTATCTGCTTCTTATAATATCGGAGCCCGTTATTTTATTCGGGCTATTCAAAAATCCACTTCGGAAACGAAATGGTTGTCACTTCAGGCAAAAGTTCCTGAACTGGCAATAAGGACATCTCAGACCTTGTCTTCGTTCATTAGTCTCCATCATGCACTCGGGCTTCCGAAGGAAGCTTAATCCGCTGATGCTGTACTGTATTCAAGATAAGGGATGCTCCATCAAAATCTTTGATTTAGGTGGAGAGGTTCACAAGGCAATAGAGGAAAATAAGATACATTTGTGTCCGATCTACTGGCTTGATACAAGTGTTTTATTAAACAGATCATATAGATGTGCGAATTAAATGATGAAAGCCACACGTTAAAACAATGCTTGAATATGCTAGGTAAGAATGCAAGTGAATATTCGAACCTGGAAAGAGGTATAGTATGATTCGGTTATCAGGGATGCCCTTTCAACAAAGTACCATGTCGCCATCTGGAAGTATTGAAAGTACCATTCTTCGGCGGATGAAGAATGATACAGCGGTTTATTCGTATTCATTCATTGGTGAATTATCGTTTGAGCTTGAGTTACGAAAAAATATCATCATCAGTGCAAGAGCGATGAACGAAAGCAGTGTACGGTTTGCAGTATTTGCTAACTCCCGCTGTAATCCTCAATATTGGAAACTGACGAGTACCGGCGGATTTCAGCTGAAGCATGGTGTAAAGTCGTCAGACGCGATTAAAGATATTTATATAAACAGCTCACAATATGCGTTCGAATGTGCAACCGCGATGGTTATTGTCTTTTATCACGCACTTCTAAATATGATCGGCGACTCATTGTTTAATCGTTTGTTTCAAACCATTTACTTATACAGCTGGCATGCTGATCCTGACCTTGGAATAAAGCCCCTTTATACAAGCCGCTTTTTGCCTGGAGATATCGTATATTTTAAAAATCCGGACTTCAATCCGCAAACCCCTCAGTGGAGAGGAGAAAATGCTGTTGTGCTGGAAGACAATACGTATTTTGGGCATGGATTAGGAATCAAGACAGCTGAACGAATGATTCATGCTTTAAATCAAAAGAGAATACCGGGAGCAGATCAATCCGCTTATCTGACAAATGTCGTTGTAAGGCCGTCTTTTAAACATCTAGCGACACTTTCAGTGGTACGGCCCGTGTATTCGGTTTATAAATATCAACCTATCGTCCAACATAACCAGAATTCAGTTTCATTTGATCAATATGTTGCCTACTTGTGATCGCCAGCCTTAAGATAAAATTCGATGATCGAACTCCTCTTAAAAAAATTAATTTATTAATCATCACGCTCCCTATTTAAGAATTATGAAATGAATTGTTCTTGGTCCTATAAAAGCAGACACCATTTATAAATCGTGTCTCGTGATTTCGACTTCAGACTATTGGCGTGATGTAAGCTGTATTTTTTCGATCCAGCTATATTCGTTATGTATACCTATCCAGTTAGGTTTGAGAGGCTTCTTTACATTTTTCCGATCAAAGCCTTTCCTTTATTACAAATAGAGCACTGTTCTTTAAGGGCTCAATATGCTTCTCTCCTTTTCGGATTTCCTGGATGCTTACAACGCTAATGTAAATGTGGTTTCTTAATACCCGAAGCCTAAGTATGTTATTTCTTAATGAACCATTATGCACTTTCGTCTGCGCGAGCAGTTATGACGTTCTGTGTATGTAATTTAATAAAGTTCTTATAGTCTTTTTTAAAAGAAAAAGTACATGAACTGGAATACAGCTTGCAAGCAAAAAAGCCCTTATGTAAAAGGCTTTTTTAACCCTACATTTCGTTGTTAAGGTTTTTCGTTACGCGTGGTCGTCATACGCAAGCCCACATGAACAACGATACTTTCCGAACAAAAGATGATATGAGGAAGGAAACTCTTGATTTACACGCTGTACTTCCGCTACAAATTCCTTACTGTCTTTTGGCACCACTGAAAGTGTGTCCGCTTTTTCCTGAGTATCGATATGGGCGCCCGGCGGCACGAATTTATTTTGATCTATACGTACACCATTGGTGACTACAGCGTTGTAAGAAATAAATGCCCCTTTTTCTACAATGGCATTATAAACAATGGAGTTAAATCCAACAAATACATTGTTTCCGATAAAACAAGGGCCATGAATAAGCGCTTTGTGAGCTACAGTAACCTCGTTTCCAATGAATATAGAATAGCCTTTCCCGCCCACAATAAATTGCTTGTTTAATAAACCATGCAAAATAACACCGTCTTGAAGATTCGTTTTAGAACCAATATAAAACGGCGTTCCTTCATCTGCACGTATGCTTACATTAGGTGCAATATAAACATGATTTCTAATGGTAACGTCTCCTATAACACTTGAAAACGGACTAATAAAAGCCGTTCGATCAATTGCCGGAAAACGCTGAATAGGGTTAAAAGAAGTTACCGGGTTAGAGCTGATAAATGGCTGAAAGCAAGAAGCGTTGTTATGGGAAAATGGTATTGACCCGCTGTTTTCACTCAAGTACTCACCCCCTTAAAATTTCATGTCTAGATATCGTATGTAGAACAAATTCATCAAGGTACAGATACTGAGGCCAAGAATTGGGTTCCTTTTATCATTTGTATCCAATGTTTTATGCTACAGGAGATGAATAACAAGAAAAGTTTGTTGAAGAAGCGTTTTTGAGAGTGTAATTCTGAAGGCGGTAAACGTAATCCACTTAGCTCAAGCAAGGGATTTATGTGGCTGATAGCAGAGGAGGACTCTGCATAGGTAAGGAACATGCTTCTCCATTACACTTCCCATTTATCCACCTGCCCTCTGAAGAAAATCTGATTGAAGAACACCCAGGAGACGCCATCATAAATATTTGCGTGGATAATGCGGCAAAAAATGACCTCTGTTCATCCCCGCTCCCCCTAATTATACAGCATTTTATATGGGTAAATAAAAACACTGCTTACAGAACATTTATACTCCGTCCTGCGCGGACATCCAGACAACAGAGATCAACATGCAGCCAAGAATATTAGTCATTTATCTTAGCTTCCGCCACCCGGCTTACCAACCGCCCGGATGGCGGAAGCAACGCATTTTTGGAACCGAAAGCATCTTGACGAAAGAATTTCCTGGTTCGACGGTGACAGGAAGTATCAAGAGATGGTTTACTTACTCTTCCTTGGCTTCATTGAATGCAGCAGATACCTTTTCCAATTCCTCATCATTTTCTATCAAGGATAACTGCTCGTCATTATCCACCCTTAAAAAGAAAACATCGATCTCTTCATCCGTTTTTTGCTGAAGCTCTTCCACATATCCCACAACTGCATATTCTTTTCCATCAAGAGCTAAGGTCTTCAGCACTTCCATATCTTGTGTTTTGCCATTATCATCAATCATAGTGATGATTTCCCCGGTTTCAATTTTTTCCATGTCAGTTTCCTCCCTGTTCTGCTATAACCATTTCCTAAAAATATTTTGCCCAATATCTGATCATTTAAAAGAAAAAACCTTCCTTCAAAAATTCTCAGCTCTTGAAGCGGGCACCTGAATAGTTATTCTTATCAGAGCGGAATGATATGCTTGATAAAACAGCAAACCCCCAACATAAAAATGACGACCAAGCAAAACCAAAACAAAATTTCACATCGCTTCCCCCCTGAAAAGCCGCAGTGCCGATCGAAATAAAAAGATGGTCTTAGAGGTCCACTATTCCCCAGCCAATGGACATGCTTTCATGAGCTATAGCTGCTTTTGGCTCAAGAATAAAAAATGACCATAAAAAAATAAAACACTGTCTGAATATCCTTCAGTCAATGTTTTATTTATACAAGGAGGAGCGTTTGCAGCAGCATCGCCTGTTCTTTTATATTTTGCAAAAAACCAGTTTTTTTTCATGGAATATGATTCCTACACAAAAAAGGACAGCTTCCGCTGTCCCCACTTCTTGCCTGGCGGCGTCCTGCTCTCACAGGGGGAAACCCCCAACTACCATCGGCGCTGAAGAGCTTAACGGCCGTGTTC
>NZ_JAVJNG010000048.1:0-12203 GCF_038806185.1 Domibacillus sp. 8LH | reverse complement strand
CAGCGCCGATGGTAGTTGGGGGTTTCCCCCTGTGAGAGCAGGACGCCGCCTGGCACGCTAAGACAACTTGAGAAATCAAGTTGTCTTTTTTGTTTTTGAAAATATTTACTTTTTTATTTTATCATTTTGTTGGCGAGTTTCGCTTTCTATGTAGATAGCTCGCTTTGAAAAAAATGGGAATCTCCACTTTTCATTTGAAGAAAACGAGTTGTAAAGACAAATAAATCTTTCAGTAGAAGTGTCTGTTCCCTGATAGTCTAAAGTGAAATACTTGTACCGATAAGGAGCAGGTTGCTTAGATACAAATGTTTAACTTTTTCAACTGCCCGTCTGTCATTATCACGGTTATGCTTATCCTCATATGCTGGATAGCTTTTTGTTCACCCTCTAGCCCTTTTCTTTTAAAAAGAAAGGAGTAATTTAAAAAAGATTGTTGTGAAAATCCTTTTCAAGGGCAAGCTATTCCCAATTCACATCTCATGAAGGGGTCGTGTCTGTGGGAAGAGAAGACAAGCGAAGAAAAAAGCGAAATAAAGGATGGTTTATATTAGGTTTCTTTTTGGTCCTACTCCTGATTGGAGCAGGTTTAGCTTTTACGGTCTACCAGTCCCTTCAAAATACATTGAGTGGGGAAGTACTGCATTCAAACAAGCGGACGGAAGATGTCTCACTACAGAAAAAAGAAGCGTTTACCGTTCTTTTGCTTGGCGTGGATGAGCGCAAAGGGGATGTAGGCCGGTCGGATACCATGCTGTTTTTGTCCGTGAATGGGGGCAATAATACAGCGAAAATACTAAGCATTCCACGAGATACACGAGTAAAGATTATAGGAAAAGGGACAAAAGATAAAATCAACCATGCTTATGCATTCGGTGGCGTGAAAATGGCCGTGGAAACAGTGCAAAATTTTCTAGATATGCCGGTCGATTATTATGTGGAAATGAATATGGAAGGCATGAAAGAACTTGTAGATGCTGTTGGCGGTGTGGAAGTGCAAAATGATTCCGCTTTTTCTTACGGAGGCGATCATTTTGTTGAAGGGCATATTACATTAAGCGGATCTGAAGCATTGAACTATATACGGATGCGCAAGGAAGATCCAAATGGTGACTTCGGCAGACAGGCCCGGCAGCGTCAAGTAATGGAAGGCATCTTGGACAAAGGGAGTGACCCGGCAGTCATTTTACAATTAACAGATGTCATGCAGGCGATTGGGGACAATGTTGAAACGAATTTGTCGATCAGCGACATGCTCGCCATTCAACAAAATTACACATCGGCGCGTAACCACATCCAAACCGTTACCATGGACGGTAATAGTAAGAGAATTGGCGGCGTTTACTACTACGTGGTAGAAGATGAAGAAGTTGCACGTGTATCAAATGAGTTTAAAGAACATTTGAATTTGAAATAAAGAATCAGTTTGAAAGAACTGATTCTTTTTTCAATTAAGAAAGAGACTACATAAAATTCATGATGATGAACGCTTTTTTATTTATATTGTGCACAAGCATAGCCACTCTATAGGGCGGACCATGTTTTAAATCATAAGAAGGATGACTTTTCAGATACTTCTGGCTCAGCGGAGCAAGAAAGAACATAGGAAACTATGATATACCAAGTCTTTTCATGCTGTTTTTGCCTAGATTCTGAATACTATTTTTCATTACTGATAATAATAGTGGAAAGGTAAAAGCTATGCGAGGAGTGAAGAGCTATTGAATACAAATGATTATAAAATGATAGTAGTGGATAATGCAGCTGAGCATAAAGATCGGATTACTTGTACGATTTTTATTATGGATGAAGAAAACACCAATGTGCTGTACACAGAAGGATTCCATGTGAAAACAAAAGAAGATAGAGACATGTACGCTGAAAAAGTCAAATGGCGTTTTCTTCGCTGTATTTAAGCTTCCTTTTGCAGAAAGTGCTTGTACATAAACATTACTTTAGGCAGCGAAATCCAGGAAGTAAAAAAAGCGATTCCCCTTTATAAAATAAGAGAAATCACTTTTACAAAGTTAACTTTTTTGACGATAGGGCATAAACGGTTTTAGCGGTACGTTTATAACAAATAAAGGAACTTCAAGAGAATCCCCTATTTGCACAGTGAAAGGTTCTGTAAAACCATTAGTATCTTTTAGGTCCTCGGCTGATAAGACGTACTGTCCTGCAAAAAATCCAGCGATTCATCAGCTGCAACTTCGTGTTTTCTGCGTATCTTTTCAATTTTACACGCTGATTGTTTAAATGTTGCTGCTTCGATAATAGATCTACAAAACCAGCTGTTAATGCATTGGCTGCTTCTTTTTTTAGCTGCCAAAATGAAAAGGGAAAAACACAAGGACTGGCTGTAGAGCCTCACCCTTTCTTGTAGACACTTCCATCCATCCGCTCGGTGAACCAGCTCTCTAGGTATAAGCGAGAGCTTTTTAGCGTCTTCTGTGTGAATTTTCACGTATCCATGCTGAGCGGCCATATGCAGATAAGAGGAACGTCCCGTTTTCGTTCGTGTATGGCCAGTGCCAAACAAGCTGCCCAGTTGTCAGCCATAACGGAAATTCCTCATTTGGCTGTTCTACCGGCGGAAGATGGTGGGTAGGGTGAAGAATGGCCCTTCCAATTGCTTTTTTATATTTAAAATTTTTTGTGTTAAGGCCCGTTCTGCAAATTGGTCCGCTCCGTAGCTTTGTGTGTAATCTGTATTTATAGCAAACTAAAAGTCTGTATACAGTCATGGGGTACCAAGGGTGTCTTCACTCAGTACCGAACAGAACCGTCTAATATGCTTCTCCAGTCTTTCATACGTCATCCCGCTTTATTACAAAGCCGTCCTTTTGAATAAAAAATTAGCGTCGCATTCCCCTTCAAAATCTCCGATTTAGTGGCGGTTAGGCGCTAAGGTCTTAATTCTTCCTACTCTTCTATATATTTTTTCATTAGACCCATTGCCGCTTCTTATTTATAATCACTCATATTGATTCTCTTTTCGTTTTACAATTTATTTCCATTTTGATACGATCAACGTATTATAAGGACTAAAAAATGGAAAGGAGGGTTTGATCATGAAAGTTGCGAAGTCGTTGCTGCACAAAATTACAAACCGGACCGAAATCTTCAATGATACGCTGGATATTTATAATGACGCCCTGTCTTTCATCATTCAGGTGATCGACAAAGAGTTTGATAATACCGACGACCTGACAACAAAATCAATTGTGCCGGCAGTAGAAAAACTGATTCACGCGACCAAATCAAACCCTCAACCTAAATACAAAGAGTTTAACGAACGTTTTTACAAGTTTCCGTCCTACTTCCGCAGAAGTGCGATTGCTTCTGCTTTTGGTAAAGTAAAGAGCTTTCGCTCTAATTATCAAAACTGGGAAGAAGAGCAGAAGTACGCTTTATCCGAAGGGAAGAAGTTTAAGAAACAGTCTCCACGGCTGCCGGCGGAACATAAAGAATTCCCCGTTTTTTATCGAGGGAACATGTTTAACAAAACATCTAATACGACTGCACAAATCAAGGTATTCAACCAGAACGACTGGGTATGGACAGATATCGAATTTAAAAAGCAGGACCTTTATAAACGCGGTGTTTGGGAATGGAAAGAGAACAACCCTAAGCTGATTAAACGGGGAAAGAAATTCTTCCTCTCCATCAGCTATGAAAATAAAGTTACTTTAACAAAAACGCCTATTCAAGAACAAAAAGTGTGTGCAGTAGATCTCGGACTGACGAATTCTGCCGTTTGTTCAATTATCGATGCAAAAGGCACTGTCTTAGGACGGACATTTATTGCCCAGCCTAAAGAAAAAGACCGTCTGCAGACGCTAACGAACAAATTGCGAAAAGCCCAGCGGGCAAGCGGCTGTATTCAGGCACCGAATTTTTGGCGGCAGATCAATGGGTACCAGCAGCATATTGTCCGCCACACCAGTCATGAAATTATAAAATTCGCGGCAAAGCATGGCTGTGATGTCATCGTATTCGAGTACCTGGGCAAAATGAAAATCCCAAAAGGATTTTATGGAGCCAGGAAACTTCGTTTCAAGCTTCACGGGTGGCGGAAAATACGCATTCAGAACAAAGTGGAAGAAATGGCGCACTGTCTGGGCATACGTATTTCCCGAATCAATCCGCGAAACACCAGCGCCCTGGCGTTCGATGGCTCTGGAAAAGTGGAACGGAACCAGAAAAAAGACCTTGCCGTATTTTCAATGGGCAAAGTCCATCACGCGAATTTGTCCGCTTCTTATAATATCGGGGCCCGTTATTTCATTCGGGCTTTTCAAAAAACCATTTTGGAAACGAAATGGTTGTCTCTTCAGGCAAAAGTTCCTGAGCTGGCAATAAGGACATCCCAGACCTTGTCTTCGTTCATTAGTCTCCATCATGCACTCGGGCTTCCGAAGGAAGCTCAACCCGCTGATGTTGTACCGTATTCAAGATAAGGGATGCTCCATCAAAATCTTTGATTTAGGTGGGGAGGTTCACAATAAGCGCTGTTATGTCGTCATCTTTTTGCCTTCTTTCTTTATGGCTGTCATTCTACTATTACCTTTTTTTATTCATGTTAGGTGTTCGCATGTGCGCGTATTAGATTATGGAGCTGGTCTTTTGCATTGGCACTGCATACCCCGCCGTAATAACAGATGATGGTATCAATTTCAAGATCTAAAAGTTTATCAAGTGAGCGATAAGCCATTTCCATATCTAATGTTGTTTGTTCGATGGGTCCACGTAATGTGCCTTCCGAACAAACAAGGGCGTCTCTTGCAATCAGTACCTTACTTTGTTTTACATAAAGGCAAAGGTGGCCAGGTGTATGGCCGGGCGTGTGAATGACGCGAATTCCACCGCAGTAAGGCAGCTCTTCGCCATCTTCTATAGTTTCATCCACTTTGGACACTGGAGGGTTATAGTATAAGGCTCTTGCTTGTTCCGGAAGAGAAGCTAAAAATTCTTTTCTCATCCGCTTTGCATCGGTTTTGATAAGCGGGAGGCGGCCTTCAATATAAGGCTGGTCAAGTTTATGGGCAGACACTCTTATCGTGCCTTTAGATTCGTTTATGAGGTCAGGAAGATTTCCGATATGATCTAAATCTTGGTGGGTTAAGATAACATTTTTTAACCGGCCAAATGACAGGCCGGTACTTTTTATAGCATCAGATATGTTATGCAGTGCTCCAGGCATGCCTGTATCTACTAAAATAGCAGCTTCTTCATTCCAAAGAAGTGTGGGGTTTAAAACGATTTTTTGTCCAGACACTTGATACTCTAATGAAAGCATCTCAATCCCATCAGTAATTTTCATACGTATTTCCTCCTTTAATGCATAGTGTTACACCTGCATTATTTTTATCACAGAAAGAAATAATTGGTAAATATAAAATATTTTTGAGGTCTGAAAAAGTTTGATTTTACTGCTGGTTTAAAGGAGTCTAAAACGACAAATGAAGTAGAAGAGAGGGATTAGGGTGGATATACTTGCTTATTCACAGAATTATCAAAATAAACAGAATATGTTCAGAAGAGCCATCATTTCACTAGGAATGCGGGTCGTGCTGTTTGCGTTGTTCGGTACAGCTTTCGCTGGCATCTTTGCATAGAATGCATATCCTGTTCCATTTCAGGAAGCGGTAAAATGGTGGTCGTTGCAAGCCATCTTAGCGAACATTGTGACTTTCTTTATTTTAAGACAGTTGTTACAAACAGAGGGGCGGACGTATCGAAGTCTTTTTAATATACAAAAAGGACGAATAAAGAAAGATGCTGCAGAAACCGTCGCCCTCATTTTGATTGGGCTTTGTTAGGGGGCGTTTTTTTATACCTTTTTTTGCTTCATTCATCCTTTTAGGTTCATTCATTCCGCCTGATACGGCGAGGGATCTTTACAGTTGCTTATTCTACACTGTTTCATCCGTTTGCTTTAGAATTGTTAATTGTCCAATATTTATTAGGATTCGCCTCTTTCGTTATCTTATGCGCTAAAGCCGTACCGGTATTTAAAATGGTACGGTTTTTTCGTTATGTACATAAATGTTTTGGGCGATTTGCACCTTTAGATAAAGGCTCTGTTCAGGAACATTCGATCTAAAACTTTTTTGTTGAATTTAAACCAGTTAAAAACGCAGAATTAATTCACCTTTGATCAGGGTACATAGTATTGCTAAAAAAATGAATACTACAGTTGAAAGTTAAAAGGGGTGATATTTATGGCCATGTGTCCTTTATGTAACTCATTAGCAGTATTAGAAATTAATTGTCCAAAATGTAATACTCAATTAGATGATTCAGGCAAGGTATCGGATTTTTTAGACCCGTACGGTCATTATAATGATGAAGAGACGGTAAAAATGGGTGATGGCTATCCCAACACAGCGAAAGATCAGATTTGTCCGCATTTAATGGTCTGTAACGAGTGCGGGTATGATGTGGTGAAATTCATCGAGGAAAAATAACGGATTAGAATTGCGGCATCCGCCAATACGTGAGTGTAAATGATTGAGTGCAGGAGCGCTGAAAAACAGTGCTAGACAATTGACCCTATTAGATAAGTCCAGGTAAAGCTGTTAAGGGATGAAAATAATCTGATTGAAGAGCTGAAAGAAGTTAAAAAGCTTTTGGGTGGTGAATTTAAGCAGCCGGCTGCCGTATATAATGAACATTTGGCTGCTATGAAGGTAGTTTGGTCCTTATCTCAAATGGCGGCCAATTCCGCCATTTGAGGTTGAGGGTTTTTAATTTAGGGTGTCTTGAGAAAACATCGAAAGATATAACGAAATCTTTCTGGAACGATTATTATTTTTTTAATACAAAATCAAGCAAGTGATCATATTCAATCGGAATTTTGTACACTAAATCAAATGTTTTATGAGCAATAACGAGCAGGTTTCCTTGTTCTTCAGGAGAACCTGGCTTTGTGGCCTTTTAAATTTTAAAAATGACGTTAAATTAATCTGTCTATCTCTTTTCGCATGGCATTCCATTTTGCTTTATGTTTGGCTTTCGGGATGGAATAGTGTTTCTCGTATTTGCACATCCGGCAAGAACAGTGAATTTTACCTTTGCTTAATGTCCCGCGCACAGGCATCCATTGGTCTTTCCTTAGTTGGACTTCCTTTAGGATAGACCATTTCTTTTGAATGATTCTTTCCCGCTGGTGACGGGTATACGCTTTGGATCGGTTTTTCATGTAGATCAGCCTCCTTGACATACCCGAGCTTGCAAGGTGTCTCAAGGAGTGCTGCGGCACACCTTATAAGCACGGATTAAGGCTGATCAAATTCATTGATCGTTTCATATCCTTCTTCCTTTCATAGTGTCACAGATCATTGTATCACAAGCAGGATCCGAACACAGAAAAAACAGCCAGAGGGGGCTCCGACTGCAGAATGACTTCGATCCTTAGGGGTTGGATTTGAAATTAACAGAATAATCAGCAGTGTGTCCATTATGTACAGGATGAAGGAAGGGCTAACCTGCTTCCTTCTTCCCGTATGAAGTATATGTTTTGTTTTGATTAGTAATGCAAAAAAGCCAGGCGGGAACCTGGCTGGGGGAATGGTTTTATTCATGGGAATTGGATTCCGAACGAACAATGCTAGTATAGACCATTAAAGAAAAATTTATACAAAAAAGCCGAGAACAAGTCCACGGCTCTTGAAATATTACTCGCACTTCTATTTTAACGAACTGGGGGCTTTTTATCTATGAAAGACATTAAATTTGATCCTTCCACAATGAAGCTGGAATTGTATATAATGGAAACACCGAAAGCATGTGTGGTTGTGATTTGTGATGAGAAGGTAAAGTAAAGATCAGAGAGCTGCCTTCACATGGGGAATACAAGATCGTCACGCATCAGGCAAAATCCTGAAAGTAAATATTTCGTTTGCTAGATTTAAAACGTTGATAACAGCGGGAGAATATAGAATCAAGAATACATTCGGTTCTTCTTCTGTAGCAGCAGAGTTCACAATTACTTACTGAATAAATTTTTAGTTTGTAGTTTTCATGCTTACAAATATCCTAAAAAGAAGGAAGCGCTCACTGATGCTGGTGATTGTTTTTCTTTACGCTGAGATCATGGCTTAGGCAGAGAGAATAAACATAGACGGTGAGAGAATGTGGGGAAGCCAAAAACCGATAGAGGAAAAGTAAACAGATTGAGACATTCGTGAGCTGATGGCTACAAATAGACCCGTCTACAAACGGGTGAAAGGTCGAATTAGGCAGAAATGAGACAGAAACTAGGTGTAACATGGCAAAGGTAGTAAAACTGTTTAATCAGCAGGGAGACGCTCTTGCTGTATTTCATATATGTGAATAAAGGTATTTAACTTCTTTTGTGGTATGGTAAGGCAAAGGAGGTAGACAATGAAAACGTATAGACTGACTTTTGTTTTTTCATCTGGAAAAGAACTTGTTCAAGAAGTAAAGGCCGATTCGCCCGAAAATGCATTAAAGTCCATAAAAGATGGAGAAGTTTACACGTTTGTTGATAAAGACGACGCGCTCATCCAAGCAAATATGGAGAATGTCGATTATGTAAGAGTGAAGGAATATTAATATAGCAGAATTCAAGCATCCTACGGGATGCTATTTTTATGTTCAAATACGCAAAGTAATGTTAAAGAGGGAAATTAGCTTCTTTTGTCGAATGTAAGGGGAAAGGAGATGTTCTTATAAAAATTAAAGTGAGTTACTACACCTTAGACTGTGATGGGATGCCAGAAGGACGTCAACTTTACGAACAAGTAGAGATTGATCCAGACTCAAGTGATAGTGTGAGTTCGTTGGTTAAAGAAGCATTGATCAAAAAGCTGGCTACGAATAAAGACAAATTAAAAATTATGAGTATGACATGAATTTTAATTTCGTTTTCTATAGGCATCCTGCGGGATGCTTTTTTCTTTGCTTAAAAATAATCTCGGAGGTGGTGGTGATGTGAAGTGGCAAACTGGGATGATATCAAAACAGAATGGGAAACAACCAAGATCACGCTTGCTGCATTAGCTACTATCACAGCAGTTCACAACCACTGGCTTTTTGACAATCCACGCTTAATGTACATGCACTGGGAAGATGTTGGCGATCCTGTTGCATTTGCTGAAGATAGTTATAACGCGGCAAGAGAAGCAGGCTTATTGAAATAAATCTGCAATATGCGCCCTCTTTTAAAGAGGACAACTTCTTCTAGCTGCTCCATTTACTAAGGAACAAAATATACATAAATCAAATTTACCGCGTATTAGTATGAAAAATCACCTACTTCTTCTCATTTATCTTAAGATACAGGAATTTATAAACTTTGCGTTCATAACATGGAAAAAGCGATAGGAAAGGTGGTAAAAACATATATGGAGATACCGGTAACTGGATTGATAATTGATTCAGACGATCCAAATTCAGATTCTCATCATTCTCATCATTTGTATATTACAACATGGAATGGGCAGCCCGTTCATACCCATCATTTTTCAGGATTAACCTCTTTTGATGCTGGACATCGTCATCAATATGCTGGAATAACGGCACCAGCTCCTACTGGCGTCCCTCATACTCATCGATACTTAACAGTGACTTCATTTGATGATGGGCATGAACATGAAGTCCGAGGGGTAACTGGTCCAGCTATTCCCTTGCCTTGTGGCAGACATTACCATACTTTCCGAGGAGTAACAACTGTTAATGGTTCTTATCCTCATTCTCACAGGTATAGTGGCAATACTAGCGTTTAAAACTTAAAAATGGCTGTCGGATAGTCCGGTAGCCTTTCATAAAGAATAAATGAATGCGAAAAGTATTTCGATTTACACTTATTTAGGAGAAATTAAATTAGTGACAGAACAAAAATCTATTTTTTTCTTGTCTTTTCCACTCCCTCGAGGCAATTCTCGGGGGTTCCTTTGTTTTCATTCCTGCTTCACTACATGTATTAATTGGGCGCGAATAAAAACACGAAAACATGTTTGTTTTTTATTTTTAACAAAAACGTACGTTCTGTATAATTGAATTAACGAATGAAGGGAGCAGTTAAAATGGAAGGATTGTTTAAAACGTCACTCAAAACAAATCAGCCTGTTTTAATCATATACATGGCAGAAAATCTAGAGATTACTGATCGTAATATTATTGCGAGAAAGATCGCAAAGGATTATATCCGGGCGTACTGCCTAAAACGGGGCAAATTGCAGACGTTTAAACGAGAAAACATTTTGGCAGCTGCTAAGCCTAGACAAAAGCAGGGTGTACGTTATGCGTAAACCACTATCCGCTCGTCAAAAAACTATTTTTGAATACGTAAGCAGCTTTATTGAACAAAAAATTAGCGCCGCATTCCCCTTCAAAATTTCCGATTTAGTGGGGGTTAGGCGCTAAGGTCTTCATTCCCCATGTTCTTCTATATATTTTTTTATTACATCGCTTGCTGATTTTTACTTATCATCACTCACACTGATTCTCTCTTTTCGTTTTACAATTGATTTCCATTTTGATGCGATCAACCTATCATAAGGACTACAAAATGGAAAGGAGGATTTGGTGATGAAAGTTGCGAAGTCGCTGCTGCACAAAATTACAAACCAGACGGAAATCTTCAATAGTACGCTGGATACTTACAATGACGCCCTGTCCTTCATCATCCAGGTTATCGACAAAGAGTTTGATAATACCGGCGGCCTGACAACAAAGTCGATTGTGCCTGAAGTAGAAAAACTGATTCACGCAACTAAATCAAACCCTCAACCTAAGTACAAAGAGTTTAACGAACGTTTTTACAAATTTCCGTCCTACTTCCGTAGAAGTGTCATTGCTTCCGCTTTTGGCAAGGTAAAAAGCTTTCGCTCTAACTATCAAAATTGGGAAAAAGAGCAGAAGTGCGCTCTTTCCGAAGGAAAAAGATTTAAGAAACAGCCTCCGCGCCTGCAGGCGGAACATAAAGAATTCCCTATTTTTTATCGAGAGAACATGTTCAACAGAACATCCGATACATCAGCACAAATCAAGGTATTCCATCAGAATGACTGGGTATGGATAAATATCGAATTTAAAGGACAGGACCTTTATAAACGCGGTGTCTGGGAATGGAAAGAGAACAACCCTAAGCTGATTAAGCGGGGGAAGAAATTCTTTCTTTCCATCAGCTATGAAAATAAAGTTACTTTAACGAAAACGCCTATTCGAGAACAAAAAGTGTGTGCAGTAGACCTTGGACTGACGAACTCTGCTGTTTGTTCAATTATCGATGCAACAGGCACTGTCTTAGGTCGGACATTTATTGACCAGCCTAAAGAAAAAGACCGTCTGCAGACGTTAACCAACAAATTGCGGAAAGCTCAGCGGGCAAGCGGCCGTATTCATGCACCTAATTTTTGACGACAGATCAATGGGTACCAGCAGCATATTGTTCGCCACACTAGCCATGAAATTGTAAAATTCGCGTCAAAGCATGGCTGTGACGTCATCGTATTCGAATACCTGGGCAGAATGAAAACCCCAAAGGGATTCTATGGAGCCAGGAAACTTCGTTTCAAGCTTCATGGGTGGCGGAAAATAGCCATCCAGAACAAAGTAGAAGAAATGGCGCACTGCCTGGGCATGCGCATTTCCCGGATCAATCCGCGAAACACCAGCGCCTTGGCGTTCGACGGCTCTGGAAAAGTGGAACGGAACCAGAAAAAAGACCTTGCCACGTTTCCAACGGGCAAAGTCTATCATGCGGATTTATCTGCTTCTTATAATATTGGAGCCCGCTACTTCATTCGGGCTTTTCAACTGAGCTGGCAATAAGGACATCTCAGACCTTGTCTTCGTTCATTCGTCTCCATCATGCACTCGGGCTTCCGGAGGAAGCTTAACCAGCTGATGTTGTACCGTATTCAAGATAAGGGATGCTCCATCAAAATCTTTGATTTAGGTGGAGAGGTTCACACAAACCATTATCTCTCATCTGTTCGTGAGATCGGGGAGGGTGTTAATTTGAAATCAACCTCTACCGTGCAAGGTCATTTGTACAGCCTGCGAATTAAAGGCTATCTTACTTGGCAGGAAGGAAAGCCACGTACATTACAAGTGGTTAGAGAAGAAGTAGTCGTATGATAAAAAAGCCCCGGTATATGATATTATCCCCTTTAAGTAGACAGTGTAAAAAGCCCACGTGTTAACATGTGGGTGTATATACTTCTTCTTGGAGG
>NZ_JAVJNG010000047.1:0-12328 GCF_038806185.1 Domibacillus sp. 8LH | reverse complement strand
TTAGAGCTCCTCATCTGTTTTAGGTCAAGTGTACGTGACCTTAATTTTTCTGTCCAGATAAGTGTAGACGCTCCAAGAAGATATTTCTACACCGGAGATATATGCTTTGATGTTATGGGAAATAAAAAGTTCCTTTGCTGGAATAAGAAAGGATTTTATCAAATTGAGGAGCAGCTTTATTTCAAACTCATATGTAAATCGTTTACCATCTGATCTAAAATGAATTCTTGCTTTTAAGTTTACGGTGTCGGGATAACAAGGCAGAGCAGTTGAAAACCAGCCAATCATTGGTTCTAGTGATTCTTGCTCATCCCAAAAGTTTTCTACCGTGTTGAAGTTAGTCTTGCTTAGTGAGACCCATGCACCCCCTATTAGATGTTCGTCGGTGCCTATTACCGGAATTTCAAGACAACCACGAATAAAGGAGTGCTCATTATCTAGAATACATAAGTCATCATCTAGTTCAAACCTATCCTCTCGCTCTTCAGGTTCAGCATCATAGTAATAGACGGGAGCTGGGTTCCCATAGCTTGTAGGAAGTTCTTCGTGAGATATACCGCAGCAACTGCGAGTATATCCCCCAATTTTAGTCATGTGGTTCCTCCATCAGTTTTAAGTTCCTATTTAATATTCCCGTTATAATTTCTTTCTCGCTGATACACTTCTTCAAGGATCTCTGCCGCAATATCCTGCATACTCTTGCCTGATAGTTCTCCTTTTTTCCGCAGCCAGTCCTTAATATCTACCGAAAGTGAAACCGACAGCAATTCCTCCTCCGATTCAACGCTGAGTGCCTCATATTCCGGAACATACCGTACACGCTTCAAGTGATTCAATGATAAGTTTGGCCTGTTGTTTAATAAAATTAAGAGTCTCATTAGAGAAAGATGAATCATAAGCTGAAGCAATTAGTTCACCTAATTTATCAAATAGCAGGGTGTGTTGACCAATTGTTTGATGTATATACGTAATGATTGATTGGAGCCCTTCCCCCTGTAAAACAAGATTTGCTAAACTCCTGTGTATAGCAATAGAATGGGAAAGCTTGCGCACGGTTTTCTCTTTTTCTCGGTAAAGACTCGACTTCTCCAAAGCTACTGCAGCTTGATGACAAATCGCCTCTAAAAGATGGATATCTTCTTGTTTAAAGTGTAAAGATAATTGAAAAGAATCTGAAGCGGTAATTCCAATAAAGTAATATTTTAACATAATAGGAAACTGAATTACAGATGTGGAATGAAAATTTTTTGGAATAGAGTTTCTTAATAAATCATAATTATTTGTGGATAAAGTTGTCAGTGCTTTTTTTATTTCTCCTTTGTCAGGAAAAGTGAGGCATTTTCTTATGGCGAAAGTCTTACCAGTCGTTGATTCATCGGGTTTTAGTCTAATTTGTCTAAAAATCTGAGGATAGAACAGGTCTTGAGCTGATTTAGCGATCAAACAGTTCTGGTTTTTTATCGTATAGCTATAAAGACCCTCCATCCGCAGCATCTACGGCAGAATCGTTTTAATCATAATTGAACAAAAAATTAGCGCCGCATTCCCCTTCAAAATCTTTGGTTTAGTAGGGGTTAGGCGCTAAGGTCTTTACTCTCCCTGTTCTTCTACCTTTTTTTCTTACACCGATTGCCGATTCTTACTTATCATCACTCATACTAATTCTCTTTTCGTTTTACAAGTGATTTTCATTTTGATACGATTCCACAATTTTTTCTCTCAATTTTCAGGAGGATGAACATGGTGCTGTATTATCTAATTCATTAGAATGTTTGGAAAAATTAGAAATCTATTTAATTTTAGTATTTTATTGAATAAATTGGAATAATAACATTCATTAACTAAATTATCCGATTGAATTAATATTATTTTTCTAATACAGGATAATTACTTAAATGTTTCAGAAAAGCGAAAAAAGAAAGGGCTGAAGATAAATGGATTTTGATTTAACGAAAGAACAAGCTATGATACGTAAGTTGATTCGTGATTTTGCAGTAGCTGAAGTTGCTCCCGGAGCAGATGAGAGGGACCGTACAGGTGAATTTCCAAAGAAGATATTCGAGCAATTAGCGGGACTAGGTATGATGGGTCTTCCTTTTCCTGAACAATATGGGGGCGCTGAGGCAGATACAATCAGCTTTGCCATTGTTGTAGAAGAGTTAAGCCGTGTATGTGGATCTACAGGTATTACCTACTCTGCACATATTTCTTTAGGAGGAGCACCTATTCATTTATTTGGTACGCATGAGCAAAAGGAGCAATATTTAACTCCACTATGTACAGGGGAATACCTAGGGGCTTTTGGCTTGACTGAACCAAATGCTGGTTCTGACGCAGGAGGCACACAAACGACTGCAACGCTTGATGGGGATCAATGGATGCTTTCTGGTTCTAAATGTTTTATAACCAATGCAAGCTATGCCCAAAACCTCGCAATTACTGCTGTCACTGATCGATCAAAAGGAACGAATGGAATTAGTGCGTTTATTGTGCCTACTGATACAACTGGCTTTACTGTCATTAACAATTATGAAAAGATGGGTCTTCACGCTTCAAATACAACAGAGTTAGTTTTAGAAAATGTAAGCGTTCCTAAAGAAAATATCCTTGGTGTAGAAGGAAATGGTTTTAAACAATTTTTGGCCACTCTTGATGGCGGGAGAATTGGCATTGGGGCGATGGCTGTTGGAATTGCTCAGGGAGCTTATGAAAAGTCACTTCAATATGCGAAAGAAAGAAAACAATTTGGCAAAAGCTTATCCGCATTCCAAGCTATTCAATTTAAGCTTGCTGATATGGCTATGAATATTGAATTAGCACGCAACATGGTTTACAAAGCTGCGTGGTTAAAAGATCAAGGAAGATCATTTAAAAAGGAAGCTGCCATGGCTAAATTATATGCTTCGGAAATATGCATGAGAGTTTGTGATCAAGCCGTACAGATCCATGGCGGATATGGCTATATGAAAGAGTATCAAGTTGAGCGGTTCTTCCGTGACGCCAAACTTTTAGAGATTGGAGAAGGAACCTCTGAAATACAACGAATGGTTATAGCACGTGAAGTGGGTTGTTAAGAAAGAACATTATTAAATATCAATATTAAAGAGGCGAATCTCCTGAATGGGTGAGGCAATGCAAGTCACGCTAGGAAAGTTGCTGGAGCAGGTGGCGATTGAGCGTCCTGAACATGAAGCAGTTGTTTATCCTGACCGAAACCTTCGTTATACCTATAAGCAGTTCGATCACTTTTGCAGGAAAGTGGCCAATGGATATATGAAGTTAGGAATTAAAAAAGGGTGATCATCTGGCCATAGGTGCAACGGGATTTCCTAAAGGTGTCATGCTCACACATATAAACTTGGTCAACAATGCAATGAATATAGCACCTGCATAAATTTGACTCATCAGGACCGCATGTGTATACCGGTACTTTTCTTCCACTGTTTCAGTGGTGTACTTGGAACAATGACTTGCGTATGTGTAGGAGCAACCATGGTTCCGGTTCAAGAATTTGATGCATTGTCTGTTCTGAAAGCTGTGCAAAATGAGAACTACACCGCTTACACGGAGTGCCCACCATGTTTATCGCTGAATTAAATCATCCCGGCTTCAATGAATTTGATTTATCATCTTCACAAACAGGGATCAGGGCCGGTTCTCCTTGTCCGACCGAAATTATGAGAGCGGTTACAGACAGATGGAGGAATCGGGGAATTACTATTGTTTACGGTCAAACTGAATCCTCCCCTGGTATTATACAAACTCGAACGAATGATCCGATTGAATTAAGGGTACTCACCGTCGGTCGTGCCTTGCCGAATGTAGAGGTGCAAATCGTCAATCTTTCCACTAATAAAGAGGTGCCATTTGGGGTTCAAGGCGAGCTATGTACTTGTGGTTATCATGTAATGAAAGGCTATTATAAAAACCCAGAAGCAAAGAAGGATGCAATCGACTAGGATAGATGGCTACATACAGGAGACTTGGCGGTCAGGGATAAGAATGGATACTGTAAAATCACGGGTCGTTTAAAAGATATGATCATACGCGGAGGGGAAAATATTTCATTTCAAAATTTCACGTTACATCGAGTTTTGTTCTGAGTTCCCAATGACTGCATCCGATAAAATTCATGAGTTTAAACTTCGGGAGATGCAGGTCGGATTCTAAACTTGCAACGTGAAATTTTAATTAGAGACATACAGTAAAGGGAGGTAAAGTATGTTTAAAAAGGTTTTGATTGCTAATCGTGGAGAAATCGCAGCTCGGGTTATGCGAACATGTAAGTCGTTAGGTGTTGCTACGGTTGGAGTTTACTCGGAAGCCGATATGGAGGCACCACATGTGAAAATGGCAGATGAGGCTTACTTGCTTGGAGGACCAAGGGTAGCAGAAAGCTATTTGAACATCGATAAAATTTTAGAAATTGCCCGATTTTCTAAAGCAGAGGCTATTCATCCCGGATATGGTCTTCTTTCAGAAAATACGGAATTTTCCCGCCGTTGTGAGGAAGAGGGGCTTGTATTTATCGGCCCTTCCCCTGAAGTGATTTCCCGGATGGGCAGCAAAATTGAAGCGAGGAAAGTAATGGAAGAAGCGGGTGTTCCAATCGTTCCGGGAATAGCCTATCCATTAGCAGATGCGGAAGAAGCGGTGCGGGTAGCCGATCATATGGGGTACCCGGTTATGCTTAAAGCCTCAGCCGGTGGAGGCGGTATTGGGATGCAAATTGTTGGCAATGCAGATGAGATTCACAAAGCATTTGCTGGAAACCAAAAACGAGCGACAGATTTTTTTGGTGATGGTGCAATGTATATAGAGAAATATATAGAAAATCCAAGGCATATTGAAATCCAAATCCTGGCTGATGGATTTGGGGATACCGTTTACTTATGGGAACGTGAATGTTCGATACAGCGCCGCAATCAGAAAGTAGTCGAGGAAGCACCATCATCGTTTCTAGATGAAGTTACTCGCAGCAAAATGGGAGAAGCAGCAGTAAAAGCGGCCCAATCAATCAAGTACCGGAATGCTGGGACGATTGAGTTTTTAGTTGATGAAAATAAGAACTTCTACTTTCTTGAAATGAATACCCGTCTGCAGGTGGAGCATCCGGTCACAGAGGAAATTACTGGATTGGATTTGGTTGCTGAGCAGCTTCGGATTGCAGCGGGAGATTCACTAGGTTTTGCACAGGATGATGTTAAACGTGAGGGACATGCGATTGAGGTAAGAATCTATGCAGAGGATCCTAAAACGTTTTTTCCATCTCCAGGAACCATCACGAAATTATCCTTACCTGAAGGTCCGGGGGTTCGGCATGAATTAGCTGTACATGGTCAATCGGTCGTTACGCCTTTTTATGACCCGATGATTGCAAAGCTTGTGGTAAGAGGCAAGAATCGCGACGAGGCGATTGACTGTTTGCAGGAAGCGCTAGCCCATTATCAAGTTGAGGGGATTAAAACAAATATTTCAATGTTACAAAAAGTTGCCGCGCACCCGGCATTCCGTGCAGGAGATACGACAACCAGCTTTGTGACAAAGTATTTATAAGGAAACCAAGAAACCGCAATGAACCGCGGGGAATAGGGGGTAATAAACGTGAATAAATTGTTAGCAAACATGGCAGGGACTGTATGGAAGATTCTTGTGAAAAATGGGGATCGGGTAAAAGAAGGGCAGGATGTGGTTATCTTAGAATCAATGAAGATGGAGATTCCAATTGGAGCCGAATTTGATGGGACTGTCAAAGAAATAAAAGTCAATGAAGGAGATTTTGTTAATGAAGGAGACGTGCTAGTTGAATTTGAATAAAATTCCACAAAAAGATTTTGGATGGGATGAAGTGAGGGATAGCGATGAATTGGCCAGCAAGTGTAACGATAAAAGAGGTAGGACCGCGGGATGGGTTACAAAATGAGAAGGTTTTTGTTTCGACGGAGGATAAAATTGCTTGGATCAATCAATTGTCTTCCACTGGATTGAAATATATTGAGATTACTTCCTTTGTTAATCCAAAGTGGATCCCTGCCCTGTCTGATGCTGTGGAGGTGGCAAAAGGTATTACGCGAATGCCGGATGTAGTTTATACAGCTCTTGTTCCGAATCGTAAAGGGTTGGAACGGGCGCTGGAATCCAACATTGATGAGGTAGCTGTATTTATGTCAGCCAGTGAAACACATAATCAAAAAAATATTAACAAATCCATTGAGGATACATTTCCTATTTTAAGAGAAGTGGTACAACAATCACTCTCAGTAGGAAAGTCTACTCGAGGATATATTTCCACAGTATTTGGATGCCCTTATGAGGGCATCGTTCATATAGAGAAGGTCATTAGGGTTTCAGAAACGTTGTTTGAGATGGGAATTGGAGAGTTGTCACTTGGTGATACCATCGGTACAGCAAATCCGAAGCAAGTACAAGAAGTGTTAGAGGTCTTGTTAAAGCGTTTTCCTTCAGATAAATTTGCTCTACACTTCCATGACACTCGTGGTACAGCTTTAGCTAACATCCTAGTATCGTTAGATATGGGAATAACCTCATTCGATGCCTCCCTTGGTGGACTGGGAGGATGTCCATACGCACCTGGGGCATCTGGCAATGTATCTACAGATGATTTTCTTTATATGCTGAACGGTATGGGGATTTACACAGGAGTGGATCAGAAAAAGCTACTTTCCGCCTCGCGTTTTATTCAGGATAAGATAGGAAGGCCTTTACCTAGCCGAAGTCTGCAAGCCTGCGGCATAAATAAATAGGCCACGGGTTAATCAATCTTCGTATAGGAGGGAGAAAGAAGATGGATAAAGCGGTAGTGGTTTCAACAGTAGCAAATGGAATTACCCTCATTACTTTAAACCGTCCAGAAGCTGCTAACGCATTATCGATACAAATGTTGAGCGAACTTCGAGAAGCAATTGCTGCATGTAAATTTGATTCATCAGTGCGCTGTGTACTAATCACTGGAGCCGGGGAGAAAATCTTTTGCGCAGGAGCAGATTTAAAAGAACGGGCCGGAATGGATCTAAGTCAGGTACGTAAAACTGTTTCTCTAATTCGTGAAAGCATTAATGAGTTAGAAGCTTTGCCACAACCAGTCATCGCAGTCCTGAACGGAGTCGCTTTGGGAGGAGGAATGGAATTGGCACTGGCTTGTGACATCCGGATTGCTTCAGAAACAGCAAAGTTCGGCCTTACAGAGACCTCGCTTGGAATTATTCCAGGTGCAGGCGGAACACAACGTTTGCCGCGATTGGTTGGAAAAGGGCGAGCCAAAGAGCTCATTTTCACTGCTAGACGGGTTGATGCCAGAGAAGCACAAGAGATTGGGTTAATCGAGTATGTAACACCGGCAGACTCACTTCTGGATAAAGCATTAAGTATAGCCAATCAAATCGTTCTGAATGCTCCCATTGCTATTGCTCAGGCGAAGTTCTCCATAGATAAGGGAATGAATGTAGATTTGAGTACCGGGCTTTCGATTGAACAAAATGCTTATGAATTAACCATTCCTACAAAAGATCGGTTAGAAGGCATACAAGCTTTCAAGGAAAAAAGACCTCCTGTATTTATTGGAAAATAATATGGAAGTTCAAAAAAGGAGGAAAAACAATGTCATCTGATGGGAAACCGATGCAGCAAACATTACAGGAAAGAATGGAACAGATTCAAAAAGGTGGAGCACTTAAATACCATCAGAAAAATCAGGAACGGGGCAAGCTGTTTGTTCGTGACCGCTTAAAGCTATTGTTTGATCAGGGGCTGAAGGTGGAGGATGCCTTATTTGCAAACTGCTTAGCAAAAGATCTACCTGCTGATGGTGTAGTGACAGCGATGGGGAAGATCAATGGACAGATTGTCTGTGTGATGGCTAATGATTCGACTATAAAAGCGGGCTCTTGGGGAGCGCGGACCGTAGAAAAAATTATAAGGATTCAAGAAACGGCTGAAAAATTGAATGTACCGCTCATCTATCTTGTAGATTCTGCAGGGGCGCGTATTACGGATCAAGTAGAGATGTTTCCTGGGCGCCGCGGAGCTGGCCGAATTTTTTATAATCAAGTTAAACTTTCAGGTAAAATACCGCAAATCTGCATCTTGTTTGGTCCGTCAGCTGCAGGTGGAGCTTACATCCCTGCATTTTGTGACATTGTTATCATGGTGGACGGAAATGCCTCCATGTATCTCGGATCCCCGAGGATGGCAGAAATGGTTATTGGAGAAAAAGTCACGTTAGAAGAGATGGGCGGTGCCCGCATGCATTGTTCAGTTTCAGGATGCGGAGATGTGCTAGCTAAAACTGAAGAAGAAGCTATTGCGATGGCTCGAGATTATCTCTCTTATTTTCCTGCTAATTTTTCTGAAAAACCGCCTGCTCAGGAAGCTTTAGCACCTAAGCATTTCGAGAAAACGTTAGAAGAGCTCATCCCATCCAACCAGAACACTCCATTTAACATGTATGATCTTATCAATGGAGTAATTGACGAAGGGTCATTTTTCGAAATCAAGAAGCTCTTTGCCAGTGAACTTATTACAGGTTTAGCCCGAATGGATGGAAAGCCGGTCGGTATCATAGCCAATCAGCCGCGAGTTAAGGGTGGAGTACTATTTCATGATACAGCGGATAAGGCAGCTAAATTTATCACCCTTTGCGATGCATTTCATATTCCACTTCTGTTTCTCGTTGATGTACCTGGTTTTATGATCGGTACCAAGGTAGAACGTGCAGGTATCATTCGCCATGGTGCAAAAATGATTTCGGCTATGTCAGAAGCGACTGTACCTAAAATATCAGTTATCGTCCGTAAAGCATACGGAGCAGGACTCTATGCCATGTGCGGACCTGCGTTTGAACCGGATTGTTGTCTTGCTCTGCCTACAGCTCAAATTGCGGTTATGGGACCAGAGGCTGCGGTAAATGCTGTATATGCCAATAAAATTGCCGAGTTACCGGAAAATGAACGGACCTCTTTTATTGAACAAAAACGGGAGGAATATAAGCAGGATATTGATATTTATAGACTAGCCTCTGAAATGGTTATCGATGGGGTTGTTCCGGCTAATTCGTTACGCGAAGAGTTAGTAACTCGGTTTGAGGCATATTCATCAAAGTATGTTATCTTTTCTGAACGAAAGCATCCGGTGTATCCGGTTTGACCTATGTATTATTTATATAAAAATTATTTTTAAAATAACATTTATTAAATGTCGTTCACTTGCGTTAAATCAATGTTGTTTTGTTTCTTCTTCATTATATAAAATAAACCTGATTAAAAGTAGAATACATCTAGTGAGAAAAGTTGAAAGCAGCCGTTCGGCTGCTTTCATTTGGGCAATGATCATAACCAGAACCTTTTTGCCTTCTTTTTCAGCACGTGTGTTGCTCATTAAAACAAGTACAGCAGCTCCGTCGTTAACACCAAGGGCATTTCCTTCGGTAATCGTGCCGTCTTTGCCAAAAGCAGACCGCAGAATTTACCTATAGGTGTCCGCGCACCGTCAATGATCACTGTTTTTGTCATCTTATTGCACCTCTGAATGAGAAGGGGAAACGGTAAAGGAAGCCTCTGTTTTCTCTTTCACCTCTTCTACTGTAATGCCGCTGGCTGTTTCCATAAGAACCATGCCTTCGAGTGTAAAATCAAAAACGGCAAGATCGGTAATCAGGCGGTGTACCACTTTTTGGCCGGTAAGAGGAAGGGAGCATTCTTTTTTAATTTTTGATTCACCATGCTTATTCATATGCTCCATGACTACAACGACCCGTTTTGCGCCGTTGACAAGATCCATGGCACCTCCCATTCCTTTCACCATTTTGCCTGGAATCATCCAGTTGGCCAGATCCCCATTTTGGGACACTTCCATTCCGCCGAGAATGGCAAGGTCAATATGACCTCCTCGGATCATGGCAAAGGATTCCGCACTGTCAAAAAAAGAGGAGCCTGGGACAGTTGTAATGGTTTCTTTTCCTGCGTTAATCAAATCCGCGTCTTCCTGGCCCGCGAGCGGGTAAGGGCCAATGCCAAGCAATCCGTTTTCTGACTGCAGCAGTACGTTAATATTGCCCGGTATCTCGTTGGCAACCAGGGTCGGCATGCCAATGCCCAGATTGACGTTCATGCCATCTTTAATCTCCTGTACGGCTCTTTTCACAATTGTTGAACGTGTATCTTTCATGTTTATTCACTCCTTTTCTCCAGTTATAAGTGGACAACTGTCCGCCGCTCAATCCGTTTTTCGTAGCCGGTGCCGAGGAGGAGGCGCTGGACGTAAATGCCTGGCGTATGAATTTCATCAGGGTCCAGCTCACCGGCCTCCACAATTTCCTCTACTTCAGCGATGGTAATTTTCCCAGCCATCGCAGCCAGGGGATTGAAATTGCGGGACGTTTTTCGATAAATAAGGTTGCCCAGCGTATCTGCTTTCCAGGCTTTGACAAGCGCAAAGTCCCCGACAATACCTCGTTCCAGCAGACAAGTTTTTCCGTCAAATTCCTTCGTTTCTTTGCCTTCGGCGACCGGTGTTCCGATGCCTGTGGCTGTATAAAACCCTGGAATGCCAGCTCCGCCTGCCCTCATCCGCTCCGCAAGTGTTCCCTGTGGTGTCAGCTCTACTTCCAGTTCCCCGCTTAAATACTGCTGTTCAAAAATTTTATTTTCGCCTACATAAGAGGAAACCATTTTTTTAATCTGCCTGTTTGCCAAAAGAAGACCCAGCCCCCAGTCATCTACACCGCAATTGTTGCTGACAACGGTTAAATTCTTTGTGCCTTGTTTCTTTAAAGCCTGAATGGAGCACTCGGGAATCCCGCATAATCCGAAGCCGCCGACAATTAATGTGGAGCCGTCCTGAATGTTTGAAATCGCTTTCTTAAAAGAAGTGAGTAGCTTGCTTGATTTCATAATTATGGCCATTCCTTTCGCTCCGCTCAAGGCACAAAACGAAATGAAATAAGTTTTGTGCCTTGAGCGTTATTTTTTATTAATCTATAGCCATAGGGATAACAGTCAACTACAAATCACGCGGAGGTGAGTGGGCTGGGCCATTCCATTCCTGGAGTGACTGCATAATTATATGTGTAGATTGCCTTTCGAAGCACAAATAAGTGTGAATTCGAGCACGCAGACTTTATTGGCCACTGAAACCTGCTGATAAAGCAGATCCATCACTTGATAGGTGATGGAATAGGCAGCCGGCTGATTGAGCACCGCGTATCCAGGCTTCGTGCTGCGCTTGCCCATTTCAATGGAATAGTCAGGTGTTAACATTTTTATGAAACCGTTATAATTAAAAGAGCAGACTAATACCTGCTCTTTTTGATCGCTTTTAGAAACTAAAGTAAGGAGAAAATACTCTATGGTAAAAGAATACCAAAATAACCCTTTCCGTAACCTTCTAAAGGTAAAAGAAATTAATGTGTCAGATGGAGCTGCAGAAGTTAGAATTGATTTGTTTCCAGACCTATTCAACTTTTCAGGAAATGTTCACGGAGGAGTACTAGCTTCTCTTATAGATATTTCTATCGGGAGTGCTGTTCGATCAACATTATATGAGAATCAGCGGTCTTCAACAGTTGAACTGAAAATTAATTACATAAAGCCGGCAAATGGAGCATTTCTATTAGCAAAGTCATCGTTATCGCATAGAGGAACAACCTTAGTTGTGGGAACATCTGAGATCTTTAATGATCAAAATCAATTGGTCGCAATAGGGACAGCGACCTTTTTCATTAAGGAGTCTGCCTGTTAAAAATATTAAATCAATGCTTGAACAAGAGAAAAGACATCAAGTTAGCGAGCGTTTGTGTACCTAATCAAAAGTATACTTTTGATTAGGTACACTTTTGTTATTTATAAAATGTGTTTGGTAGGCAAGTTAACGAACAGCGTAGTTTTAATAGGAAAATCATCTTGTATCTGAATGTGTTCTTATACTAAATGGATTGAATCTTTTCCCGCTTTTAAAGGCGTGTATTATTTATATTTTCTAGCCAGGGTGTTGAAATCTATATTTGTCAGGATCGATGCTTTTCAAAAAAGATGTTTTTTCTGAAGGTCCTTTTCCCATTTTCGTTGTTTACAGCAAAAATAATCGTAGCGGCATCATATTTGCCACTTCTTATGAAGAACAATCTCTCCATATTGGACCTTCTACAAGAGGAGAAAACTACATATATTTATGTATAATTAATTATATGTAAAATTCAAATAAATTAATTGAAAAATCTAAACAGCAAAGGTTCCCTAGGGACCGTCAATAATTTTGTGTAAATGGCGAATCCCTTTTCTTGCAAACTGTCATTTAATCAGTCGTTTTAAACATG
>NZ_JAVJNG010000046.1:0-12903 GCF_038806185.1 Domibacillus sp. 8LH | reverse complement strand
GTGTTTTTAATGGAAGATAAAAATTAAAACGTTGACGTTTTTATTGATTTTGTTCAGTTTTCAATGTTCAATTCGTTCATGTTATCTCTGCGACAACTATAACATCATATCATTATCTGATGCGATGTGTCAATATCTTTTTTAACTTCTTTATTTCTTGCTAACTGCTTTTCAGCAGCAACTTTATTAATATACCAGCTCATCTCTTTCACGTCAATAACTTTTCAATATTTTTTTACGGGAAAACAAAAAAATAAATAGCTGCCAGAGAGAGAACTCCCGGCAGCCCGAGGAAACCGGCTAAAAAAGCGGTAAATGGATTTATCACAATATATAGATCCGTCTCTTGTATACATACATTGATCACGTATAAAAGAAAAGCACCTATCACTGTTTTCTTAAAAATCATCATTAGAATCTCGCTCAATTTTCGCATTTTTTCACGCTCCTCTTCTATATATAGAAGAGAATTATTCTTTTATGCGAATTTGCCGCTTTTTCGCTTCGCGGAACAAAAAGAAATATTTCGCTTGAGCGGCTTTCGTTTGAGCTTCGAGCTCATTATTTTGTTCAAAGCTAAGACGAAGCAGGTCACGATTTTTAAACCAATCTGTTCTTGCCTGGCTCATTAAGCTGATTAATTTATCATCATATATACTGCGCATGCTTTGTTTTTTGCGAAAAAACATAGATGCTTTCCTCCTTACAGCTCCCGGCGTCCCTCTATCGCCTTAGACAAAGTCACTTCATCGGCATATTCAAGATCACCGCCGACTGGAAGGCCATGGGCAATGCGGGTCGTCCGGATACCAGATGGTTTTAGCAGCCTGGAGATATACATCGCCGTTGCTTCTCCTTCGATATTCGGATTGGTCGCTAAAATGACTTCTTTAATGGTTTCATCCTGAAGCCGTTTCACTAAGTCCGGTACGTTGATATCTTCCGGCCCGATTCCTTCCATTGGAGAGATAGCGCCATGAAGAACATGGTACAAGCCATTGTATTCCTTCATTTTCTCCATTGCAATGACGTCTTTCGGGTCCTGTACGACGCAGACAATGCTTCGGTCACGGCGCTCATCTTTACAAATGGAACATGGATCTTGATCGGTAATATGGCCGCATACTGAACAATAGCCAAGGTCACGTTTGGCATTCACAAGTGCTTTCCCGAATTCAAGCACATCTTCTTCTTTCATGTTTAGCACAAAAAAAGCCAGACGAGCCGCTGTTTTCGGCCCGATGCCCGGCAATTTCATGAAGCTGTCAATCAGCTTCGTTATAGGTTCGGGATAATACATGTATAATTCCTCCTCTTTAGAAAGGAAGGTTCATCCCTTTCGTAAACTGTCCCATCGTCTGGTTCGTTTCATCGTCTACTTTTTTCAGCGCGTCATTTACTGCTGCAAGAACAAGATCTTGAAGCATTTCGATATCATCTGGATCTACAACTTCTTCTTTGATTTGAACATCGGTTACTTGTTTTTGGCCGGACATGCTGACTTTCACCATGCCGCCTCCTGCTGTTCCTTCAAATTGTTTTTCCGCCAGTTCTTCCTGCGCCTGCTGCATCTGCTTTTGCATTTTCTGCATCTGCTTCATCATATTCTGCATGTTGCCCATTCCTCCGCCACGCATCATGTTCATCATCCTCCAATTAAATTAGTCTTTGATTTCAAGAAAATCTTCTCCAACAAGCTCAAGCGCTTTTGACACGAGAGGATCTTCTTCCTCTTCCGGCACATCCGCTTCTGTTTCTTCACCTGGTGGTGCCATAACGCCTTCTTCTTTTTGCTTTTTTACAAAAGAGCGGCGAATGTCAAGCCACGCTTCTTCCGGCACAACAAGCGGCCGATATGGCTTGCCGGTTAATTCATTTAAAATCGTCGAAATGGAATCCATAAACGCTTTATTATCAGAGGCCATTTGACAATGAATTTCGTATTTAAATTTTAACACAAATGAGTCTGCAGACGCAGCGACAGGTTCTGCATCATTTAAAAGAGCTGCCTGAGAGCGCATTTGCCGTTCATTCAAGTAGCCAATCATATTGCCCCAGCGGCTTTTAATATTTTGAATATCCTGCTTGGTTGCTTCCGAAAGTATTTTTTCAATCTGCGGAACAGCCACTTTAAATTGATTGCTCGGGCGTGACATTTTCTTCGCAGACGGCTTCGGTGCTTCCGTTTCTATTGAGCCGGCCGGACGTTTTTTCAGCTCCTGTACTTCCTGCTCAAGCCGGTTTATTTTTTCAAGCAGGCCGGCGATTTCCGGGCCGGAGGCAGCAGACTCTGCTTTCACGTGAAGACGGCTCATTTTCACGAGAGCCACTTCAAGATAAATACGCGCATGATTGGTGAACTTCATATCCTGCTGCGCTTTATTTAAAATGGCGATATATTCATAAATAGCCGCTTCAGACACCTGTCTGGAAAGTTCTGTAAATGCTTCTTCCGCCATTGTGCGTTCTAACGATTCTTCAAGTTCCGGCGCCATTTTTAAAAGCAGCATATCACGGAAATATAAAATTAAATCCTCCGTAAATCGAGCCGGATCTTTTCCTTCCATAAGCAGCTTGTTCAGTGTTTGAACGGCTTCAGCGGCGTTTTGATTAAAAACGGCCGCGGCGATGCCCTGAAGCATCTCCTGCCCGACTGTCCCGGTTACTGTTAGAGCATCTTCTTCTGTTAAACGGCCGCGGCTGTAAGAAACCGCTTGATCGAGCAGACTAAGGGCGTCACGCATTCCGCCTTCCGCCGCCCGGGCAATGATCGGCAGTGCCGGTTCATCAAACGCTGTTCCGGTTTCATGTAAAATAAGCGTCATGCGCCCGGTAATCGCCTGAGCCGTAATTCGCTTAAAATCAAACCGCTGGCAGCGGGAAATAATCGTGAGAGGAATTTTGTGCGGTTCCGTTGTCGCCAAAATAAAGATCACATGTGCCGGTGGTTCTTCAAGCGTTTTTAATAAAGCGTTAAACGCGCCGGTTGAAAGCATGTGCACTTCATCAATAATATATACTTTAAACCGGACAGAGCCGGGTGCGTACTTTACTTTGTCGCGAATATCGCGAATTTCATCTACACCATTGTTCGAAGCTGCGTCAATTTCAATTACATCCTGAATAGATCCATCTGAAATTCCCCGGCAGGATGCACATTCATTGCACGGTTCTGCTGAAGGACCGTTTTCACAGTTTACCGCTTTAGCTAAAATCTTCGCCGCACTTGTTTTTCCGGTTCCACGCGGGCCGGAAAAAAGATAAGCATGTGAGATCTTGTCTTGAAGGAGAGCGTTCTGAAGCGTTTTCGTTATGTGCTCCTGCCCAACGACATCCGCAAAGTTCTGCGGCCGCCATACACGGTATAATGCCTGATAGCTCATTCTGTACCCCCTTCATCTTTCTTGTTTTATTATAAACGAACGAGCACACCTTTTCTATTCCAATGAAAGCAAAAAGACGCCCGGCAAACCGGACGCCTTGTTTATGTTTATTATGTAATACCGTGCACCTTCTGTCGACTGCCAATCACAGGCGTTACTTGAGCAGTTAGCTCAGCCCAGGCTGCCCCGCGGCACATGAGAGAGTCCACTTAATGCTGCTTCCTTCCGGACCTGACATGGTTCATGGGTTCCCATTGCGCAGGACCCGAACGTCAACGCCACTTACAAAAGGCAGACCCCACAATTAAACAGCCTCGAGAAGGAATTCAGTCCCGCTAGAGCGGATTGCGGATACAGGGCACCGCTACCTCCCCACTTAGCACGGCAAGATCTATTATACTACCCCGAGTCAAAAAAAGCAATGTGGAAACTATTTACTCTGTTGCTGCTTTTTTTGTTCCTTTTTCCTTTGCCGGATATTCCGAAAAAACTGTGTCAGGATCATGCCGCATTCTTCTTCCAACACACCGGGCACCACTTCGCAGCGATGGTTAAAACGGTCATCTTCAAGCAGATTCATCAGTGTACCGGCGCAGCCGGCTTTTGGATCTGCCGCTCCGTAAACCACCCGCTCTACACGAGACAATAAAATGGCGCCGCTGCACATTGGACACGGCTCCAGTGTAACGTAAAGCGTCGTCCCTTCCAGCCTCCAGCCTTCTGTTGCTTCACAAGCGCGTTGAATGGCTAAAAGCTCTGCATGGGTAACCGCGTTTTGAGTCGTTTCCCTCAAATTGTATCCCGATGCAATGACTTTATTGTCTTTCACAATTACCGCCCCGATCGGCACTTCACCGAGGCGCTCGGCTTTTTTTGCTTCCTCAATTGCCAGCTTCATAAAAAATTCGTCCACTTTCATGCTCCTTTCTGCAGAAATAAGGGTAGTACATATAGAAGTGAAGGAGGAACAGTTATGACCAAAAAATGTGCACTTCTAGTTGTTGACATGATTAACGATTTTCAATTTCCAAAAGGGAAACAACTGGCCGGCTTTACAAAAGAAACGATCGAACCGATTTTGCAGTTGAAAGATCATTTCCATCAAAAAGAATGGCCGGTTATTTATATAAATGACCACTATGGACTTTGGAAAGCGGATATTGCGCTGATTACAGACCACGCATCTAATGAAATAAGCGCTCCTATTATACAGCAAATAAAGCCGAACGACGAAGATTACTTTTTAATCAAGCCAAAGCATTCCGCTTTTTACGGTACCGCTCTTCATACACTGCTGCATGAACTAGGCGTAGATTCGGTAGCCGTAACAGGCGTAGCCGGAAACATTTGTGTTTTCTTTACTGCAAACGACGCTTATATGCGCGAGTTTAACATTTACGTTCCAAAGGATGCCATTGCATCAGAGGAAAAGAAATTCAACGAATATGCGCTTGAAATGATGGAAACAGTTCTTAGCGCAGATGTGCGCCCATCAAATGATTTGATTCAACTGTTGTCATAAGACGCCTTTCCTCTCTGTACACTTAGTATAGAGAGGAGGAACGGCGTATGGACATTTATGTTGTAAAAAGCGGCGATACATTATTTCAAATTGCACGGCGGTACGGGACAACTGTAGACGCAATCAGCGACGCAAACCAGCTTGCGACTCTGCCACATCTTGTGGTCGGACAGGCGCTGGTGATCCCTATTGCAGGAAGGTTCCACACTGTGGTCGCCGGAGACAGCTTATGGAAAATATCAAGGCAGTATGGAGTGACCGTTGAGGAAATTGTTCGTCTCAACGGTTTGTCGCCAACTGCTCCGCTTCAAATCGGACGTCGGCTGCGTATTCCATCGCCTCCAAAAAAACAAATTGAGTCTCTTGCTTACGTCGAGCCTTCTGCGGCCGGTTATTCAAGCACTATTCTCAATCAAGCCCGGGAAGCGGCCCCCCATCTCACTTACTTCGCCCCGGTCAGCTACAATGCAAGGCGGGATGGATCTTTGACAGAACCGGCTGTTCGTCCCATCGCAACAATTGCTGAACAACATGGCACCGTGCTCATGATGGACATTACCAATTTAGAAGAAGGACAGTTCAGTGGAGAGCTTGCTCGCGTACTGCTGAACGATACAGCTGTACAGGAAACCTTTTTAAACAATATCAGCCGGATTGCCGCCCAAACAAATTTCAGGGATATTCATTTTGATTTTGAATATTTGCGGCCTGAGGACAGGGAAGCATACAACCAGTTTCTCCGCCGGGCGGTGGAACGATTTCACCGCGAAGGCAAAACGGTTTCAACCGCTCTTGCGCCTAAAACAAGCGCCACCCAGCAGGGGCAGTGGTATGAAGCGCATGATTACAAAGCGCACGGAGAAATTGTGGATTTCTCCGTCCTTATGACCTATGAATGGGGATACAGCGGAGGTCCGCCAATGGCCGTTTCACCGATTGGACCTGTCCGTAACGTCCTTACGTATGCCGTAACGGAAATGCCTGCTTCAAAAATCGTCATGGGCCAGAATTTGTACGGATATGACTGGACACTTCCATACAGGCCAGGAAATCCGTTTGCAAGAGCGGTCAGCCCGCAGGAAGCACTACGGCGCGCGGCGCGTTACAACGCTTCCGTTCGTTATGATTTCACGGCACAGGCTCCTTTTATTGACTACACAGACGAAGAAGGACGCGCTCATAAAATTTGGTTTGAAGATGCACGCTCGGTCGATGCAAAATTCTCACTCATTAGAGAGCTCGGACTGGGTGGCATCGCTTATTGGAAAATCGGTTTTTCCTTTCCACAAAACTGGCTGCTGCTTTCTGATCGGTTTACGATCGTTAAAATATAAAAAGAACGCCCATCTGATGAGTCAGATGGGCGTTCATATCTCCAATTATGCACTTATGTTAAAAATGGAGGAGGAAAGGGGATTCGAACCCCTGCGCGGTTTGACCCGCCTGTCGGTTTTCAAGACCGATCCCTTCAGCCGGACTTGGGTATTCCTCCGTCGTATCGACAAGAATTAATTTATCATAGGGTAAATTATTCTGTCAACACGATTCCACTTATTTTTTTTCGATTTTTTCTTTGCCGCCCATATATGGACGCAGCACTTCTGGAATTAGAATGCTTCCGTCTTCCTGCTGGTAGTTCTCTAAAAGAGCTGCCACTGTACGGCCAATCGCAAGACCTGATCCATTTAGTGTATGCACATGCTCCGGCTTGCCATTTTTCTCGCGGCGGAAACGGATATTCGCCCGGCGTGCCTGGAAGCCTTCAAAGTTTGAGCAAGAAGAAATTTCTTTATATTCATTGTAGCTTGGCAGCCATACTTCAATATCGTACTTTTTCGCTGCGGTAAACCCGAGGTCTGCAGAACACATATCAAGCACACGGTAAGGAAGACCGAGCAGCTGCAGTACTTTTTCCGCATGACCTGTCAGCTTTTCAAGCTCTGCATAAGAATCTTCAGGCTTTACAAAACGAACCATTTCTACTTTGTTGAATTGATGCTGGCGAATTAAACCGCGTGTGTCACGGCCGGCAGATCCTGCTTCAGAACGGAAGCATGCGCTGTACGCTGCATAAGCGATCGGCAGGTCCTCACCATTTAAAATTTCATCGCGATGATAGTTTGTCACCGGCACTTCCGCTGTCGGAATGAGGAAGTAATCTTCCGCTTCAATTCGGAAAGCATCCTCTTCAAACTTTGGCAGCTGCCCTGTTCCCGTCATGCTTCCCCGGTTTACCATGTACGGCGGCATCATTTCTGTGTAGCCATGCTCTTCCGTGTGTAAATCCAGCATAAAGCTGATAAGAGCACGTTCAAGCTTTGAACCCGCCCCTTTATAGAAAGTAAAGCGGCTGCCTGTTACTTTGCCAGCACGCTCGAAATCAAGGATATCCAAATCGGTTGCTAAATCCCAATGCGGCTTTGCTTCAAAGCTAAATTCCGGCACGCTTCCCCATTTACGAATTTCCACATTATCTTCTTCAGAATCGCCTGCCGGGACACTTTCATGCGGGATGTTCGGCATCCGCAGCATCAGCTGCTCCAGTTTTTCTTCTGTTTCCCGAAGCTCCGTATCAAGCTCTTTAATTTTTTCGCCGACTTCACGCATTTCTGTAATGAGTGCATCCGCATCCTGTTTTTCTTTTTTTAAACGAGCAACCTCCTGTGATACTGTGTTGCGTTTGCTCTTCAGCTCTTCTGTCTGGCCAAGCAGCTCACGGCGCTTTTTCTCCAGTTCTTCAAAATCTTCAAATGCGCTCATATCCTCACCCCGGAACTTCAGGCGTTCTTTCACTTCCGCAAAATGAGACCGCAAATATTTCATATCCAGCATATGCAATTCCTCCTTTAAAAAATAAAAAAACTTCCGCCCCTATGGAAAGGGACGGAAGTTTGATTCCGCGTTACCACCCTGATTGAAAGCCATACAGCTTTCCTCTCAAACAACGTTTTAACGGCCTGCGCCGGTCAATGCCTACTCTTTGTGTTCAGCATCCCGCTCCAGAACGGATTCACCTGGCTTCTACACCGGTTCGCACCAACCACCGGCTCTCTTTAAGAAGAAGTATCAAGCTACTGACTTCCTTCATCGCGTTTCACTATTCGATTTGCATTCAATGTACTACATTTTTTATGAATGCGCAAGTGACGCTTTTGCCTGCTCCGCCATCTTGACAAAGTAAGCGGTAATGCGATGGTCATCCGTCAATTCCGGATGAAAGGAACAGCCGAGATATTGGCCGTTGCGTGCAGCGACAATCCGCCCGTCGCATTCTGCCAATACTTCTGTTCCTTCGCCGGCTGAGACGATATGCGGCGCCCGAATAAAAACAGCATTGTAATCATCTGCCACGCCTTTAATGGCAAGGTTTGCTTCGAAGCTTTCTTTTTGACGGCCAAATGAGTTTCGTTCAACCTTGATATCCATTAAGCCAAGATGCGGCTCATCATACCCAACCACTTCGCCAGCGAGTAAAATAAGGCCTGCGCACGTCCCGAACATTGGACGCCCTGATTCCCCGAATGCCCGCAGCGGCTTCATAAAACCGTAGCGGTCCATCAAGCGGCGCATTGTTGTACTTTCACCGCCGGGCAAAATCAGCCCATCCAGCTCATCCAGCTGCTCCGGCCATTTTACCACTACAGCCTCTGCTCCGCTTTCCTCTATTGAACGAACATGCTCACGAACGGCACCCTGCAAGCCCAGTACACCGATCTTTGTCATTACCAGCCGCGCTCCTGCATACGATCAGCTGCTGCGATGCCGGCAATTTCAAGACCTTTCATCGGCTCACCAAGCTCTTTCGAAAGTTCGGCAATCAATTTGTAGTCCTGGTAATGAGTGGTTGCTTCCACGATCGCACGGGCAAATTTCGCCGGGTTTTCTGATTTGAAAATACCAGATCCAACGAATACGCCGTCTGCACCAAGCTCCATCATAAGTGCTGCGTCCGCTGGTGTTGCAATACCGCCTGCTGCGAAGTTGACAACCGGAAGACGTCCTTCTTTTTTAATTTGCATTAACACTTCAAAAGGAGCGCCGTGAATTTTTGCTTCTGTCATAATTTCATCTTCGTTCATATGAACGAGCTTACGCACTTGTGCATTTACTTTGCGCATATGGCGTACGGCTTCTACGATGTTTCCTGTTCCCGGCTCGCCTTTTGTGCGGAGCATGGAAGCACCTTCACCGATACGGCGTGCTGCTTCACCGATATCACGGCATCCGCAAACGAACGGAACAGTAAAATCGCTTTTCAGCAAGTGGTATTCTTCATCTGCTGGCGTTAACACTTCACTTTCATCCAAGTAATCAACACCCATTGCTTCAAGCACACGTGCTTCTACAATGTGGCCAATACGCGCTTTCGCCATAACCGGGATCGTTACAGCGTTCATCACTTCTTCTACAATACGAGGATCTGCCATACGGGCAACGCCGCCTGCTTTACGAATGTCAGAAGGAACGCGCTCAAGAGCCATAACTGCAACTGCGCCTGCTTCTTCTGCAATTTTTGCCTGCTCCGCATTTACGACGTCCATAATTACGCCGCCTTTTTGCATTTCTGCCATTCCACGTTTTACACGGTCTGTACCTGTATTCATTTGATATTCCTCCTATATTGATCAGAAAGGTCTGATTTTTTGTAAAATACTTAAATCCTAATAAACACGAAAAATCACCTTCTGTCAATAGCAGAAGGTGATTTTTATTAAAACCAACCAGTTATCGTATCTATCAGCCAGTGCCAGCCGTTTGCGATTCCGCCGCCAACTGCCCGCATTGATAAAACAAACCAATTCGCTTTTTCAACGTTTTCGGCGGTTTTCACTTTTGTCTGACCGCCTGCTTTTAGGAAAGGAACAGCCTCTCCTTTTTCATCCTGAACTTCAACAAAACCAACCACTTTACCCTTTTTAACAGGGGCAACCAGCTCATTATTTTTATCCAAATCCGAACTATTTAACGTTATATCCGTTTTATATTTCGCGTTTGAAGCTTTTGGCACTAAAACAGACAGATCGGAAGCTGTTTCAAGCTTTACTTCCTTCTCTTTTCCTTTTTGAACAGGTACCGTTTCAGCTCCTTTTACAGTGCTGCCGGCTGCTGCAATTTCTTTACGCTCAAATTGAGTGAAGCCATAATCCATTAGCTTTTTCATTTCGGTAAAACGAGCGTTGTACGTCCCTTCGCCTTTATCATCCGTTGCATCCATCACAATACCAATTAACTTTTGGCCGTCGCGTTCAGCTGTTCCAGTAAAGCAATATCCAGCGAAATCTGTTGTTCCCGTTTTTAACCCCGTCATGCCCTCATATTCAAAAACAAGGGACGGAAGCATCCAGTTCCAATTTTCCATTGCAATTTCATCGTCAGTTCCCTCACGGAATTTCTTTTTCGGAATTCCCGCTGTTTCAAGAACCTCCGGATAATCGTTCACCAGCCGGTAAGCAAGTGTCGCCACATCCCGGGCTGTCATCGTATTTTCCTCTGTCGGTCCACCAGTCGTATGATGGCCTTTTAAGTCTTTATTGTTTAATCCCGTCGCATTGACGAATTTTGCTTTTTCCATTCCGAGTTCTTTTGCTTTTTTGTTCATTAACTTAACAAATTCCGCTTCTGAACCGGCAATTTTTTCTGCAATCGCGATTGTTGCCGCATTGGCTGAATAAATGGTCATCGCTTCATAGAGTTCACGGATTTGGTATGTTTCGTCCGCACGAAGTGGTACATTCGACAAGCTGCGATCCTGTGACACTTGATATACATACTCCGATACCTGATACGTATCGTCCAAGCTTACTTTCCCTTTTTTAACAGCCTCAAGCAGCAGATATTCTGTCATCATTTTCGACATACTCGCTACACCGAGCTGCTGGTTGCTATTTTTTTCAAACAAAATCTGTCCTGTTTCTCCATCAACCAAAATGGCTGCACCTGCATTAACATCAAATGCGGCATCCGCCTTTAACGCTCCCGGAGAAAATAATCCAAAAAACAACAAAATACTCAATACAACGGCACTGATCCGATACCCATTTCTTTTTCTCACACTCAAAACCCTCCATTTATTATGCAACACTTTCGTTATTGTACCATACACATTCAGGAGAAAAATAGACGAGAAACGACCTAGATAACTCGTTTCATAAAGAAGAAAAAAAGCCTGTCCGGCAATGGACAGGCTTTATATGTTTTCTTATAGAGAATAGTTAGGTGCTTCTTTTGTAATTTGCACATCGTGCGGATGGCTTTCACGAAGACCCGCACCCGTCATACGAACAAACTGGCTTTCTTCACGGAGTGCTGCGATATCCTTTGTACCGCAGTAACCCATACCTGAACGAAGGCCGCCTGTTAACTGATACAATGTGTCAGATAGTGGACCTTTGTAAGGAATACGTCCCTCGATACCTTCTGGAACAAATTTCTTTGCGTCCTCCTGGAAGTAACGATCTTTTGAGCCTTTTTCCATCGCGCTTACAGAGCCCATACCACGGTATACCTTGAAGCGGCGTCCTTGGAAGATTTCTGTTTCACCAGGGCTTTCTGATGTACCCGCAAGCAAGCTGCCAAGCATAACTGCAGAGCCGCCGGCTGCAATGGCTTTAACGATGTCACCGGAGTACTTAATGCCGCCATCGGCAATGATCGCTTTGCCGTGCTTACGCGCTTCTGTGGCACAATCGTATACAGCTGTAATTTGTGGTACGCCTACACCGGCTACAACACGCGTTGTACAGATAGAGCCTGGACCGATTCCTACTTTTACAACATCTACGCCCGCTTCGAACAGCTCACGTGTTGCTTCAGCTGTAGCAACATTTCCAGCGATAATGTTCAAGTCAGGATAAGCAGCGCGGATTTCTTTTACGGTGTTGATTACCCCTGCTGAGTGGCCGTGTGCCGTATCCACTACAATTACGTCTACCTGGGACTTAACAAGCATTTCAACACGCTTCATCGTGTCTCCTGTTACCCCAACAGCAGCGCCTGCTAAAAGGCGTCCCTGCGCATCTTTTGCCGAGTTCGGGAACTCGATTACTTTTTCAATATCTTTAATCGTGATAAGGCCTTTTAAAACGCCGTATTTGTCAATAAGTGGAAGCTTTTCGATTTTATGTTTTTGAAGAATTTTTTCTGCTTCATCCAGTGTAGTTCCTACCGGAGCTGTCACCAGATTTTCCTTCGTCATTACGTCTGTAATTAAAATGGAGTAGTCCTGGATAAAGCGAAGGTCACGGTTTGTCAGGATGCCAACAAGCTTTTGCTCTTCTTGATTGTTTACAATTGGCACACCAGAAATGCGATATTTGCCCATTAGATGCTCGGCATCAAACACTTGATGCTCAGGTGTTAAAAAGAATGGATCGGTGATAACGCCGCTTTCAGAGCGTTTTACTTTGTCTACCTGCTCAGCTTGCTGCTCAATACTCATGTTTTTATGAATGATTCCTAAGCCGCCTTGACGGGCCATTGCGATAGCCATATCGCCTTCTGTTACAGTATCCATCCCTGCACTGATCATTGGGATGTTCAATTTCAAGGTAGGTGTTAATTCCACCTTTAGAGATACGTCTTTTGGAAGCACCTCAGATTTAGCTGGAACAAGCAATACATCATCAAACGTTAAACCTTCTTTTTTGAACTTATCTTCCCACATAATTAAGCCTCCCTGACCGAAAAATATTATTAGTAGGTTATCAATTGAACGGGTATAATGTCAAGGTTCGCTTTATAAGTTAGATTTTTTGGAATTTTCACACTTAAATCCGAACGTTAAAGCAAACATTTTTTCACGCGGCAGGGAAACAATATTTCCCATATTCAGTGTCGCAGAGGCATTCTTCTGTTTTATTTTAGCTTGTTCTTCAAAAATTACAACAAAAAAGACAACCCGATTTCTCAAGTTGTCTTAGCGTGCCAGGCGGCGTCCTGCTCTCACAGGGGGAAACCCCCAACTACCATCGGCGCTGAAGAGCTTAACGGCCGTGTTCG
>NZ_JAVJNG010000045.1:0-13148 GCF_038806185.1 Domibacillus sp. 8LH | reverse complement strand
GCTGATTGTTTTTGGTAAATGGTGCAATCGGGAATCCTAAAATCCCGGTCGGAGCCTGACGATTTTGATTCATGGTAGATCCTCCTTGTGTTGTTTGTTTTATTGTAAGACAAATTGTTTTATCGGTCAACTTTAAATTTTATTTTCTGAAAATTTGATTAGAAATGCCGGCTTCCTTCAGATAATATGGTACTTTTTTCTAAAAAAATTGCTTACAAAACTATCACAAAAGTTGTTGACAAACAATTTTATTTGTCTTACTATTGGACAAAATTAAATAATTTGAATTTTACAAAAGGAGGGTTGCTTTTGATGGAGACAATTCTATAGTATGGAACTATTAAATTTACTTATTTGAAAGCGGTATCAGAAGTTGAATATTTTAAATACCTATTGAACTATTAAATTTACTTATTTAAAAGCGTTATTAAAAGTTGAATATTTTGAAAAGGAAGTGTGTATATGGCTAGTCCAGAAAAAATCCTTCAGCCCTCTCCAATAGCTCCAGGCGCTCAGAAAAAAACGCGCGTACGCTGGTTTATTGTTTTTATGCTGTTTGTTGTTACCGCCATCAACTACGCTGACCGCGCTACTCTCTCGATCGCAGGACCTGAAATGTCGAGTCAGCTTGGCCTTGATTCTGTCATGATGGGATACGTTTTCTCTGCTTTTGCATGGTCCTATGTAGCCGGACAAATTCCTGGTGGCTGGCTGCTAGACCGATTCGGTTCAAAGAAAGTATACTTTTGGAGCGTCTTTATATGGTCAGTATTTACTCTTTTACAAGGATTCATCGGATTTTTAGGCTCTGCCGGAACAGCTATCGTGGCTTTATTTGCACTCCGGTTTCTCGTTGGATTGGCAGAAGCTCCTTCTTTTCCTGCCAACAGCCGGATCGTTGCTTCCTGGTTTCCAAGCCATGAACGCGGCACCGCGGCAGCTACCTTTAACTCAGCGCAGTATTTTGCAACCGTTCTCTTCGCACCTATTATGGGTTATATTGCATATAAACTCGGCTGGGAATATGTTTTCTACTTTATGGGAGCGGTCGGAATTATCGTTGCTTTTATCTGGATGAAAGTAATTCACAGTCCAAAGGAACATCCGCGGATTAACGAGGCCGAGCTTGCTTATATTGAAGAAGGCGGCGCCCTGACAAATATGGATCAAACAGACACAAAGAAGGAAAAAAAGAAAGGCATCAATTGGCACCAGGTTAAACAGCTGCTGACAAACCGGATGCTCCTGGGTGTGTACCTTGGCCAGTATTGTATTACGACGCTTACGTATTTTTTCCTTACCTGGTTTCCGGTTTACCTTGTTCAGGAAAGAGGCATGACCATTCTTGAAGTTGGTTTTGTCGCTTCCCTGCCTGCGATTTGCGGATTTGTCGGTGGAATTTTAGGCGGAACGTTTTCAGATTTCCTGCTTCGCAAAGGTTGCTCTTTAACGGTTGCCCGGAAAACACCAATTGTAGTTGGCATGTTATTGTCTATGACGTTAGTTGCCGCAAATTATGTGGATACACAATGGGTTGTGATCTTTGTGATGGCACTTGCCTTTTTCGGTAAAGGGTTTGGGGCGCTTGGCTGGGCAGTTGTCGCAGATACCTCGCCAAAAGAAATGTCCGGCGTCAGCGGCGGCCTTTTCAATACATTTGGCAACATTGCCGGTATTACGACGCCGATCATTATCGGCTACATTATTGCCACAACCGGTTCATTTAACGGGGCGCTTGTTTTCGTCGGTGCCAATGCATTAGTCGCGATTTGCAGCTACCTGTTCCTTGTGGGTGAAATTAAGCGGGTTGAATTAAAATCGTAATCTATTATCTTAATTTGAATAGGAGAGAAAAAATATGAACACTCAATTAATCCAGGAAAACGTCCAGACAGGTACGCCTATTATTACAGAAATGAACGTGGTTCCCGTTGCAGGCCATGACAGCATGCTCCTGAACTTAAGCGGAGCTCACGCCCCTTACTTTACGCGTAATATTGTGCTGCTGAAAGACAATGCAGGGAATGTCGGTGTGGGTGAAGTCCCGGGCGGCGAAAAAATCCGCCAGACGCTTGAAGATGCACGTGAAATTGTGGTCGGCCAGTCTATCGGCACCTACAACAATATTTTAAACAACGTACGCCGTCAGTTTGCAGACCGGGACGCAGCGGGACGCGGCTTGCAGACGTTTGACCTCCGCATTACGATTCATGCTGTAACCGCTTTAGAAGCGGCCCTTCTCGACTTGGTTGGAAAATACCTTGGCGTTCCAGTTGCCGCCCTTCTGGGTGAAGGACAGCAGCGGGACAAAGTGGAAATGCTGGGCTATCTCTTTTACGTAGGAGACCGGAACAGAACGGATCTGGATTACCGGAACGAAGCAGAGGCAGAGGATGACTGGTTCCGCCTCCGCCATGAAGAAGCGTTAACTCCTGAAGCCGTTGTCCGTCTCGCAGAAGCGGCTCACGCCCGCTATGGCTTTAACGACTTTAAATTAAAAGGCGGCGTTTTACGCGGCGAAGAAGAAATTGAAGCCGTCACCGCACTGGCAGAACGGTTCCCGGAAGCGCGCATTACCCTGGACCCGAACGGCGGCTGGCTCTTAAAAGACGCCATCCGCTTATGCCGGGACCAGCACCATGTGCTCGCTTATGCAGAAGATCCTTGCGGAGCGGAAGGCGGCTTCTCGGCCCGTGAAGTGATGGCTGAATTCAGACGTGCGACAGGACTTCCTACTGCTACAAATATGATTGCCACAGACTGGCGGCAGATGGGGCATTCCATCCAGCTGCAGTCGGTTGATATTCCGCTGGCAGATCCCCATTTCTGGACGATGCAGGGTTCTGTCCGCGTCGCGCAGATGTGTCATGATTGGGAACTCACATGGGGATCTCATTCGAACAACCATTTTGATATTTCACTGGCTATGTTTACGCATGTGGCAGCTGCCGCCCCTGGAAAAATCACCGCTATTGATACACACTGGATCTGGCAGGATGGCCAGCGCCTGACAAAAGAACCGTTTAAGATTGCAGGTGGAATGGTCGATGTTTCAACAAAGCCAGGACTTGGTGTAGAGATTGATATGGAGCAGCTGGAAAAAGCCCACCAGCTGTATAAAGAAAAAGGACTTGGTGCACGCGATGATGCACTCGCTATGCAGTATTTGATTCCAGGATGGACGTTTGATCCGAAACGCCCTTGCTTTGTTAGGTAAGTTCTTTTTAGTGAACGCGCCCTCTTCATGAGCGGCGCATTCACCGTTTTCCCGGATTGCTTTGTCGTCTCCTGAGCCAAAGCAATCAGTCTACCATATGATTAGTCCTACAATATGATTATATGCGGAATGATACAGAAAAGAGGTGAAACAATGAATGCTTCAGCAAGAAAGCTTGGGGTTCAATCAGTGAACCGCAATACTCTTTCAAAACAGGTAGTAGAACGGATTGTACAGCTGCTCATCAGCGGACAATTGAAAGCCGGTGACAAGCTTCCCCCTGAAATGGAACTTATAGAAGAACTGGAAGTGAGCAGATCGGTATTGCGGGAAGCTCTTAGTGCCCTTGAAACACTTGGCGTTATTACCCGAAAAACGAGGGAAGGAACTTTTTTTAACAATAAAGTCGGCACCCACCCTTTCTCTGTTATGCTGGCGCTGGCGACCGATAACTTACCCGCTATCATTGAAGCGCGCATGGCACTGGAGTTAGGACTTGTAACTATAGCTGCTGAGAAGATAACAGACGAACAGCTTGCAAGATTAAAAGCAACAATCGATGCGATTGCCAACAGTAATGATGATGACTATGGTAATGCGGACAAAGAATTTCATTTGATTATTGCCCTAAGCGCTAACAATCCAGTTCTTGAAGGAATGATTGACTCTCTTTTAATCACTCATAATAGAATTAATAGTTTAATTCAAATTAGAGAGCGTGAACGGACTTTAGAGTACCATAAAGCGATTTATGCAGCTCTCGAGTCGCGAAAACCTCAAGAAGCCTTTATCCATATGTATCAGCATCTTGATTTTGTCCGTAAAAAAGTCCTTCAGTACTCCCTTACACAAGAATAAAGCTTTTAATGATATTGACAGGCAAAAAGATTATTGTGGAAATGATACACTGCTACTTTTTCTAATATGTAATCCAATATATAAGACTGCTAGAAAATGAGTTGATGCAAATGAAGCAAGGGATGGCTATTTTTTTAGCTCTTAGCTATATCATCATGACCTTTTACCAACCCGTTTGGTTTCAATGGCTGGTCTCTTTTACGGTATTTACCTTTATTCTTGTTTCAATCCCTTCATTAAAAGGAATGACCGCTAAATTAATGGGAGAACTCGCTGCATTGACCGTTTTACTGCTCATTGGCCAGGAAAAATGGATAAATGTAATTATAAGCGGGGCTCTTGTCAATCTAACTATCGTTGCGATCTTTGTTCTTACCCCTATCCTTGGGATTCCGTTTCGTACAGGGGGTTACTTGAGTCCTTACGATCTATCTTATATAAAAAAAGAAACAGTGCCTCGTTTTTCTATATAAGTACTGCTTTTTTAACCCACCTTCTTGGTGCCGTTATTAACGTAGGTGCAATTTCAATCAATTATTATTTATCAGGCGCATCCAATGTAAAATCGAATCGTCTGATTGCAAATGCACTGAACGGGGGCTTTGCCGGAGCGGTTGCATGGTCACCATATTTTGTCGCTATGGCGCTTGTCATCAGCCAGCTGCATATTAAGTGGACTTCAATCGCTTTATATGCAATTGGGTTTTCCATTCTTTCTTTTCTTGTCGGCTTTTTGCTGGAAGGAAAAGTAATAAAACGTGAAGAAGAGCGATTAAGCGAGATGGAGACGGAAGAAGAAGCTGTTCCCACTCTCCCTGGGACACGCCGTATATTATTTGAACTTATCTCACTCCTGTTTGTGACAACTGGCACCGTTTTACTTATTGAACATTTTACGTTTGTTAATATGATTGTTGCGATCGGCTTTACTGCGTTGTTTTTCCCTGCGATTTGGTGTTTTTTCAAAGGAACCACCCCTCTTTACAAAGAGGAAGTAAAAAAACATATTATGGTCACTTTGCCGAACTTAAATCAGGAAATTTCCTTATTTTTGCTGGCTGGCCTGTTCAGTTCCGCTTTTGTTGCCTCAGAGTGGAGCGGAATGCTTGTTGAGGCGTTCAGCAGTGTGTTCGGTCATTCCCCTGTAATGATGACAATCATACTGTCTATCATTATTGTCGGAACAGCGATGGGCGGCCTTCATCCAATTATTGTCGTTACCATATTAATTACAAGTATTAAACCAAGTGATTTGAATTTTTCCATCCATTATTTTGCGATTGCTCTTCTCGGCAGCTGGAGCATTTCAAATGTTTTATCACCAGCGACCACTGTTAATAATTTAATTGCTCACTCTTTAAGAGAAAAACTTATAAACATTGCAATCAGGTGGAACTGGGTATATGGATTCATTATGGTACTTTTACTCCCATTCTACTTATATCTCGCCGGGTTATGAAAATAAAGCAGAATACTTTTTTCTAGGAATATGCGTATTACTTTATGGACAGAGTGATATCTTATCTAAGCACGAAAATGCTTACAAGGAGACGATTCTGATGGAGACAAAAAGCATGCAAGCTGTTGAACCACTTTATATCAAAGTTAATGAAACAGACAATGTGGCCATTATTGTGAATACAGGCGGATTAGACAAAGGAACACATTTTCCAGACGACCTTGAATTGAAAGAAAGAGTTCCTCAGGGACATAAAGTAGCTTTAACAGATATAAAGGAGAACGAGCCTATTATTCGCTACGGTGAAGTGATCGGGCATGCGCTAAAAACAATCGAAAAAGGCAGCTGGGTTGAGGAATCATTAGTCAAAATGCCTCAATCTCCAAAACTGAGTGAATTACCGTTAGCAACTAACATACCGGAAACTCTGCCCCCTCTTGAAGGATATACATTTCAAGGATTTCGCAATGAAGATGGCAGTGTGGGAACGAAGAATATCTTAGGCATTACAACAAGTGTTCAATGTGTAGTGGGTGTGCTGGATTTTGTGGTAAACCGCATTAAAAAAGAGCTTCTGCCGAAGTATCCTAATGTTGATGATGTTGTTGCCCTAAACCACAATTATGGCTGCGGAGTGGCGATCAATGCCCCTGAAGCGGTTATTCCTATTCGTACAATTCAAAACCTGGCGAAACACCCGAATTTCGGTGGCGAAGCCTTGGTTGTGGGCCTGGGCTGCGAGAAACTTTCGCCAATGAGAATCAACCCAAACGGGAAAGAATCTGATATTATTTCACTTCAGGAGCAGCCAGGATTTGCGGGCATGGTTCAGTCCATTATGGAGATGGCCGAGGAACGATTGATAAAACTAAACCGCAGGCAGCGTGAAACATGTTCGGTTTCTGAACTGGTTATCGGCACGCAATGCGGGGGAAGTGATGCATTCTCAGGTGTAACGGCTAATCCGGCAGTCGGCTATGCTGCGGATTTATTAGTTAGAGCAGGAGCAACGGTTTTATTTTCAGAAGTCACAGAAGTGCGCGATGCTATTCATCTGTTAACGCCGCGTGCTGTGGATGAAGAAGTCGGGCAGGCTTTAATAAAAGAAATGGACTGGTATGATATGTACCTTGCTTTGGGTGATGCTGACCGAAGTGCCAACCCCTCTCCCGGAAACAAAAAAGGCGGACTAGCCAATGTTGTAGAAAAATCTCTGGGTTCTATTGCTAAATCAGGAAGAAGCCCTATATCAGGCGTACTGGCTCCTGGTGAAAAAGCGACAGAAAAAGGACTGATTTTTGCAGCTACACCCGCCAGTGACTTTGTTTGCGGAACGTTGCAGCTGGCTTCGGGCATGCACCTTCAGGTGTTTACTACAGGAAGAGGAACACCTTATAGCCTGGCTATGGCTCCTGTCATCAAAGTTTCTACACGGAATACATTAACCGAACAATGGAAAGATCTTATTGATATAAATGCTGGAACGATCGCTACCGGGGAAGCGACCATTGAAGAAGTTGGGTGGGAAATTTTCCGGTTCATTTTAGATGTTGCAAGTGGGCACAAGAAAACCTGGGCAGAGCATTGGGGTTTGCATAATGATTTAGCTCTATTCAACCCTGCTCCTATTACGTAATGATGCTAACTTTTAAAAAACAAAACCCGTTGATATTCCAAGCATCAGCGGGTTTTGTTGTAAAGAAATGGAGATTACAAATCGATCTATGGAAATAAGCCTCACTACGGTTTAGGAAAAGCATTGAACCAAATGCCAATTACGACAGAACAAAAATCTGCCAGAAAACGAATGAGTTTTCACAAAATGTAAAGGTTCCTTATAATGAACAGTAAAGGTCACTCAAAAATTGAAGACTTTTGAAAAAAAACTATTCCTACGATATGTCCCTGCTACTGAGCATTTTGGATCACTTAAATGTTTTCTGCATTAATCTCCAGTTTTGAATTTAACGTCGTACTGTCTAACTCGAGCGCAATCAGTTTTACGAGCACTCTTCCCTTTTCATTAAACAGGCCCCACCACAGAATGCGGTACATACGGCTCCTCCAGCAATGCAATTTCTTCAGGTGTTAACTCAATGGATAGAGCAGCTGCCGCACCTTCAAGATGAGACGTTTTGGTAGCGCCGATAATAGGAGCGGTCACTGGTTCTTTTTGCAGCAGCCAGGCAAGTGCGATTTGAATGCGGGGAACGCCGCGTTCTTCTGCAATGGCCGCAACCCGTTCCACAATTAGCCGGTCGGCATCAGCCGTTGCATCGTATTTTGATTTCTGAATTTGATCCGTTTCGGAACGCTGCGTTGTTTCAGCCCAATCACGCGTCAGTCTTCCGGATGCAAGGGGGCTGTAAGGGATTACGCCGATTTTTTCTTCTCGGCAAAGCGGCAGCATCTCCCGCTCCTCTTCGCGATATAGAAGATTTAAATGATTCTGCATCGATACAAACCGAGTCCATCCGTTTTTCTCAGCTGTATGTAATGCCTTTTGGAATTGCCATGCGTACATGGCAGAAGCCCCAATGTATCTTGCTTTCCCAGCCTTCACCACATCATGCAATGCCTCCATCGTCTCTTCGATCGGAGTGTTGTAATCCCAGCGGTGAATTTGGTAAAGATCTACATAATCGGTTCCCAGTCTCTTCAGGCTTTTATCAATTTCACTCATAATGTGCTTTCGGGAAAGTCCGCCGCTGTTTGGCGCTTCACTCATTGGAAAATAAACCTTTGTCGCAAGAACAATTTCATCCCGGCTGGCAAAATCTTTTAAAGCCCGCCCAACGATTTCCTCGCTTGTTCCATCTGAATAAACATTCGCCGTATCAAAAAAATTAATCCCTAATTCAAGAGCTTTTTTAATAATCGGGCGGCTGTGCTCCTCATTCAGTACCCATGGGTGAATCCACCGTTCTGCTACACCAAAACTCATACAGCCAAGACAAAGCCGGGATACATCCAATCCGGTATTTCCAAGTTTCACATATTCCATTTGTTTTTTCCTCGCTTTCCTATTCACTACAGATTTTTTCTTTTGTTGAGCAGACATTCATTGTGTTATGGGAACGTTCAATCAAAGACCCGTCCTTTTTTCCAGTTCCTCAGGGTATCGGTCCCCTGTCAAAGTAATCTTTAATAGTGCAGAGTTTATTTCACGTAACTCTTCAGGCGTAAATTCAATGGCAGCTGCTCCCAAGTTTTCTCCGAGACGATTCAATTTTCGGGTACCTGGGATCGGCACAATCCACGGCTTTTGAGCAAGCAGCCAGGCAAGTGCAATTTGTGCAAGTGTTGCTCCTTTCTGTTCGGCTATCTTTTTAATCAAATCAACTAACGCCTGATTTGCTTCTAGAGCCTCCGGGGTAAAGCGTGGAAGAATACTACGCAAATCGCTTTGAACAAATGTTTTATTCGCGTTAAAGCTTCCAGTGAGGTACCCTTTCCCCAAAGGACTGAACGGAACAAAGCCTATGCCTAATTCTTCTAGAACAGGCAGCAGCTCCTCTTCGGGACGTCTCCACCATATCGAGTATTCACTTTGAACGGCAGTGAGCGGCTGAACGGCATGGGCACGGCGAATCGTCTGCACTCCTGCCTCAGACAATCCCCAATGCTTTACTTTGCCTTCTTGAATCAGCTCTTTTACTGCTCCTGCTGTTTCTTCGATGGGCACGGCTGGATCAACCCGATGCTGATAGTACAGGTCAATGGCTTCTACTTTCAGCCGTTTGAGCGAGCCTTCTACCACCCTTTTAATATGTTCAGGACGACTATTCATGCCGGCCTGTTTTCCAGCTTGAATGTTAAAACCGAACTTCGTAGCAATCACAATTTGATCCTGGAATGGACGAAGCGCTTCACCTACGAGCTCTTCATTCGTGTACAGTCCATACACTTCAGCGGTATCGAAGAACGTCACGCCGCGTTCCACAGCACTTCGAATGAGTGAGATCATTTCCTTTTTGTCTGACGACGGGCCATAACCGTAGCTCATTCCCATGCAGCCGAGCCCGATAGAGGAAACTTCCAGGCTGCTTTTTCCTAATATGCGCTTTTGCATGACGGGTCTCCCTTTCTGTTTGATTACTGGCACTTTTTATTATGTAGCAAATGGAAAAGCAGCCGTTATCCCATTCATGTCAAATGATTGCCTAATCCTCTCAAAGCCACTGACAAAGCTGACGAGCATACATTACAATAGAAGAACAAGGATACAGAATAAGGAGGTTTTTATGTCTGAGCTAGCGTACGAACAGCACGATAAACTGGCTGAAATTATTAAACACTATTCAGGCGGGGATGGAGTTCATAAAACTGCGGTTCCGTCCCTATTTTTCATCAGTGAATCCCATGTTACCGAACCGCATTACGGAGTGTACAAGCCATCTTTTTGTATGATCGTTCAAGGTGAAAAAGAGGTGATGCTTGCACAGGAGCGCTTTATATATAATCCTGCCGATTACCTTGTTGCATCTGTTGACCTGCCGGTTACTGGCCAAGTCATAAAAGCTTCTTCTAATGCCCCGTATCTGGCTCTCAAACTTGAATTTACACCGAAGCAAATTTTAGAGGTTTTAAGTGATTCTGATATTCGAGTTGGCGCGAAAAAAAATACGAAACGGGCAATGTTCGTCAGCCAAATAGAGCCCTCTCTGCTGGATGCAGTCGTCAGGTTAGCCCGCTTGCTGGACAAGCCTGAGGATATCCCGGTGCTTGCACCTCTATTTACAAAGGAAATTCTCTACAGGGTTCTGCAAGGACCGCATGGAAGTACACTCGAACAACTGGCCATAGAAGGAAGCAGTACCGATCGAATCAGAGACGTTATCGAACAAATCACCCATAACTTTGACAAATCTTTTCGGGTTGAGGAGCTTGCGGAAATAGCGAATATGAGTGTAGCTTCGCTTCATAGGCACTTTAAAGAGGTGACAGCGATGAGCCCGATTCAATATCAAAAACAACTGAGGCTGCAGGAAGCACGGCGTTTGTTACTAACCGAGTCAGCGGATGCTGCAGATGCTGCGTTCCGGGTAGGCTACGAAAGTCCGTCGCAATTCAGCCGTGAATATGCCCGCATGTTTGGTTTTCCACCTCGAGAAGATATTAAGCGCCTAAGGGAGAAATATGATCAAAAGATAAATGCATGACTCCCCTGCTTAATGGGAGTCCAACCATTTGGAAAGTGCTTTAACTTTAAATATGGTTTTTTTATTATTTGAATAAAATGCAGATGGTAAAGGTTTAAACTTAACTCAATTTGGTATTTTTCTCGGAGAAACCGCTTTTTGTGTATCGCAGGTCTGCTTAAGAGTATCCATTGACTGGACGAATAAAAAGACCCTTACTACTTAGGTAAGGGTCTTTTTGAAATATTGAGTCAACCCATTAAATGGGTGAATCTATCTTTTATCAGAGCGAATGCAAGATGATAGAAAGTGTCTTCACAAGTTACAAGGTAGCAATGTCAACCACGAATCGATAACGCACATCACTGCGAAGAACGCGTTCATACGCTTCATCTACCTGGCCAGCATTGATGATCTCAATCATTGGGGCAATGCTGTGTTCAGCAGCGAAATCAAGCATTTCTTGTGTTTCACGGATGCCGCCAACTAGAGAACCGGCAATGCTGCGACGGCCCATGATCAAGGAAAATACACTATACTGGTCTGGCTCAGCTGGTGCACCGACATTGACAAGGGTTCCATCCACGCGAAGCATAGATAAATATCCATTCACGTCCAGATTGGCAGATACTGTGTTTAAAATAAGATCAAAACGACCAGCCAGCTGAGTGAACGTATCGGGATCACTCGTTGCAAAGTAATGATCTGCTCCGAAACTTAGGGCTTCTTCTTTCTTATTCATAGACCGGCTCAATACTGTGACTTCAGCACCCATCGCATGCGCAAACTGGATTGCTACGTGGCCAAGACCCCCCATTCCTACAATCGCAACCTTCTTGCCCGGACCGGCGTTCCAGTGTTTTAAAGGAGAATATGTAGTGATACCCGCACACAACAGCGGGCTTGCGACATCCATTTCCAGACTGTCTGGAATACGGACAACGAACCCTTCCGTTACCACAATTTTTTGGCTGTATCCGCCGTATGTTGGGTTCCCATCATAATCTAACGAGTTATAGGTCTGGACAACCCCTTTTGTACAATATTGCTCCTCACCACCCTGGCAGTATTCACATTCTCCGCAGGAATCAACAAAACAGCCAACACCCACACGGTCCCCCACCGTAAATTTTCTCACTTCTGATCCTACGGCTTCCACAACTCCGGCAATTTCGTGGCCAGGCACCATTGGGAACATTCCGCCGCCCCATTCATTGAACGCACTATGAATATCAGAGTGACAGATACCGCTAAACTTAATATCGATTAAGACATCATGCGGCCGCAGCTCTCTCCGCTCAACAGTAGTTTGTTCAAATGGCGCTTTTGCACTCGGGACACTAAGCACGCGGGTCATCGTTTTATTGTTATGATGATTACACATAAGAGACAACACAATCCTTTCCTATTAGCGATCAAAGATGAGAATGCACATTTATTCCCTTCCCTCATATCCAGCTTTCTACACATCTTGAATGGAGATACTTTAATGTACAGGTGTACATTTTTATAAAAGTCCATAGATTGATTCCAACTGTTAAATAACTGAAGTTTGTTCGCTAATGAACAATAAGTTCTAATATGTTTATTATCTTTTAAAAAGGAAAGACATCTCTCACCGTATGTAAAATGACCATTTAATGCATGACTTTTTAAGAAAAGGGTATAGTGAAAACATTGTTTAACGGATTGTTACTTGTATTTTGAAATAGAGTTCCAGCAGCTACTCTCTTGTTGAAGTCCTACCCAGTACATTCTACTAATACCCTGATGATCTATTGGAGGTGTGAATAATATGCCGAATCATGCACTACCTAATCAGACGTTTATGAATCCTGGCGATGTTTGCTCAATGCTCAATCTCAAAAAGTCGACCTTAGATGCTTACGCAGCGATTTTAAAAAATGCTGGCTATCCGTTTCATGTTAATCCAAAAGGAGAGCGTTTATATTTTCATAAAGATGTTATTGTAATGAAACGTTTTATGGAAGTTAAAAAGAATCAACATCTAACAGTAGAACAAGCTGCAAATGAAGTGGTTTCGTGGGCGAAGGATAATGATATGGCGGGCACTGTAATAGAGAAAGAAGATGCCAAACAGCAACATAGCGATGAGATACAAGATCTAAAAGAAACGATAGAAAAACAGAACGAACTGCTTCAAGAATTATCAGCCAAACTGGACCGGCAGCCTCGATCTAGAAAAAGTTCGGAAACTAAAAAAACTGCTGCCACACCGCAAGATAAGAAGAAATCAAACAAATCAATCTTTGACCTTTTCAGCAAAAAGGAATAACCGGGCATACGATTAAAAAAGCTTTTTTCCTGAAAAGTTCAGTACTTCTTTTTATGTAACTGCTCCGAAAAAACAAAAAGAGGACAGCTTTCGCTGTCCTCACTGTTTGCCTGGCGGCGTCCTGCTCTCACAGGGGGAAACCCCCAACTACCATCGGCGCTGAAGAGCTTAACGGCC
>NZ_JAVJNG010000044.1:0-15351 GCF_038806185.1 Domibacillus sp. 8LH | reverse complement strand
ACAGCTAATCACTTGCAAGGCTTTATTAATGGCATAGCAGAAAGCGTTGATACGCCATATATTCCAACAGGATTTAATAAGCTGGATGAGGTATTAGACGGTGGATTATACGAGGGGTTATACATTGTGGGGGCTATATCGTCGTTAGGAAAAACAACGCTTGTTACTCAAATAGGAGACCAAGTGGCTGCTTCTGGAACAGACGTTTTAATATTCAGTTTAGAAATGGCCAGGACTGAAATAATGGCAAAAAGTATTTCCCGCTTAACTTTGATTAACACACTAGAAAACAAGGGGAATATAGCGCACGCTAAAACGGCTAGAGGAATTACAACAGGAAAGAGGTATGCCAATTATAGCGTTGAAGAAAGAAGGTTAATTGTTGATTCGATTAACAATTATAAATCGTATGCAGAACGGATTTATATTGTAGAAGGCATAGGGGACATAGGGGTACAGGAAGTAAGGGAAACTGTTAAGCAGCATATTGAATTAACAGGCAATCTGCCGTTAGTTATTGTCGATTATGTTCAATTATTGGCGCCATACAATGAGCGGGCGACAGACAAGCAAAACACGGATAAGGCAATACTTGAATTAAAGCGGATTAGTCGAGATTATAAAATACCCGTTTTCGGTATATCGTCATTCAATAGACAGAATTACAACCAGTCTGTCAGCATGGAAGCATTTAAAGAAAGCGGTGCTATTGAGTATTCCAGCGATGTTCTTATAGGTTTACAGGCAAAAGGGGCAGGAGAGAGCGGTTTTGATGTGAATAAGGCCAAGCAGAAAAACCCAAGGGAAATAGAATTAAAAATCTTGAAAAACCGCAACGGGCGTACAGGCGATGTTGTTGCTTATGAGTACTACACGCTATTTAACTATTTCAAAGAGGGCGGTAGCCGCAGCCATAACAATTCTGAACGGGGAACGGCAAGCCCAAAGGTAAGATAAAAAACTGTAGCAGTGCCCGGAGGATGATCGGGTAGCAACTAAAGGAGGGCAAGTATATGGACGATAGTTTGGATTTTTCTAGCTTAGAAGCCATAGGAAGCCGAAATAACATTGTTGAAAACAAAAATAATAATAAACTACCTGAAGCCGCGAAAAAGGCTGAAAACGTCCAATACGGCACTTATACGGATGAAAGCGAAAATGGGCTAAAAAAATTGAGTAAACTACAGGCATTGAATGACCAAGTAACGAGCGCTTACAAACGTCAGCAGGATATTAAAAGAATTAGCACGGCAGCCAGAGTAGACATTATAAAAAGCGTGCAGGCGGGAGAGAATCCGTATAGGCTGCTGCTAAAAGCCGTGGAATGTATTAGCACTATTACGGGTGACAGCGCCTTTTATATGCAAATTAAAACAGATTTAGAAGCCATACACGGGAAAGGCTTAGAAAATCCTGATATGTTGGAATTTGAGAAAAAAGAGTTAGAGGAACGATTAAAAAGACTGGAAGCGGCGAAGACAAATACAACCAGTGAAGCGGATCAGAAGAGGATTAATACAGCTATCAGTGAACATAAGCGGCGTATACAGTTTATACACACATAACACACATTCATTATATACACACAATACACATAAAACATATATGCATTATATACACATGTACAGCGTTCTATTAATCGGTTAGTAAAATTTGATTTAGGGGTGTTCAAGTTTGGTATTTGATATGACGGATTTCAACAGTACGGTTAAATCACTAGCGGAATTTTTGGACTTACCTGAAGTAAAAATTGTAGATTTCATTTTAGAAAACACTGATGCAGATGTAATGGACTTTTTGGAAGCATTTAAAATAGAGGATGAAAAGCTCTTAGAAAAGGATACTGTAGAATTGGTGAGCTTACACAGTACCGCCAGCATTGATGATTGCCAGTCAATTAAAGAAAAAGGGATCATTAACCTGCAAAATGCGGTAACACAAGAAACTCCATTAAAAGCTTACTTAAAAAAGAAGGGTATCCAGGTTAACATAGGGGAAAAGTACATTTTGTTTAAAGGGAAGAAATTCGATATAAGCGAGAAAACTAAAGGCTTTTCTACAAGAGACGAAGATAGATATAAAGATAGTGTCATTCACAAATTTTATGGTGACTTTCAGGTGAATGGCTTTTTATACAACGAAAATGTCATTGAATACGGCGGCGATACAAAGAATAGACCAGAGATACTTTTTGATTTAGCGAAATTTTTAAAGGATGATACGATTGAATTGGATTGGAAGAACGATAAAAACAAGAAACACTATATCCTTAAATTTAAGCAGCCTCTGAACTATCATGCTTGGTTTACATTCCCCGGTGAGTATGAGGATAGTGATTACGGAGTTACAGAAGACAATATAGAATACTTACCTGATGATGAAATAGAAGTAAAAGTAAAGAAATGGGTAATCAACAGATCGTTGGATGTCCTAAAAGGTCACGCATATGAAGTTTTCTCTTATGTAAATCCACTATTAAAAATTAAACCAGATGACATTATGGAGTATATGACAGAAGAAGAATACCTCGATAAATATAATATTGCTAGTGACTAAAGAAAGTGGTGAAATCATCATGACTAAATTATTTATTAAAGGAAAATCAGGTATAGAACAACTTTCTCTTTCTGGTATGAAAGGAGAAATTTCAATTAAATTAGATTTCAAATTCCCGAAACCTTTTATGACGTATGCTATCTGGAACATAAAAGAAGTGGCCGGGTTCGATGAAAAACACCTTGAGTTCTATGGTCCGGTTCAGATACCTCCACGTGAAAAAGGATTATATGTTTTATACGATAAAAACGACATTGTTTTGTATGTAGGAATTAATAACGAGGGTAAGTCGAGTTCTTTAAATTCCCGTTTGTATGATCATCTCGACGACCCTAGATTTAAAGATTGTATCTATCGGATTGATATATATTTAATTGACGAACAAGAAGAAAGGGAAACAATGGAATTCTTACTTATTAATACATTGCTCCCTATTTTCAATAAGCAGAAGGCTCTTTATAAATCCAAAGAAGAAGAGTATGTTAAGAATCCTTGTATATATATTGAAAATAAACTTTCAGATTTTGAACAGGAAGCAAAATCATTTAATGTATCTCCTGTCTACTTTTTAATACAGCATTATTGGAATATAAAATATGAAGGCCGGTCAGCATCAAATGACATTTGGAATTGGATACAACGATATAGAGAAGATTGGATAAATTACATAGCAAAAGAAAATGAAATCAGTCAAATTGATGTACTTAATCAGGCTTATAGATATCTAAACTTAGTAAACTATCCTGGTGAAGAAGATAATGTTCCGTTTGAAGAATTAGAAAATAATATATTTAGTAATTATACAGGGTGGTTAAGACCCGATGATGAGAATTAAACTCTTTGATAACAAAGTAATTTGAGTTGCTATTTATCTATTCTTAATACTTATTGAATATTGAAATAACGCGTGCTTTATTTTAACAAGATAACCCAAAAAGTTAAATTCACATTTTTCTGGCTAGACCCCTAAGAAAAAATACTTTATAGAAAAGTCGATTCCTTAAAAATGGAAGTCGACTTTTTTTAATTGTAGAAATAAATGAACTGCGTGTATAATGTATCATATAAACAATATACACATAAAACACAATATAAAGAGGGGCTAAGCATGAATGAGCTTATACCAAGCGAACAACCAAACCAATTACCGCAACAGGAAAAGCAAATAACACCGGATATGTACCAGCAGTTTATACATTATGTGGACGCTATGCCAAACACAGTTAAAACGTACACAAGAGCATTAAAACAATTTTTTAAATATCTCTATGAAAATGGAATACAACAGCCGCAAAGATCCGAGGTACTAGCTTTTAGAGATTATTTGAAAGACACAGGCAAAAAAGCCAGTACAGTGCAAAGTTATATTGTGGCAGTGAGATTGTTTTTTCAATGGACGGCACAACAAGGCTATTATCCCAATATTGCAGATAAGATCAAAGGGGCATCTGTCAGCAAAGGACATAAAAAAGATTATTTAACCACAGGTCAAATACAGGACATTTTAAACAGCATTGAAAGAGATACGTTAAAGGGCTTAAGAGACTATGCCATATTAGCGCTAATGGTTACTTGTGGATTGCGGACGATAGAAGTAAGTAGGGCAAATATAGAGGATTTACGGAATGTGGGAGACACTTCAGCGCTTTATATTCAAGGAAAAGGTAGAGAGGATAAAACAGAGTATGTGAAATTAGCCCCCCCCGTGGAAAAAGCAATACGAAATTATCTAAAGGCTGCACAGGCGAGTAATCCGACACAGCCGCTCTTTACAAGCACAAGCAATAATAATAAAGGAAAGCGGCTTACTACCCGCAGTATTAGCAGCATTGTAAAGGAGCGAATGAAAAAAGCCGGATACGACAGCGACAGGCTAACGGCTCACAGTTTGCGCCATACAGCAGGAACATTGAATTTAATGAATGGCGGAACGCTGGAAGAAACACAGCAGCTATTAAGACACAGCAATATTAATACTACAATGGTGTACTTACATCATTTAGAGAGAGCCAACAACCAAAGTGAGCAGCGTATTGCAGGAGCAATATTTAAGTAAACATAATATACACATAATAAACATTAAACACCATATACAGGGAGGGCACGCAATGGGGGACAATGTGAAAGTAATCGCGATAGCCAATCAAAAGGGCGGAGTCGGCAAAAGTACAACGGCGCACGCCTTAGCCAATGGGTTAAAAGCCAAAGGTTATAGCGTTTTATGTATCGACCTAGATGCACAAGGTAATCTTACTTACGCTATGGGATTAGAGCCGAACGGAGCGACGGCCTATGAGTTGCTAACCAAAAAAGCGGGACTTCCCGAAGTGATTTACAAAACAGATCAAACGGATACTATCCCTGCTAGCGATCAATTAGCAGGCTTAGATATGGAGTTGACCAAGACCGGGAAGGAATTCCGTTTGAAAGAAGCGATCAGCGGCTTAGGCAATCAGTACGAATATATTGTAATAGATACGCCACCAACGTTATCTATCCTTACTGTGAACGCCTTAACCGCTGCTCATACAGTTATTGTACCAACGCAAGCGGATATATTCAGCCTGCAAGGAATTGGACAACTATACGCTACTATTGACGCCGTTCAAACATATACAAACCCAGGCTTATATATAAACGGCATATTGATTACAAGACACAATTGGCGGACGGTTTTAAGCAGAGATATTGCCGAAATGATAAAGGAAACTGCAGAACAATTAAAAACCAGTGTCTATAAAGCGAAAATACGAGAAGGCGTAGCCATTAAGGAAGCGCAAGCAAGCCAGCAAGATGTATTCACTTACGCCAAGAGAGCAAAGGCAGTAAAGGATTTAAGTAACTTTGTGGACGAAGTAATAGAAAGAATTGACAAAAGGAGCTAAAAACAATGAGCAAAAAAAATTTTAAAGTAAACAATCCGGCGGCAAGATTTATAAATACAGATCAGACGCAACAAACAGATAATACACATAATAAACCTGATTCAGAAAGTACAGAAACAAAAAGCAAGCGGCTGAATTTGTTAGTAACGCCTAGTCTTCATGTAAATTTAAAAAAAGTAGCAACCATGGAAGAAACCAGTGTGAATGATTTAATAAATCGTGTGTTAAATGAATACGTGGAAGATAAAAACGATCTAATCGAAAAGTATAACCAAGTTATGAAAAAATATTGACCCAAACATTAGTTTAAACATTAGTCTAAACATTAGCGGATAACAGCCGCTTAATTGAATGATATGGGCTATTTATCTTAACTTCCGTAAATTATCATTAGCAGAAGTTAAACATGAATAAATGTACGTTGTCATGAAAGGAAGGTGACAGCTTATGAAATCACAGGATTTAAAATTGCGCTTTATCGAATTACGGGCAGACGGCAAAAGTTATGTGTATATCGCCAAAGAATTAGATATTGCCAAAGGGACATGCAGCAAGTGGGAAACGGAGCTAAAAGAACAGATTAGTGAATTGAAAAAAGAGCGTTTAAAAGAACTGTATGACACCTACTACATGACAAGGGAAGCTCGAATAAAAAAGTTAGGCGGCACGTTACAGCGGATTGACGAAGCCTTAACCCGTAAAGACCTGGAGGAAGCGACGCCAGAAAAGCTGTTGGAATTAAAGTTAAAGTACGAGGACGCCTTGAAAAGCGAGTACATCGACTTGCAACCGCCAAACAAAGTACAAGGCAGTATAGATACACAATTCATTCTTAACCTGTTTAATGATCTGCTGAATAGAATCAGAGCGGGCGAAGTGACAGCAAAACAGGCAAGCAAAGAAAATGTCACGTTAATGAACATGCTAAAAGCCTATGAACAGTATGAATTGAAAGAGAAAATCGAAGCCTTAGAAAGTGTTATTGGAGGACGTTAAACATGGCAAGATCAATTAAACAATTATTGAAAGGCAAGGAATTAACAGGCGAAGAAGTCGGGCGGCTGATGATTAAAGACTTACTTGCCATGCACGATGAATTTAGAAAAAGCAAAAACCAGACAGAATACAAAGGGCTGTTTACGGACGCAGAACGCCAGAAACTCGTGGACAGTATCCCAAACAACAGGCATGATATAACCGTTTATCAGTCATACAGACAGCTTCATACATTAATCGCAGATACAATGGTACAAGTTCATGCTTTTTTACAAGAATATGAAGCAAATGCATGGCGCTTGATGTTTATTGTCAGTGAGTACTACCACATTGTAATGAACCAGGAACATAAAAGCCGCTTGCCTAAAATTGTGACAAAAAAACAATATGACGACTTATACGAAGCGGAAAAAGCGAAACTTGATAAACAGATTCATTCAATGGAATTTATCATTTTTGACACGTTGAACTATTACTTAAAGAAGTACAAACAGGGAAAACGCACAAAATACAACAAATATTTTACCGCAGCAAAAAAGCAAAAAATCACTAACCGCCGCATACTTGCTAACTATTGGCCAAAAGACGAAGGTGGGTATTTTCTTTTTCCAGACGGTAAGCGTTCCTGTGATATGACACTTGAAGAACACCAAAGAGAGTTAAAGAAATATCCGCCTTATTCTCTATTTAAACAAAGCGAAGGCGAAGAAGTAAGTTCAGAAGTATATTTACACAATCGATATATTGGTCACGAATACGCAGATGTAGAATCACCAGTAAAATGGGTAGAGGATCTTTCAGCCCCAGCAGACGCTACAAAGTTTGAGGTATTGGAATATGCAGATGGTTTCTATATGAGCGCTGAAACCGATTCAAAAGAAACATTAAAAGAATTTAAAGCGGATTACCCAGAGTTATACAATGAAATTGTAAAAGAAATTACCAACTACAAAGGGATGGAATCTACAAAAGACATTAAAGAAACAGACTACACGAACGACGATATTGGCATACCTCTAAAAACATTAGTAAAGAGCAAGTTCCTTGATTACGAAAAGCGTTATGACCGAATTCACATAAATGGCTATGGTAGCGGTATTGCCGTACTGCAAGATGATGTTGTCTCCTTCGGTGCAAAAACCGATAACAAAGGTTATTACGTGAATGAGCCGACGCTGCTGGAAAAAATGTTTTCGTTAGAAGAAATGGACGATGATCAAATATACAGCATTATTGCCACAAAAAGGGGCATTGTATCCCTAGTCAAAAGGATTAAGCAATACATTACTTTCTTAATTCTTATAGCTGAAATGATAGAAGTACCCGAATTGAAAAAGTTAGCTGAAAGCACAGTCATAGATATTAATATTGTTGTGTGGATCAATGACCGTTTAGAAAAGATAGTAGAAGACGCTCAGTCTTATAACGATGACGGAACCGTTAATTTAGAGAAAACCGATGAATTAAAACAGCGGATTAAAGATGTATTCTCAATTATAAAAATGAGCAATACAGAACCAGGCGAAGAAACCATAAAAAAAGCTAAACGCCATATGTTAGACGTAGAAAGCATTATCCAAAATGAAAAAACCGTTTTATCTATATTGGGCGGTGGCGATCATGAGCAATAGGAATGAACTAAGGGAATGGCCAAGCGTATTTAAAGAAACAAAAGGAAGCGCAGTCCCTAAAAAATCAAAGGTAAGTACCAACGAAGCCGCTCATATAGCCAGCATATTGCCAGAAAAATTCCTTATGAGCAATTCAAAATTGGCTAATGAATTGCCAAATGAGTTTATAGGAGAAGGCGAACAGCAAATAAAAGTCAGCAAACAGGGTGCAAAAGAAGTGAAAGTGTTTGCTACTTTGGATTACGACAACACTGCCTTAGATTTAAAAGGACGCTATCCCTTCACTCCTTTTGATATGTCCGTACATGACGCTGTTTCAACCCTGTGGGCGGCTGGAAATCAAGCCTTTACACCAGCTATGGTATATAGAGCTATGAATGGACTATCGGATAAAGAAAAAGTTTCCCCTGTGGCTGAAAAACGAGTAGCTGAAAGCATAGAAAAAAGCCGCAGCACCAAATTAACCATTGATTTCACAGAACAAGCTAAAGCTCATGGCGTTCCAATAGAAAAAACAAAAATGGACGATATGTTGTTGTCAGCTAGAAAACATACTGTGATTATGAATAATGTAGAATTGGAAGCCTATGTAATTAATTCATCACCGATCTTGTATGAATACTCTAAGGCAATTAATCAGATTGTTAAAATACCGATTGAAATGTTAAATACCAAGAAAGTGCTGAATAGTACACCGGAAGTTACAGTGTTGCGGCTATATCTGTTGAAACGTATTGAGATGATGAAAAACTCAAGCAACAACATCCACAAAAATAGAATTCAGTATGAAACGATTTATAAAAACATTGGTATTCACAATCCAAACAAGGATAAAACCAAAGCATTAAAAAAGCATATAAAAACCTTACTGGAATATTGGGAAGAGCAGAAGATCATAAAAAGCTTTAGTGAATACAAAGCAGGCCGGGTAGCCAAAGGTATAGAGATTATTTATTAAGGGTTAGCATCAGGAAAATGCGAATTTACAACGTTAAGTAAATTCTAACCAAAAAAGTTGAATTCTTTATCGTACAGGAATTCAACTTTTTTAGTTGTCTTGTTAAAGTAAAACAGCCCTTTTAAACAGGATCTGGCTAAATAGGTCGAAACGGAAAAACAAAAGCTAAAACAGCACATGTAGCTGATCTGGAAACATTTCAGGATGCCCACGATGTCGGACAGACGGCTGATGAGATTGCTGGGCGAGCCAAGAAAGATAAATTTGGGCGTGGTCAAAAAATCATTATATTATGTAATACTGTTACGTAATACTAAAAATATTACACAAAAATGAAGGTGTTACTTAATAATAAATATACTGCTTATTGTATTTAAGGCAATGTGTTAAAATTAACACATTATTAAACTGAAAAAGGGGCAAGCACAGCAAACATTGTTTAAAAGAAATATTTTATTCCTAGATACAGCTAATCCCTTGTTCTATAAGATTGTAAACATAGCATTTCACGAAAAAAACTGCTATGTTTACGGATAAAATTCCATACGTATTGCAATGAATTATCCTTAAATATGGAAGGAGTTAAATAAGAATGGAACCTAAAGGTAAATCTTTGACAGAAAACGAACAAAGCAATGAAGAAAATTCCATCCTTCCAAAAGAGTTAGGATCTAATAGCCCTTCATTCAGTGAAATTATTGAGCAAAAACGCAATAGACTAAAGATTGAAGATACACATAAAAGACAAACTTATTTTATCCGGCGGGATTTGATAAAGGAAATTGAGTACTTATCTAAGCAAGAGCCACGGGGGTTTAAAACAGATCTGGTTAACTATGCTATCGAAAAGTTGCTACGTGAAGAATTTAAAAAAAATTTATAAGTGACATAAAAAGTTAGGAGAAAAAATGCGACAACTCAATTTGTTTAATGAAAAAACAGACCCAAGTACAAGAGATTTTTACTCCATCTTAAAAGAAAGCTTAGGGCTAACTTTTGAGGGAAACTGGATAGAAGAATTTTCAGTAAAGCTAAGAGAAAAGCAAAAAACAAAGACTCAAACAATAAAAGTATTGAGCTTGTTTTCTGGTGGCGGCGGACTGGATATCGGGGTAGAAGATGCAGGATTTGAAATTGTTGAATCTGTTGAGATAGATAAACATTGTGCTGCTACCTTATCGGAAAATATTAAAGCAGGTATTTTAAATAAAAACTGCATAGTTAAGAGCTTAGATATAAGGGATTACGATCCTTCACACTTAATTGGAGAGGTTGATTTTATTATAGGAGGACCTCCCTGCCAGACTTTTTCTGCTGCTGGTCGTAGGGCATCTGGAGTTCTTGGAACAACAGATGACAGAGGAACTTTATTTGAAGAGTATGTAAGGATTTTGGAGGTGCTACAGCCAAAGGCCTTTTTATTTGAAAATGTATCAGGAATATTAGGAGCTGAAAAAGGAGAGTCTTGGAGAATGATCCAAGAAGCTTTTGCAGAGGTAGGATATAAATTGCATTTTAGAGTTCTAGATACCGCCGATTACGGTGTGCCACAGTTTAGGGAACGTCTAATAATAATTGGAACCAAAGACGGTATAGACTACCGCTTTCCACGTCCTACTCATGGTCCAGATTCAATTGCAGAATTACCGTTTTATTCTGCACAAGATGCGATTGAAGGTGCTTATTCAAGTAAAGATGAGATCGACCGCAAAATTAACGGTAAATATGGTCATCTTCTGGAGGAAGTACCACCTGGATTAAATTATAGTTTTTTCACTGAAAAAATGGGTCATCCTAATCCTATTTTTGCTTGGAGATCTAAGTTTTCTGATTTTTTATACAAAGCAGATCCATTGCTGCCTGTTCGTACGTTAAAAGCCCAAGGCGGCCAATACACTGGACCTTTTCATTGGGAAAATAGAGCCTTTTCAATTGGAGAACTGAAAAGACTACAGACTTTTCCTGATAACTATGTGTTTAGCGGCGGGCGAATGGCAGCTATCAAGCAGATTGGAAATTCAGTGCCGCCTCAGATAGCAAGAATTTTATCGTTAAGTGTTCTTAAACAAATTTTCAATGTAGACATACCATTTGAAATTGAAACGTTATCTCAAGATGAGCCATTAGGGTTTAAATCAAGAAAAAAGTTAAGAACAAAAATGTACGAAAAGATTGCCACGGAATACCTGGCATCTAGAAAAGTTGAAAGTAAAGATTTATCTAAAAAAAATATAATCGATGATCGATCTTACTCTGCAATCATCGATCTGAATAATTTTAAATGGCAAGAAGTTAGCGACGCTACTGATGTTGTAAATATAGAAGTAAAAAATGAAAACGATAGTCTAATGATTACTGCATTTGAAAAGAAACAGAAGAATGACTTTACGATTGAGTTAAAACCAACTTTAAAAGGATGGGATATTGGCTACAAATCCATTTTTCTAAAGGGAGGGGAACTAAACGAAAAGATCTTTCTGGCTGTTTGGAAGGCATTAGATCACGAACTAGCTTTAAATAAGGTTAAAGCTGATCTAGTTCAATTATGCGGATATTACCAGTACAAACCTAAATTCGCCTGTGAAATCTCTTACCCAAATGATAAAATTCAGAAGAAGTGGGAAATTGTTTCAAAAGTGGTAACTGGTGAAGGGATACCAAAATTGAAAAGTGTAAAGGATTTGGCAGAAGAGTGGGATGTTCAAGAAGAACTTGTTTTATCCTATGCCCAGTTTTTGAAAAGTATTGGATTCGAAATTAGAAATAAAAATACCAATCCACAAATACTTGCTGACCATTATTTGATCCCTTACAAATTTCCTACTTTAACCCCAGTGAGTGTCCAGCTACAAAAATCGTTAGGAGTTGAAGAGGTAATGGAATCCAAGCTTTCACAAGACAAGCCGGAGGGAACATCGCAGCAAATTGAACCGCACTTAATAGTTTATCCGGATAGAAGTATTTATAATTCAGGTCAAAGCCAGGTTGAATTTAAAGAAGGTGCGCAAAACGCAGAAACAAAAGAGCGTTATAATTTAATTCAAGCAAACTTAAAATCTGGGTATCTTGAAAAGCTAATAGAAGAGGTTAAGACAAATCCAGATGTAATAAATAACTTAACATTGAGCGATGAAGCTAAAGAACAAATAGAAAAAATTTCTTCTTACACAAGTGAGCAGGGAAGAGGACTAATAGGCGTACTAGTTGGTCAACTAGCCATTAAAGCTATTGCTCCCGTACAAGATATACGTCTTCATAAAGGAAATAATGCGTCTGTAAACTTCTCTTGGGTTGAAGGTGTATCAATGAGAACTATAAACACCGGACATGTAATCAGTGTTTTAAGAAGTCATGATTTACTCAAAGTGAATAATTTTGGAAGTATGATGACGAGAACATTCGCAGAAAACTATCCATATTCCCCTCTTTATAAAGCCACGATAAAGGGACCTAAAAAAGAATGGCTGATTTTGGTTGATATGATTCAAGAGGGTAAGGTCGATGCCTTAGCGGCACTCAAATACCTGCTGTCTCATCTTGCTAATAAGAGTGATGAATTCAATAGTAATTCTGAACAGGCGATTAAATTAACAAAAGAACTCCTAAAGAAACAATTCGAATTAGAAGATGCAGCAGATTTGGTAATTGAATACATGAATTCGACAAAATATGCACCGCGTGTTTTTGAGGTAGCATTGCATAGTCTCCTGCAGATATTGGATGAGCAAGAAAAGCTTCCAGGAGTGTTAAATCCTTTGTCACAAATGAGATCTGCCAATAAAAAGCATGGTAACATCGGAGACGTAGAGATCTCTCCACAAAGAGACAGCAACCTAATCATTGAAGCATGGGATGCAAAATACAAAAAGCCCTATTTGTTAGACGAACTGGAAGAGTTATCTGACAAATTGGAGGTACATGCAGAGACTGCATTAGCTGGGTTTGTAGTTGATTCTCCACCAATTATTGATGAAGATGTAAACTCAAGAAAAACAGAGCTTGAGGAACTTTACAATACTCACATTAAAATATTAAGCTTTAAAGAATGGGTGAACTTCAAAGCTGAAGATACTTCAATACCTGATTTAGCTGGGAAGTGGTTATTAGCCTTTGTAGAATCATTGTGTCAAAAAAGAAGAGAATATGCTCCGATTGACGAACCATGCAATGATTGGGTAAAGGATTTAATTGCTTTACTTGAAAAAAAATAAGAACAGTTTTTATACATTGAATTGATTTTTATTATTAGTAAAAATGAGCTGCCTTTAAGGTTGATAAACAACTTAATGAGTAGCTCATTTTTCAAATTTCAAAATATAAAAAAGGGTTTTGATGAAAGGTGAAGAATCATTCTCTTTGAAAACTCTCTATTTCAGAAAGAGAATACTGAACGTTTCTGCATCGCTCGAATGAATAAAATATACATATTTATTCTGCCGATTGACAAGATTGGCTCATGACAATCCCACTTATGTTACCTTCATCCTCTTTATATGAGTATATTTTTGCAATCTACAAACATTTCTTCTACAATAAAAATAAGGATGCTACTAACATCCCCGGTAACAACGCATAACAGAATGAAGACGGCAATTTGATGAGGTCGAAAAAATAACCCAGTCACAGAGCGCACACTCTGTATACAGGATGGGTTATTTTTTTTGTTTCTTCTTTGAAAAATGGCTTTTTTAGATTCGTAATGACGTATGCTTTCAATGGATGCGTAACAACTTTTTCTTGATAAATTAACAATAGTTTTCCCAAGGGGGTATTCCACAATCTGTTTAGTTTATTGAATAAAGATTGAAGCATACCTCATTAAGCGGTTCATACGCATGTAGCCGCTCTCTTTTATGCAAATTTTAAAAGATATATTCGTATATGCTATATGTGTATATTGTTTATTATGTTTAACATATCCCGGTCGTATAAGTCTCCCCTTTCGGTCGTATAAGTCTCCCCTTTCGGTCGTATAAGTCTCCCCTTTCGGTCGTATAAGTCTCCCCTTTAAAGCCTTTCAAAAAGTCCGTTGATCCTTAGAGCCATAAGAAGTTGGGCTACTTTCACAAAGGGGGTGTAAGTACTGTATGTAATGTAAGTACTTTATTGGCTTTGTCCCCCCGTTTTACAACGGGGGGCAAATCCTAAAAAATAAATAAAAAGATAACTAGAAGGATGTGCCGAAAGTGGTACAAAAATGAACGGCAGACGGAAAGGAGAGCGGCGAAATGGCGCTTAGAACAGGCGATAGAATACCCGTACCAGAGTTTCATAATATGCCAGGGGAATTGAAGCAGATGAATAGATGGCTCCTGTGGAAAGCTGTACCGAGAAAGGATAAGCCCAACGAAGCAACGAAAGTCCCTGTCAAAATTGATGGAAGCGATTTTTATGGCTGGAATACTCCGTCCAATCTGTACAATTTTTATGATGTGGAACAGGCATTTCAAACAGGACGTTTTGACGGTGTAGGCTTTGCTTTAGCTGAAACCGATCTTATTTGCATTGATTTAGATAACGACGTCAGTACAACCAATATATCAAGAGAATTAGAGGATTTAACCAATTTAGGCTATACAGAAATCAGCCCGAGCGGAAAAGGCTACCATGTATGGTTAAAAGGAATAAAGCCCGAGGGCATGGGAAAGAACGGATATACGGAAGCGGGCGAGAAGCTGGAAGTATTCGGCGGCAGCGGATGGGTAACGATGACGGGCCGTGTATATAATGACGCACCGATAGAATACGATCAGCAATTAATCAATGATTTATATAAATCTTATTTCAAAGAGCAGCAAAGCCAGCAAGCGAAGGAATGGAAGTCAGGCGCACCCTCTGTGGACATGACAGGGATGGATGGAGATATTTTAAAAGTGATGTTCAATTCAAGAAGCGGCAAGGAAATACGGGCGTTATGGAACGGCGATACATCTCCATACAACGGGGATGATTCCGCAGCGGATTTAGCTTTATGCGATCAATTAGCTTTTTACGCAAAAGGAGATCAAAAAACGATTGACCGTTTATTCAGACAGTCTGCTTTATACAGAAGTAAATGGGACGAGCGGCGAGGAAAAACGACTTATGGCGAAATGACGATAAATAAAGCTTTATTAGGGCGTAGTAACACCGATTTTTACAGCGGAAACTATGGCCTGTCTTCACCTAATGAATACGTAGCAAAGGACATCCCCCCGCTCAATCAGAAAAACCCAGAAGAATTAAAAACGGAATACTTACAGAACAGCACAGCTAATCACTTGCAAGGCTTTATTAATGGCATAGCAGAAAGCGTTGATACGCCATATATTCCAACAGGATTTAA
>NZ_JAVJNG010000043.1:0-15563 GCF_038806185.1 Domibacillus sp. 8LH | reverse complement strand
TCAAGCTATGGAGGATCTGATTAGAAGAACTGCTTAAGACTTAACTTTTTTGTGTCCAAATTATTGACTCAAATCCAAATTATTTAAAATAATATAATTTAAATTTACTAAATGGTAAATTAGCAAAAAACCACAAAAATTACGATGACAAATATATGAGTAATGGGACAAGGAAAGCCCAGAACACTGAATGTAGTAAAAAAAAGCGCCATAATTCCAATGAAATTAAATGCTTAATAGATAAAAGGAGCAAGAACAGTCTTCAGGTACTGACCCCTTTCTGTGAAACAAGGATCAAAGCACCTTTTAGACAGCCAGCTGCTGGTACGCAACCGGAGGCTGGCTGTTTAATTCACTTGGATATAAGCACTATTTTAATTATGAAAGTAGTTTTCGACAGTCTATTTTATGATAACTAGCCTTTGTACCAGCGTTTTTCTTCCCCTTCCATTCTCGAAGTAAGTCTTATACGCATAGGTTAACACCGGACTATTTCATTGAAATGGGTAAGCGTAGCACGAAGCCAGGATACGCAGTGCTCAATCTGCCGGCAGTTTATTCCCTCACCTATCAAGTGATGGATCTGCTTTATCAGCAAGTTCCAGTAGCCAATTTATATATGGAGCGGCTGAAAGATCGATGGGTCATTCATATGAAAGACGCACGTTTGAGTGGTGTTTCAGTTGAATTAGCTGACTTTATTAAGCGATCTGCCAAACAAGGGCGTGTGCGATATGTTCCGGAATACGGGGCACTCAGCATTGAATCCGAGGAAGAATTGCTGTCGGTTTCCTTGTCTGTAGATATTAAGGACTGGCTTCGAAAAAAAGGAGAACAAACCGGCAAGAGTATGCAGGATATTGCGGCAGAGATCCTTGAAGAAGTGTATCAACGTGATAAAATTTTATGATGTTATTACATTAAGCAAAAAAGACTCCCCGGGCTCTGTACCTAGGGAGTTTTTAATTAATGATTTTCTTTTCAGCTCTTAGCTTTGTACCCTTCCTGTTTCAAGAACTATGTACATCAACCTGACCATGCACATATCTATGGGCCGCCTTTTAATTAAAGAGGATTAAAAGTTGGAAGCTCCTTATTGTTGATATCGCCAATCAGTGGCAAGCGAGATAGCATGTTAGCTAGGAAATAGGAGTCCCAAGGAAAGTGCTCAGTGATGCCAATCCCGACTACATCATATGATTTAGCCACATCTTGTAAAACACGGATAATCGTTTCCATGCTTGATCCTTGAGGAGTCGTTTTGATGTATTCCTCATATGTTCCATGATAAGCAACAAGGAGAGAACGGAATTCCTTGAGATCCAGCACATCCAGATCAAAATGAATAATAATTTTGGATGGCTTTTTCACAGCTAACCATTCGAGCACTTTAGAGCTATCTTGTTTGATTTCATTCGGGCCTACAATATCGAGCTTCATATTTTTCATCGGATCTGAATTAAGAGGCTCAAGCATATCATTTAATCCTACATAAAGTACTTGTTCAGACTTAAAACAGCGAGGAACCTCTGCAATAAATTCTTCATCACCTACTCCCAGCAAGTTAGCCAGAACATGCGCGTGATGATGTGGAAAATCCTGAGGAATCGAGACATCAGGGTGAGCATCAAGCCATAATAAAGCAGTATCTCCGTTATATTTCTCATTCAAATAAGCAAAAGGTGCAAGTTCTACACTGCAGTCCCCTCCAAAAACAACGACACGATCAGGATTATGTTTATGAATTAGACTTTTGGCAGATTTAGCCTGATGTAGCACCGTTCTTCTAGCGACTATCCCCTTTTCTTTTTCTAAGTCCGAGTTTAGGTCCACCGGTACCTCTTCAAAAGGACCATTAGACTTGGGCGCGAGCCAATTTAACAAATGGGCTCCTAGAACATATGGAGGGTTGTTCCCACCTTGCCATTGAGGAAACAACAGTCGAAGCGTGCGGTTTGTATCGATTTCACTCATAAAATATTTCTCCTTTTTTATTATTTAGGATATCTATGTAACAAATAATAAACGTTGTAGTAACTATAGAGTCAAGGGTTGGCTATTATTTAATATCCTTAATTCTGTAAGAAATAGTTCTTCTCTTAATGAGCTGTAGTTGAAAGACAGAAAGACTCCATATACCTTATTTAATGGTTACCGGTACTCCGACAGACAAATCTCCACAGCCCTTATCTTTACTTCTGTTGGGTAACTCACTTTCGTACTCATAAAGAAAAATACCTCCAAGTTAACTTTTTAGGTAATTACATAACCGTTTGTCAACTTGAAGGTGTTTTTTATTTGTCTTACTCTATGCAGTCTGTTCCTAAGGCCTTTTTGTGCTCTTATTCCTCACATTTTAAAGTGCTGCCATTCGATTGGATGACTTGTTTGTACCAATGGAAGCTTTTCTTTTTTATCCTTTTAAATGTGCCGCTCAAATCATCATGGCGGTCAACATAAATAAAGCCATAACGTTTTTTCATTTCACCTGTTGACTGACTGACGAGATCAATCGGTCCCCAGCTTGTATAGCCCATGACTTCAACACCGTCTTCAATCGCTTCCCGAACCTGGCAAAGATGCGCATTCAAGTAATCAATACGATAGTCATCTTCTATCTCTCCATTTTCATTGATTACATCATTCGCTCCTAATCCATTTTCAACAATAAAAAGTGGCTTTTCATACCGGTCATAATACATATTCAGCGTGTAGCGAAGCCCTTTCGGATCGATCTGCCAGCCCCATTCTGAGCTTGGAAGGTAAGGGTTCTTCACTATGTTCAAAATGTTGGCATTGGATTGCACATTCAACTCTTCATTTGCTGTAGCACAGCCGCTCATATAATAGCTGAACGAAATAAAATCAACAGTGTGTTTCAGGATCTCCTCATCGCGTTCTTCCATATCGATGGTGATGTTATTCTCTTTAAAGAAACGCTTGATATAAGCTGGATAATGACCTCTCGCATGAACATCTGCAAAGAAAAGCGTTTCCCTTTCCTGTTTTTGCGCTTCGAGTACGTCTGAAGGATCTGGCGTGAGTGGATACATAGGAACTCCTGCCACCATGCAGCCGATTTTAGCATCTGGATTGATTTCGTGGCACATTTTCACTGCACTGGCACTGGCTACAAACTGATGGTGAATGGCCTGGTAACGTACCTGTTGTAAAATCTCTCCTTTGTCATGACGAATCCCTATTGAAATGAATGGTGCATGAAGAGCGAGATTAATTTCATTAAAAGTCAGCCAATACGAAACTTTATTCTTGAAACGAGTAAACACTGTTTCAGCAAACCGTTCAAACAGACCAATCACTTCCCGGTTTGTCCATCCGCCGTACTCTTCAACAAGAAACATCGGCATTTCATAATGTGACAGCGTGACAAGCGGCTCAATGCCATGCTCGGCCATCTCGTCGAAGAGAGCATCATAAAAAGCCAGGCCTTCTTCATTTGGACTCTCCTCATTGCCGTTTGGAAAAATTCTAGTCCAGGCAATGGAGACACGAAGACATTTAAAACCCATCTCTGCGAAAAGAGCTAAATCTTCTTTGTATCGATGATAAAAGTCAATCGCCTGGTGTTTAAGATATTCACCTTGAGGAGGATATACAATTGGTCCCCAGATGCCATTTGGCAAAACGTCTGCGACGGATAGTCCTTTCCCTCCTTTGTTATAAGCACCTTCTACTTGATTGGCAGCCAAAGCACCGCCCCATAAAAATCCTTGTGGAAACTGATTCAATGGAATTGCTCCTTTCTCTTGTATGTATGTTTATATCCAGCCCTTTTTTTCGAGGGCCGGAGCTATTATGCCAGCAGAAAATAGCTTGGTAAGGATACTTGTAATTTATGAAACAAGCGTCAAGATTGGATTGTTAGCATTAATTACTGCTTCCTCACTGGCCAAAACAGAGGAATAACGGTCTGTATTCGTGACGATTACTGGTGTTGTGATATCATAACCAGCTTCTTTTATTTTTGCGATATCAAATTCAACCAACAAGTCACCTTTCTTTATTTCATCGCCCTGTTTAACGGATGGAGAGAAATACTTCCCATTCAGTTCTACGGTGTTAATTCCAATATGAATGAGGATTTCTGCACCATTTTTAGATGTAATGCCAATTGCATGCCCTGTCGGAAAAACAGTTGTGATGGTCCCATCGACCGGCGAGAAAGCTTTTCCAGTAGCCGGCACTACCGCAATTCCTTTTCCCATTGCTTCGCCAGCAAAAACAGGATCATTTACATCCGTTAATGCCTTAACAGTACCGCTCAGTGGACTGGAAATAACTTCTTGACCTGCCGGCTGAACAGATTTCTTAGCATTGCCGCCAGTTGATGTCGTAATAGTTGCTTCAACAGGCGCGACATTCTCTTCGCCAAATCCAAAGATCATCACCAAAACAGTGGCTAATACCATTGATACAGCTGCACCTAGCAGCATGTAACCAATCGGATCAAAAGCTCCAAAAGAGAAAACGCTCTGCATCACAAAGGCGGTAGCACGTACTTGAAAGAATCCTAATATTGCTCCGCCCGCTGCACCGGCTGCTATCATAAGCGGAAGTGTCCGTTTGTAACGCAGGATAATACCATAAAGGATTGGCTCTGTTACGCCGGCAAGCAATGCTGTAAGCGTCGCAGAACCTGCCACTGCTTTTAGATTTTTGTCTCTTGCTATTAGGAAAACCCCTAATGCAACACCCGTCTGTGCAAACGTTGCCCCAATCCACATTCCGATAAGGGGGTCGTACCCTGAAGCCAAGTTTGATAAAATAATTGGCACCGTTGCCCAGTGAAGACCCAGCACAACAGCGAATGGAATGAATCCGCCAATGACAATTCCGGCAATAATACCACTTGTTTCGGTTAAAAACGCAAGAGCATTTGCAACTCCTTCGCCTACATACACACCGAATGGCCCAAATGCGATCACTGTTAACGGTACGATAACCACTAGAGAAAGCATTGGAACGAAGAACAGCTGTATACTCTGTGGCACTAATTTCTTTAACTGTTTTTCAAAGAGTGCAAAAATTGAAACCGCAATAAATACTGGAAAAACGCTTGAAGAATAGTCGATTAAAAAAACCGGGATACCAAGGAAATCCGTTCTGTCTGCTCCAGATGCTAAGATGCCTGTAAAGTTTGGCTCCAGTAAAGCAGCGCCAATTACTCCACCCATAGCTGGAGTTGCGCCTAGTTTAGTCGCTAGTGTGACCCCTAATAATATAGGAAGAAAATATAAAACGGCGTTTCCAGCTGCAGCTAAAATTAAATAGGTTCCGCTTTCTGCTGACAGCCATCCGGCTGTTGTCAGGATAGTCAGCAGCGCTTTTAATATCCCTGCTCCTGCTAGTGCCGGAAGAAGCGGCGAAAAACTGCCTGAGATAATTTCAAATATTTTAGCGGTTGGTTTTGTTTTTTCGCTGTTTTCTGAAGGTTCTATCCCTGCAGTTAGGTTAGTCTGTTTTATAATCTCCTGATAGACATCTGACACGTGGTTGCCAATAACCACTTGAAACTGGCCGCCGCTTTCTACTACACTTAAAACCTCTTTCATGTTGCTAAGTGCCTGCTTATCAGCCTGTTTAGGATCTCGAAGCTTAAACCTTAGCCGCGTAGCGCAATGAACAAGGCTTGAAATGTTTTTCTCTCCGCCAACAAGTCGGATAATATCTTTTGCGAGTCCTTCATATTTCATTTTGGTCACTTCCTTTATTCTATTGTTTTAACCTGCCTAAGAATGTGGGGTGTTACTTTCTAAAGACTTCTCTTACAGTAACAGGAAGAGTGATCATTGTTTTCGGATCTAGCAGACGATGAGTGTCTTCATCTAATAGCTTGCCAATTTCAGAATCCCATGCGATTTCGGCTGCTTCAGCACTTTCAAATGTATAAACAGATGCAGCATCAAATTCATTAAAATCACCTACATAACTTCCGTCTCCTTGACCTGCTTTTCTTGATGGATGCTGACGATATTCAACGAGTCTGGGCAGCCTTTTCGCAATAGGTCCATGAATGTACTCATAATGATGATAAAATTCTTCTAATGTTAGTTCGGGATTGCGCTTGAAAACAAACATAATAGAATGCATGTCTATGACCTCCACTATAAGATATTATTTGTATTTGCTTTTTCTACAGGTATAATAAAGTCTATAGTTACTATAGAGTCAAGGTTAGTTTTTTGTGAAAGCGTTACATGACAAAAGAAGTAACATAAAGGAGTAAAAAATGGAGACATACTTGTCGATTGGAGAAATGGCGAAGTTAAATAATATATCAATTCAAACTCTTCGTTATTATGATAAAATTGATCTTTTTAAACCAGAATACATTGATCCTGATAATCAATATCGTTATTACAGTATCAGACAAATTTTTTATTTAGATATCATTAAATATTTGAAATACATAGGTACGCCCCTTGAAGAAATCCGCCGCATGATCGAACTGCCTCCTGAATCAATGTACAAATTCCTTGACCAACAGGAGCTGACTATTGAAGAGCAAATCAAAAAACTAGAAAACGTTCAACAGCTGCTAAATCAACGAAAAAGCCAGCTTCGCGAGCAAATACTTCTAACAAATCAGCAACGCGGTGTCGTTTATACCCGCAAAATTGAAGAGCGCTCCATCCTAAAAATGGACTGCACCGCTAAAGTGACTCCGTTAGATCCTCCAGATGTATATTTTAGAAAACTTGCGAATGTACTTGAGGAAGCAGAGGCTACTGTTAATAATTTATACGGGTGCATCTACCCGCTAAAGCAGTACGAATCCACGGAAAAAATTTGCTACAGCAGCCTGTATACTTCAATTTCAAAAACGGATTTAGCTCTTGTTCCACCAGGTATTTATATCGATTCTATTCCGAGAGGAACATACATGTGTATCGCTTTTAAGTGGTCTAAAGCTGATTATTACGATCACTTTAGCAAACTAAAAAACGCCTACTATTCGTCAGGCTTTTCAATAGAAGCAAATGTTTATGAAGTTTCACTGCCGAATAATTATGCTTCTTCAAAAGATGAAGACTTTATTACCGAGCTCCAAGTATTGATCGATTAAACAACATAGAAACAGCGTATTTTATACATCACAAAAAAGAGAGTTACACGAAAAGAAATTTGGGAAGACCGGCTTTCCGAGCGGCAATACTACAATAAAACAGCCAAAGAAGCCGTGTAACAGCGCTTTTCTTCCCCTTCTATTCCGGAAGCAAGACTTATGCGCAAAGGTTTAGGGGACTGGTTCTTTATTGTGCCGGGGACCGATGATACATTCAGCTACATGGAAGGTATCTATACATATAGGTTAACACCGGACTATTCCATTGAAATGGGCAAGCGCAATACGAAGCCTGGATATACAGTACTTAACCTGCCGGCAACCTATTTCCTAACCTATAAAATAATGGATCTGCTTTATAAGCAGGTGCCAGGAGCCAATCAAGAGCGTGTTCGGAATGTTCTAGAATGTGAGGCACTCAGCATTGAATCGGAAGAAGAATTGCTGCCGATTTTACTATCCGTGGATATTAAGGAATGGCTGTAAAAAAGGAGAACAGACAAGGAAAGTATGAAGGGTATTGCTGTAGAGATCCTTGCAAAGGTATATCGGAGAGAAAGAAATTCAGGCGGTAATAACGGCACTAAATAAAGCAAATTAAAGCAATTTACACGCTTCCGGTGCTTTAATCGTAAGCTCAGCGTGCACAGCCGGGACCGTTAAATTTAAAATAACTCCACATGTATGATTCCACACGATTCCTACATTGTGAGTGAAGAATTTATGGCTTCAGCTTAGCCGATGGCTCATTAGATTTAACTTTTTCTATTAATTGCTTGCATATTAACGGTGCAATTTCTTTAATTGGCTGATGCACTGTAGTTAGCAAGGTTTATAACACGCGCATAAATCAATATTGTCAAATTAGTCTTTGCCATCATCTTTAATCCTTTGTTAATGATATTTATGCTGTAGAAAGCTCGACCTATTTTCATCTCGTACCGTACATAATGCTTGTTTATTTCTCTCTCTATTTTTTGTTTCCACGCATACGAATGCATAAAAGATTAGAGATGGAGAGGTGGAATAAATTCAATTATTTATTCCACACGACTCCCTGATTACGAGTGAAGGACTTATTTCAAGTTTCAGCTTAGCTACTGGCTCAGTCGATTCAATCTTTTCTATTAATCGCTTGCATGTTAATGCTGCAATCTCTTTAGTCGGCTGATGAACTGTAGTTAGATATGGTTTATAACATGTGCATAAATCAATGTCATCAAACCCGACAACTGCTATATCCTGGGGCACATTAAACCCTGATTCTTTTAATGCTTGTATGGCTCCCAATGCCATCAAATCATTTTGTGCAAAAATAGCTGTGAAATCTTTCACCTTTTCTAAATGATTTAGCATTAATTCATATCCTGATTGAAAAGTTTCATTTCCATAAATCAGCATTTCTTCGTCAAATTGAATATTGTTATTAATCAAAGCTGCTTTAAATCCTTCAGTTCTTAACTCGAATTCACCACCAACATTATTTGCTGAAATACATAATATTTTTTGGTGCCCTAATTTAATTAAATGTTCAGTGGCTATATATCCCCCCTTGAATTGATCTACACATACAAAATCTACTTCTTTCGCTTGATAAAAAGGAGGAATATATTTACAAAAAACAAATGGTACGTCCGTTTTTTCCAGCACATTTATTGTCTCATCATCTAACGATGGTTCTAATATGATAAGACCGTCTATCTTTTTAGCTGCAATAAGTCTTTTTATGTTATTTTTCTTTGTAAACCTATTTTGAAAAAACGAAATAATTACATCAAACTCCAAACGCTCCAAGCTTTCCAACAACTCATTCTGCCAAGATTTAAAGTGGGTGTCTACTCGAGAATCAAACAAAGTTTCTGGGAGAATTACACCGATTGTATAAGTTTTATTTGCGGCTAAACTTCTCGCATGTGAATTAAATTGAAAACCGTGCTCTTCTGCTATCTTTTTTATTCTTTTCTTTGTTTTCTCTGGTATCATTGGACTATCATTTAAGGATCTCGAAACAGTTGATTGGCTAACATTTGCCAGTTTTGCAAGATCTTTTGTAGTAATTGCCATCTATTTTCCTTCTTTCATAAAATTAACGCATCCGTATGCATTTGTAAAATCACTTTATTAAATTTTATAATATTTTGGTCAACAGCTGAAGTGTTTTTATATTTCCATAAAATTTTAATATCCATACGTTTTGTTATCGTTTTCATTTAGGTAAATATACATAGGGGTGCATTAATTTTATCCATATTAAAATATTTATAATTTTTAGTCAATTCTTTTTTTGTTATTCTTGAGCATTTTTTTGCTTCTTTTCAGAATAAAAATTCAAGAATTTGTTTATATTAATTACTTTACTATTTAAAAAAGAAGGATCGTCATTCAGCCCCCACTTATCCTTACGCGCTACTCTGCACTGGATTTGAAGTGCGGTACTCTGGCGAAAATATCTGGTCGATAATGATGTTTTGAGTCCCGTATCGGTTAAGTATACTACTTTGATTCTGAAAGCAACCTCAAAGATCTGCTGTTAAAAACTGCGCCTTTCCAAATCCAAAACTCCAGTCTGCATCTTCATTGACTGTAATAGAAACCATTACATCTTTGGGATCAATATTGCAGTCTTTCCGTAATTCCTCGACAATATATTTGTACAAATTTTGCTTTTGTTCTTCTGTTCGCTTTTTACTGGTGATGCTAATCAACACCATATCTTTTGAGCGCTCAAACCCTAGTCCTGTGTCTTCCATAATCATTTCATGAGCAGGGTGCTGATGCACTATCTGATAGCGGTCACGTTCGGGTACTTCGAATGCTTTAAGCATGGCACGATGAACAGCATCAAGCAGCTTCTTTAATTCTTCTTCTGATCTTCCTTTTACAATATCAAAGCGTAGTAATGGCATCTTCTACCCTTCCGTTTCCTTTATTTATTGTAACACCTCGTCCACTCGTTCCAAATTCTTTCATTTTTTCTTTGGCCGCTTCTTTCACTGCTTCAATCGCTGGTCTCAAGATCAAACGCGGCTCATACACATCGGGTTTTTCATTTAATGTCTGACGAATAGAAGTTGTCCACGCTTGAATATTTTCCGTGTTCACATTAATTTTAGCGTGACCCAATTCAATTGCACGCTGAAGCTGGTGTAATGGAATACCCGATCCGCCATGTAGTACCAGTGGAATGCCCGTTTTATCCCTGATTTCTTTCATTTCTTCAAAACCAAGCTGCGGCTCACCCTGATATGGTCCGTGAACAGAACCAAGAGCGGCAGCCAGTGCATTAATACCTGTTTCTTCGACAATACGGATGCACTCATCAATATCCGCATATTGAATGCCGCCAATCATTCCATCTTCCTGACCGCCCACTGTACCGACTTCAGCTTCGACCGAGACATCCTTTACTTTTGCATATGCCACGACCTCTTTTGTCATCGCGATATTTGCGTCAATTGACCCATGTGATCCATCGATCATCACCGATGTAAACCCGGCATCGATCGCCCGTTTACAGCGTTCGATACTCATGCCATGATCCAAATGAAGTGCAACCGGAACAGTAATATTTAGTTCTTCTGTTAATGCATTGACCATAGATGATATCGTCTTGAAACCGCCAAGATAATCAACAAGCCGGTCCGAAGCAGCCAAAATGATCGGTGCCTGTTCCTCTTCCGCAGCAAGCAAAAAAGCCTGGGCAAATTCAAGGCCATTGATATTAAACTGTCCTACTGCATACCTGTCTTTTTTTGCTTTTTTCAACATCTCTCTCATTGAAACTAAAGCCATTTAATGAATCTCTCCTTTCACCTAGTTAGCCATTAAAAAATTCACTTTGCGGCCTATATCTTGCCCTTAAGTGCTATACGTTTGCTCGGATACAATTATTTAAATGACACAACGCCAATTCTCTTTCAAAATAACGGGTTCAGGAAAGAAGCCGCCGACTTCCGTCCCTTGAACCACTGCTACTGTAATATAGTTTAACAAGTTAATATCCTATATCGTGTGCAATCTTCTCTTAATACATCTTCGCCGTTTCTAGTTTTTCTGCTCTCGCGGCATAGGCTTTTTGAACGCTTTCAAACTCGGATACTTCAGCGAGACCAACGTTCCACCAGCCATCATAGCCATCCGACATTGTTTTCGGAAGCACCTTCATATCAATCAATGTGGAAACAGACTGCTTTTTCGCATCTTCAAGCGCTGCTTTCAATTCTTCTACTGTGTTGGCTTTGTAAGATTTTGCTCCGTAAGCTTCTGCCACTTTTGCGTAATCGATGTTCATAATTTGATTATCATGTGTACGGAATTCACAGAAGTATGTTCCGCTTCCATTACCCATCTGCAGGTTATTAATACATCCATAGCCAGAGTTATCAAACAGGAGAATGTTGATTTTTTTATCGTACTGAAGCGCTGTTACAAGCTCTGTGTGAAGCATGAGGAAGCTGCCGTCTCCGACTGCCGCATATACTTCACGGTCCGGGTGAGCCAGTTTCGCACCCAGTGCACCGGCCACTTCATATCCCATGCAGGAATATCCGTATTCAAGATGGTACGTATTCGGCACATCTGAATGCCATAAGCGCTGCAGGTCGCCCGGAAGGGACCCGGCTGAACCGATGACGATGCTGTCCGGTGCGACTGCTTCATTGGCCGCAACCAAAGCAGCCGTTTGGGTGAATTCAGTGCCCAGCGCATCGGCGTACTCATTCATCGTTTCCTGGGAAAACTGGCCCTTGATTTCCGGTGTGAAGTTTTCACGGTTAAATGTTACGTTCGCCAGACGGTCACGTTCTGCCAGCCATTCCTCTTTCCATGCTGAAAGCAGGCCGCCAAATGCGGTTTTATAGTCTCCCAAAAGAGGTGCCAGCTGTTCAAGCGCGGTTTTTGCATCGGCAACTACCTGGAATGCGTCCAGCTTATAAGCCTGCATGCGGCTGACATTAATGTTTAAGAATGATGTTTTGTCAAAATCAAACTGCGTTTTGGATGATGTCGTGAAATCTGTATAGCGTGTGCCGACACCGATTACAAGGTCTGTATCACGCGCCACTTTGTTTGCAGCCGACGTGCCCAAGATTCCAAGACCGCCCAGGTTAGTTGGAAATGAGACTTCCACTGTTGATTTCCCGGCCTGTGTTTCTACAAGCGGGATATTATGTTTTCCAGAGATTTGTTTTAAAATGTCACGGGCACCTGAATAACGGGCACCGCCGCCGATAATAATGACGGGTTTTTTGCTTGCTTTGATCCGCTCTGCTGCGCCCTGCAGCTCGCGTTCTACCGCCGGCTTGCGGTCCAGATAATGAACACGTTTGTCAAAGAAACGCTCATCATAATCAAATGCTTCCCCTTCGACATCCTGTGCAATGCAGATCGTCGCTGGGCCGGCTTTAGCCGGATCGGTCATCACTTCAAACGCACGGATGAGTGCGGACATTAACTGCTCCGGACGTGTTACGCGGTCCCAGTAGCGGGAAACCGCCATAAACGCTTCGTTTGTGGTTACCGCTGTGCTGTGTTCATGCTCCAGCTGCTGAAGCACTGGATCAGGCTGGCGCGTCGCAAAGGTATCCGCCGGAAGCAAAAGAACCGGAATGTTGTTCGCAAACGCGGTTCCCGCTGCTGCGATCAAGTTTGCTGAACCGGGACCCGCAGATGTCGTGACCGCATAAATTTTGCGGCGGAGCATTTCGCGGCTGTAGGCGATGGCCGCCTGCGCCATGCCCTGCTCATTCTTTCCCTGATAGACTTTCAAATGGCCGGCATCCTGCTCAAGCGCCTGGCCGATCCCAAGCACATTTCCATGGCCAAATATGTTGAATACGCCTTCGACAAAAGGGGTTTCTTCGCCGTCCACATGGATGTACTGCTGATTTAAAAATTTAATTAACGCTTGCGCGGTTGTTAATCGAATAGTTCCCATTTTCTACTCACCTCTTAATGAATTGTTTTTTACACGTATACGGCAGATGCAATCAGCTGCTCAATCTCAGAAACAACGGGCATCGCATCAGACGAGCTGTGTTTGCTGACGACGATCGATGCGGAAGCACTGCCATATTTCAAAGCGGTTTCAATGTCTTTTCCGCTGACAAGTGCATAAAGGAAAGCCGATGCGTATGAATCCCCGGCGCCAAATGTTTTCAGCACGTTTGTTTTGTACGCCTGCGCGCGGAATACTTCTCCCGATTTCGCATAAGCATATGAACCTTCTACTCCATGCTTGATCACAACAAGATCGGCTGAATGCTTGAATAAGTTTTCGATTGTTTCATTGTTATCGCCGCCTTGAATATTTTCCATCACGTCAAACTCATCACGTGTGCCGATGACGATATCGGACTGTTCGGCAACAAGCGAGTAATAAACGGCTGTTTCTTCCGGAGACTGCCATGTGTACGGACGGTAGTCAAGTTCAAACACAATTTTCACACCGTGTTTTTTCGCCAGGCCGACCGATTTCAAAACCGCTTCCCGTGACGGGCTTTTTGCCAGTGCCGTACCGGATACAAGCAGAATTTTCGCCTGTTTAATGTAGTCTTCGCTTACTTCAGATGGCTCAAGGTACAAATCTGCTACGTCGTCACGGTACATCAGGATGCTGCATTCATCCGGGCTTAAAATTTCAGTAAAAGCCAGGCCTGTTTTATGCCCTTCTTTGTCTGTGACCATGTTCGATGTATCCACACCCACTTCGCGCATGTACTTTTCAATAAATCTTCCATGCTGGTCATCCGCAAGCTTGCCGATAAAGCCGACTTTTAAGCCAAGCTTTGCGCTGCCGATCGCGACGTTTGCGGGTGAGCCGCCGACGTATTTCGTAAACGTCATCGTCTCTTCCATTGGCATGTTGTATTCGTTTGCATTTAAGTCGATGCAGGCACGCCCAATGGCGATTACATCAAGTTCTTTTTCATTATTGAATGTATAGTTCATTCGGTTTCACCGCTCCTTTAATTGGGTTAACGTTTTAAAATCCACTCATGGTCTGGATCATTATGAAATTTCTAAATGCGTGTCAGGCCGGCCATTACGTTTAAGTAATAAGACTCGTAGCCTCCCGGTACGCCAACTGATGCAATACTGCTGTTTTCACCTCGAATGTGTAGTTCATCCGGGTTCACTGCTTCTTTAGTCAGGTTGACGTTTTAAAATCCACTCATGGTCTGGATCATTGTAAAATTTCCAAATACGTGTCGGGCCAGCCATCACATTTAAGTAATAAGACTCATAGCCATCTGGTACGCCGACTGGATGGTAGCCAGCTGGCACCAGCACGACATCACTGTTTTCAACGGTCATCGTTTCATCAATCGACCGGTCATCGGTATACACACGCTGGAAGACAAAACCCTGCGGCGGATTCATTTCATGATAGTAAGATTCTTCTAAGAAGGACTCATCCGGCAGGTTGTCCTGGTCATGTTTGTGCGGCGGGTAGCTCGACCAGTTTCCGCTTTCTGTATACACTTCTACGACAAGCAGGCTGTTTGCGCGCGGGTCGGAATCCGGCAGGATATTGTGAACCATTCGTTTGTTGCTCAGGATGCCGCGGTTTTCAATACCGACATCCGATGCTTTAATATGTTTGGTCGGACGCTGCTCCTGAGATGGAGAGTAGCATAGTGCTACGCGGGCAGCCGTTGCACCTTCTACGTGGAATGTTTTGTCGTTGGAAACATACACACTGTCTGTCGGCACTTTTTCGAAGACATTTTCACGCGTACCAAGGCTGCGGAATTCTTCACTTCCCTCGGTGACATGAATCTTGCCTGTCAGGGCGACAATGCAGCATTCTGTTTGATTTAATGATTCAGTGTAAGTGGCGCCGGGAGCCAGATCAATGACTTTAAATCCGACATATTCGAGGGGGGAGTTTTCTTTTGTGACGTCATGGACGAGTGTGACGCCTTCTGACTGTTCTTTTTTCATTGGTTTTTGAAGCAAGCGGCTCATGTTATGTACCTCCTGATTTTTGCTTGAATGGCCTGCTGCCCGGGTTGAACCGGACAGCCAGGACCCATTCAAGCTATTACTTCACGTAGCGTGCAGTGACCATTTTCTTGCGTATAAAGAATTCAACCCCGTCTTTACCATTCGCATGAAGATCGCCGTAGAATGAATTTTTGTAGCCTGAGAATGGGAAGAATGCCATTGGCGCCGGCACCCCAACGTTAATGCCCAGCATGCCTGCGTGGATCGTTTCACGGAACTGGCGTACCGCTGCTGCGCTGTCTGTGTACAGGCAGGCACCATTCGCAAGTGTAGAAGCATTGGCTGTCTCCACACCTTCTGCCAGGTCTTTTACGCGGACGACTGAAAGAACGGGTGCAAAGATTTCATCCTGCCAGATCGTCATCTCCTGTGTCACGTTATCGAAGATGGTGGCGCCAAGGAAGTATCCATCTCCTTTTGCGGCTTCGTCTTCGCGGCCGTCACGCACAAGCGTGGCACCCTGCTCGAT
>NZ_JAVJNG010000042.1:0-20248 GCF_038806185.1 Domibacillus sp. 8LH | reverse complement strand
ATATGAAACCGATCCGGGTTAATTTTTAATATTTCTTCAATAGACCGGACACCGGCCATCCCATTTCCGATTAGTACAATCCTTTCTCTATTCACAGTAAATCCCCCTCAATCACAGTAGATATCCCGTATTATAAAAAGAATAAAAGATGCTGTCTGAATACATGTTATATAATCTAACATAATATTTGAAAAATGAATTTTATAAACGGCAGCAAAAACATAGATAACTATGTATTTTTAAAAATATGTCGAGAATTCTGACACACTACTTAAATAAAAAAAGAAAAGGCGGTCTATAAGTTAAGAAATGACTGTATATGCAATAAAAATCCAAAATCCACTTTTGCGCTGAAAACAATACAGTTTCTATTTATTCATTGGGTTTTAATAATGACTGAATAAGGGAACGATAAGGAAAAATAGAATATGAACAAGAGGACGAGTGCAAATGAGACTGACAGTGAAAAGAATCATTTATTACCTAATTAAATTAAGAAGCCGCATCTTTCTTCCTTTTTTTCTCTTATATATTTTAATCTCTTCTTATATTGCTTTACTGATTGAACCGGAAACCTTCGGCTCTTATTTAACAGCTGTATATTGGGTCATGACTGCTCTAGCAACGGTTGGCTTCGGAGATTATGCACCGGTCACCGACGCGGGAAAAGTTTTTACAATTATTCTTTATATTACAGGTATTGGAATGGTCAGTGTGTTTATCGGAAACATTCTTGAATCGGTGTATCGGATTGAGAAGATGAGGGTAGGTGGAAAAATGAAATACACAGGAAGTAACCATATTATTTTAATCGGATGGAGCGAAAAATCAAAAGCGGCAGTAGAAGAAATTATTACTTCGGATAACAGAATCGATATTGTGCTCATCGATCACCTGGAAAAATCCCCCTTAATAGATGAACACCTTTTTTATGTGCGTGGAGATGCAACGAATGAGGAAACACTTATGCGGGCAAATTTGCCGGAAGCCAAAGGAGTAATTATCTTCGCTGAAGATCCTCCAAAAGCAAATGATACAGCGAAAGATCCCCTTCTAGCCGATGGGAAAACGCTGCTTATTGCCACAGCCATTACGTCAATTGAAGAACAAATGAATTTATCTATTCATGTAACAGCGGAAGTCATTCACCAGGAGCACATTCGCTTATTTGAACGGGTGAAAGTCGATGAATTTATTCCGACCAATGAAATGATTTCCCATGCAGCCGTACGGTCTCTATTTTCCCACGGCATCACCCATATTTATGCTGAACTAATGAGCCGCCAGGTCGGCGAAAGTATCTATGAAATTGCCAAACGCCCCCAATGGGTTACATATCGGGACGCATTTATGGAACTATTGGATGAGGGAGCCACCCTCGTAGCGGATCACAGCAATCTTCATATTAACCAAAAATTAGACGAACGAATTCCAGCTGGAGCGCGCCTTTTTGTAATGTGCGATAAAGAAGTGATTGCTAAAATTCAGCCGAATGCCAATGACTAATTTGATCATAATTTACCATATTAATGTAGCACAGTTAAATTGATAAAAAAAAGGGTAGATAAAGAAAGAGCTTAGTTGTTTATCAATAGCAAGTTGCAGCTAATTAATGATACAGCCGTTATTCATCCGTTTGTTTCAGCTTGGTTGGCAGCTTGGTTTTAACAACAAGGAGGTTGCCGGATTATGAGCAGATCATCAAATTGGGAAAACAAACAATTATATGAATCCTCCTGCAGGGTTCAGTCATCGAGAAAATTAAAGGAAGCGACCTGGCAGTTGCTTTGGGAAGCAGAACGCCCTTATACGACCAAAGAAATTTCAAGTCTGCTTTACACAGGAGAAGCAACAGCAAACAGCCTGTTGCATTCATTAATGCAGGAAAAGAAAATTAAACGGGAAAAAATCACCTCTAAGATCAACGGACGGACGATTTCCCGTTATGTCTATTATGGTGTCGAGCCTTATGCGGAATCACAGCAGGAAGAGCTCTCCCCATTAATGGCACAGGTCTATCAGTTGTTTCAGTCTACCGGCCAGAAGTTGTCAGCAGAGCGTGTATCTTCCCTGCTCAATCTTGCACCAACAAGTACGGCTACGGTTCTGTACCGCTTGTACAAAAAAGGCTATCTCTCTAGAAGCAAAGAATACTCCGGTAAAAGAAAGCGATATCTCTACGTTATTGAAGAAGATTCAGAACGCGAGTCTTCCTACATTATTGAAAGGATGGATAAACTGCCCACCAAAGGCGGAACGTTAAAAGACATATCAGCTGTTACCGGGATATCGATTCGTACTTTAAAAGAAGTGATGCTGGAGTTATTTAAAAAAGGACAAGTATGCCGCCGGCGCCATAGCGAATATGCAGAAAATGAAAGTTTGATTTATTTTTTGCGCGACGAGGAAACATGGGAATATCACATCTCTCGATTACTAGAGTTTGAAATCGTCCAGGAATTAAACAAACATTCTTGCTCTTTGTCTTTAATTGACCTAGAAAATCGGTTGAATGTAAATGTATCCAAAATTAGAAAAGCAGTGCAGTCTATGTATGAAGCCTCCATCGTTGAACGGATTCACCTTGCAAAAGAATCGATATACAGAAGAGGCTATGGATACAGGTTAACAAAAACCGGAAAAAGAAGAACTGCCACAATGTGGGATTACTTTGAGGAAATCGTTTGTACAGAGAAACAGCTAGTCAGCGGCAAATAAAATCTCCTTTATACGTTAGGCTGACTGCAGTAAGGCTTGTGGTCAGCTTCTTTTTATTTGATCCCCTGCCTGCTCTTATTTTTACTGCCAGCAGTGTCATTTACATATAAAAAAGAAAAGATCACTCCTCTATATCAACCCAAATATACCCTTAATGTATAAATATATTGATCTAAATAATAAAATACATTAAATGGTTTAATCGTTCTTTTATAGATTTTAAGCTTATTCGTTTGAATTTTATTGAACGTTTTGTTAAGGTATATAATAACTCCGAAACGAAGCGTTTATTAATTTTTAAAAAACGCTTTTTTCGAAAACAAAACCAATTTTAATATTTTTTTATGCCGTACCTGTTCGCTTCCTCTTTTTGTGATTTTACCTCTTTTTCCTGCCGGAAATGCTCACACAATCACAAACCTTACATTTACTCTGAATTGCTGCTGTGTCGCAAATACGCACGGCGCTTTCAACCAAACGATCGGCCTTTTTACATGATCGCACAGGGCTCCTGTCTTTCTCTATGTTCGCGGTGCAATGGATTTGAACCTGCATTTATAAAGCTGCCTGCTATGACAGACATAAAACAGAAGGAATCGGCAAAACTAAATATGATATTGGCAATTCTATATTGAGGTGATTTGATGGATCCATACGTACAAGTAAAAAATGTCTCGAAGATTTTTGGCAAATCCCCTAAAGCAGCCATTGAGTTATTAAAGCAAGGCAAGACAAAAAAAGAAATTTTAAATGAAACAGGACAGACAGTTGGAGTAAATAATGTCAATTTTGATATTTATCAAGGAGAGATTTTTGTCATCATGGGGTTATCCGGAAGCGGGAAATCAACCTTGATTCGCATGTTTAACCGGCTGATTGACCCAACTATCGGTGAAATTCTAATTGAAAACGAAGATATTGTTAAAATGAATGCTGCAAGATTAAGAGAAGTTAGACAAAAGAAAATCAGCATGGTTTTTCAAAACTTCGCTCTCTTCCCCCACAAAACTATTTTAGAAAACACCGAGTATGGCCTTGAAATTCAAAAAGTCCCTGCTGATGAACGTCGTAAAAAAGCAATGAGCGCTCTTGAAGTAGTGGGCTTAAAAGGATATGAGCACCAACTGCCTTCACAGCTGAGCGGCGGTATGCAGCAGCGGGTCGGTCTCGCCCGGGCTCTTGCAAGCGATACAAGCATTTTGCTTATGGATGAGGCATTTAGTGCACTTGACCCTCTTATTCGCAAAGATATGCAGGATGAACTGCTGGAAATTCAAGAGCAGTATAAAAAAACCATTATCTTTATTACCCATGATCTGGATGAAGCACTTCGAATCGGTGATCGAATTGCGCTTATGAAAGACGGCAGTGTCATCCAGCTCGGCACTCCGGAACAAATTATGATGAATCCAGCCAATGAATTTGTTGAAAAGTTCGTGGAAGATGTGGATTTATCCAAAGTGCTCACGGCTTCTCACGTAATGAAGCGGCCTGAGAAAATTGGTGCTGACCGCGGACCTCGCGTAGCACTTGAAATTATGCGCAAGCAAGGCTATTCAAGTATTTTCGTCGTAGACCGCAAGCAGAAGCTGCTCGGTGCGATTACAGCTGAACAGGCTCGTCAGGCTATTGATCAAAACCTGTCGATTCCAGAGGTCATGACTACCGATATTCCAACAGCGTCAGAAGACACACTGCTTGGCGATATTATGGATGAGATGGCTACATCCAATTTGCCGATCTCTGTTGTGGACGACCAGCAAAGAATTAAAGGAATTGTCATCCGCGGAGCCCTCATTGGAGCGCTGGCCGGTAACAAAGATTCCTTGAACGAAATGGAGAGTGAGTAAGCAAATGAATATGAAAAAAATTCCACTCGGAGCGTGGATTGATTCCTTAGTGGATTGGATTACTGTCACATTTGCCGGCTTATTTTCCCTAATCACGAATACAATTGATGGCTTGCTAAACATCTTAGTAGATCTTTTAAGTGCAGGCCCGCCTATTGTTTTAATCTTAATTTTAACACTTCTTGTTACGTATACGAGCCGCTGGCCGTTGGGTATTTTTACTTTAATCAGCTTGCTGCTGATCGACAATCTTGGTTATTGGGATTCCAGTATTCAAACCCTTGCCATTGTCATTTTGTCTGGACTGCTCACCATTGTGATCGGGATACCGATCGGCATTTGGTGTGCCCAGCGAAAAACAGTCCGCAATATTGTCATGCCTATTCTTGATTTTATGCAGACAATGCCTGCTTTTGTTTATTTGATCCCGTCTATTCTGTTTTTTGGAATCGGGGTTGTACCGGGAATTATCGCATCCTTTATTTTTGCGATTGCCCCGACGATTCGAATGACTAATCTTGGTATTCAGGAAGTGCCGAAAGATTTAATTGAAGCATCCAATGCTTTTGGTTCCAGCAACAGCCAAAAGCTGTTTAAGGTCCAGCTTCCTTTAGCAACCCCCACGATTATGGCCGGGGTAAACCAAAGTATTATGCTTGCCCTTTCCATGGTCGTAACAGCTTCACTCGTTGGTGCTCCAGGGCTCGGCGCGGATGTTTACCGTGCGGTCAGCCAGATTAATGTAGGACAAGGGTTTGAAGCAGGACTATCGATCGTCATTATTGCCATTATTCTTGACCGTCTTACACAGAATTTACGAAACCCGGCATACAAGCATTTGATCCGTCCGAAAATTGTTTTTTCTGCGCTGGCTGTGCTTGTGATCGGTGCAGTTCTCGTTCTTTCTCTGGCAAAAAATGAAACAGCAACCGGTCCAGCTGGCGATGTCGGCAGCGAAACAGGCTATCAAATCATCGGTATTGAGCCTGGAGCCGGGATTATGACACAAGCTAGAAATGCCATTAAAGATTACGGCTTAGACGACTGGAAGCTTACAGAGGGTTCTTCAGCCGCAATGGTAGCCGAATTGAAAAAAGCGTATGATCAAAAGAAACCGATCATTATTACAGGCTGGTCGCCGCACTGGATGTTCTCTTCTTTTGATTTAAAATATCTCGAAGATCCGAATCAAACCTTTGGCGGTGCTGAAGATATTAATACGATCGTACGAAAAGGTCTCCAACAGGATGCACCTGGTGCCTACCAAATCTTAGACCAGTTCGCCTGGGAAACAAGTGATATGGAAGAAGTTATGGTACAAATTGAAGAAGGCGCAAGTGCAGAAGAAGCCGCTCAAAAATGGATTGCCGACCATCCGGATGTAGTAGCAAAGTGGACTGAGGGTGCACAAAAAGGAAACGGTCAAAGCATCAGCCTTGTTTATGTAGCCTGGGATACCGAAATTGCCAGCACAAATGTAATCGGCCAAGTGCTTGAGCAAAACGGCTACAAGGTAAAACTAAGCCAGGTTGAGGTTGGCCCTATGTTTGCAAGTATTGCAAATGGCAGTGCAGATGCAATGGTTGCAGCTTGGCTGCCAAGTACCCACCTTGAGTACTACAACACATATAAAAAAGACATCGTTGATCTTGGACCAAACCTGCACGAAACGAAAAACGGTCTGGTCGTACCAGCTTATATGGATATTGATTCTATTGAAGATTTAAAATAAGAAAAAGAGCTGCTCATTCAATGAGCAGCTCTTTTCATAATTCATTTTATTTTACAAAAACTGTTTTAATCGAAGTGAAGAATTCTTTAGCGGCTTCTCCCTGTTCACGGGAATGGGAACTGGACTGCTTCATGCCGCCGAATGGAGCCTGCAGCTCTACGCCTGCACTTTCTGCGTTTACCCGGATGAGCCCCGCTTCCATGTCATTGACGAAAGACAACAAATGCTGAATGTTCGTTGTAAAGATAGAAGCACTTAAGCCGTACTCGGTATCATTCGCCAGCTTCAGCGATTCTTCCACAGATTCTGCTTTTAAAAGGGCAATGACCGGGCCAAATATTTCTTCTCTTGCAATGGCCATATCCGGCGTGCAATTGTCAAAAATAGTAGGCTCCACGTAGTATCCGTCTGCCTGGCTGCCTTCTTCCGCACGTTTGCCCCCGGTAAGGAGTTCGGCACCTTCTTCTACCCCTTTATTAATATAAGAAAGAACCGTGTTTAATTGATTTTCGCTTGCGCATGGCCCCATCCATGTACGGCTGTCAAGGCCGCTGCCAACCGTGATCTCTTTTGTTTTTTGAACAAGCATGTCCTTAAATTCATCAAACACTTCAGATGCCACAATCACCCGGCTGGTTGCCGTACATTTTTGTCCCGTTGAACGGAAAGCGCCTGTCACAACCGCTTCCACTGCCAGATCAAGATCGGCATCGGCTGCCACAATGACTGGATTTTTCCCGCCCATTTCAAGCTGGTATTTTGCCCCGCGGGAGAGCGCTGCCTGGCCGATCTGCTTGCCAACGCCGTTAGAACCGGTAAACGTAATGCCGTTGATCTCTTCATGATCGGCGATGCCCTGGCCGATGGTTCTGCCTGGCCCCGTAATTAAGTTAATGACGCCAGCTGGGAATCCGGCTTCTTCGAAGCATTCAATAATCTTGGCAGCTGTAACTGCTGTTTCCGTCGCCGGCTTAATCACAACTGTGTTGCCATATACAAGCGCCGGCGCCATTTTCCAGATTGGAATGGCAATCGGGAAGTTCCAGGGAGTAATCACTCCGACGACACCGAGCGGTACACGTGTTGTAAACATCAGAGCGGAGCTGTCCGTAGATGGAATCACATCGCCTACTTTGCGCATGCCTTCTCCTGCATAATACTTTAAGATGGCAATGCCGCGGGACGTTTCGCCTTTTGTTTCGGCAAACGTTTTACCCATTTCTCGTGTAGCACATTCCGCAATGTCATCGATTCTTTTTTCGAGAATGTGAGCTGCTTTATACAGGTACTCTCCGCGGGCTGCCCCTGACAGCCTGCGCCATCCTTCTTTTGCTGCTTTCGCTGCGGCCACCGCCTGGTTCAAATCATCGGCTGTTGATTTTTGTACATAGCCCACTACTTCATTTCTGTCTGCTGGATTCAGGCTTTTTTCCACTTCATTTGAAACGGAAGGAACCCATTCGCCATTGATAAAATTCAGGTATGTTTTGGTTTCAATTGTGGTTGTCATCATGATCCCGCCTTTTATTGGATTGATTGTACAGCTGTTTCTTTTGGAAAACGGTCTAATGCATTTTTCAGGATGCTTTCCATTTCTGCGTAATGCTCTTTTTCCACCGGAAGGATAGGCAGTCTGACTGTTTCTCCGACTGGTTTCCCCATAATTTCCATTCCCGCTTTAATGAGAGAAACGGCATAGCCTTTACGCTGGCAGCGGACATTGTGGATTGGCAGAATAACATGTTTGAAAATATCACGAACGGTTTCCTGATCCCCGTTTTGCAGGCTTGTGTAAAACTTCCGGGAGATATGCGGAATATAATTGGAAATCGCCGATGAATAAGAATCAAAACCCAGCGGGATGTATGCCGGCATCGTCACTTCAGCCAGCGGCATGCCGTTCAGCCATCCAAAACGGTCTCCAAATGTCTGAGTGAGCAGTGTATTTAACTCCATATTGCCAAGGCCGTCTTTGACACCTACCACCTGCGGCACTTCAGCAAGCGTTTCCAAAGTAGAGATTGAAAAAGATACATTGTCACGCTGGTAGACAATCGCATTTAAATCTGTGCTTTCGGCAATCGCTTTAAAATAAGCAGCCTGCCCCTCCTGCTCGCCTGTTACAAGATATGGCGGCAGAATCAGATAGCCATCTGCCCCTTTATCTGCTGAAATTCGGGCCAGTTCCAGGGACGTTTGAATGTTGCCCCCTACACCCGTGTAAACCGGTACTTTCCCGCCGGTCACTGACACCGCTATTTCCACCATGGCTTCGTACTCACCCTTGCTTAATGATGGGTATTCCGCTGCAGCACAGGCTACAAAGATCGCTTCCAGCCCATCATCCAGTAAATCCTGTACGTTTTGAGCCAGTGCCTGCTCATCCAGCTGATTGTTTTTGGTAAATGGTGCAATCGGGAATCCTAAAATCCCGGTCGGAGCCTGACGATTTTGATTCATGGTATATCCCCCTTGTGTTGTTTGTTTTATTGTAAGACAAATTGTTTTATCGGTCAACTTTTAATTTTATTTTCTGAAAGTTTTACCCAAGATGCCGGCTTTCTTCTGATAATATAGCGATTTAGACATAAAACAGCGGCCGGATAAACATTCTTGAAAACGGTTGACAAACAATTATATTTGTCTTACTATTGGACAAAATGAAATAATTTGAATTTTACAAAAGGAGTGTTGCTTTTGATAGCGAATATTTCTTAGAATTGAAGTAGTTCATCATGCACTTTTTGAAAGCGGTATCACCTCATCGAATTCATGTAAAGGAAGTGTGTTTATGTCTATGAATGCGCAAGAGAAAGTTCTTCCTTCTTCTCCGCCAATGCCCAGCAGCCAGAAAAAAACACGTGCCCGCTGGTTTATTGTTTTTATGCTGTTTCTTGTTACAGCGATTAATTACGCAGATCGTGCCACCCTCTCCATTGCCGGAACGGACATGTCCAGTCAGCTTGGCCTTGATTCAGTGATGATGGGCTATGTGTTTTCTGCTTTTGCCTGGTCCTATGTAGCCGGCCAAATTCCCGGCGGATGGCTGCTGGACCGATTCGGCTCAAAGAAAGTATATTTTTGGAGTATCTTCTTATGGTCGGCTTTTACGCTTATGCAGGGTTTTATTGGTTTCTTCGGCACTGCCGGAACCGCTGTGATGATCTTGTTCGGTCTTCGCTTCCTGGTTGGGCTGGCAGAGGCACCTTCTTTTCCTGCCAACAGCCGGATCGTCGCTTCCTGGTTTCCAAGCCATGAACGCGGCACAGCTGCAGCTACCTTTAACTCTGCCCAGTATTTTGCGACCGTTCTGTTCGCACCCATTATGGGCTATATTACGTACACATTTGGCTGGCAGTATGTTTTCTACTTTATGGGTGCGGTCGGGATTATCGTTTCGTTCATTTGGATGAAAGTGGTTTATAGCCCAAAAGAACATCCACGGATTAACGAGGCTGAGCTTGCTTACATTGAAGAAGGCGGCGCCCTGACCAACATGGATCAAACAGAAACAAAGAAAGAAAAAAAGAAAGCGATTAATTGGAGCCAGGTTAAGCAGCTGCTGACAAACCGGATGCTCCTGGGTGTGTACCTTGGCCAGTATTGTATTACGACGCTTACGTATTTTTTCCTTACCTGGTTTCCGGTTTACCTTGTTCAGGAAAGAGGCATGACCATTCTTGAAGTTGGTTTTGTGGCTTCTCTGCCGGCTGTATGCGGATTTTTTGGCGGAATTCTTGGCGGCATGTTTTCCGATTTCCTGCTCCGTAAAGGCTTCTCTTTAACGGTTGCCCGGAAAACACCGATTGTGGTCGGCATGCTGTTGTCTATGAGCTTAGTAGCCGCAAATTATGTAGATGCACAGTCTGTTGTTATCTTTGTTATGGCACTTGCCTTTTTCGGTAAAGGATTTGGGGCACTTGGCTGGGCAGTTGTCGCAGATACCTCGCCAAAAGAAATGTCCGGCGTCAGCGGCGGCCTTTTCAATACCTTTGGCAACATTGCCGGTATTACGACGCCGATCATTATCGGCTACATTATTGCCACAACCGGTTCATTTAACGGGGCGCTTGTTTTCGTCGGTGCCAATGCACTCGTTGCGATCTGCAGCTACTTGTTCCTTGTAGGTGAAATTAAGCGGGTTGAATTGAAATCTTAATTAATAATCTTAATTTGATAGGAGAGAAACATATGAACACTCAAGTAATCCAGGAAAACGTCCAGACAGGTACGCCTATTATTACAGAAATGAACGTGGTTCCCGTTGCAGGCCATGACAGCATGCTCCTGAACTTAAGCGGTGCTCACGCCCCTTACTTTACGCGTAATATTGTGCTGCTGAAAGACAATGCAGGGAATGTGGGTGTTGGTGAAGTCCCAGGCGGTGAGAAAATCCGCCAGACGCTTGAAGATGCACGTGAAATAGTGGTCGGCCAGTCTATCGGCACCTACAACAATATTTTAAACAACGTACGCCGTCAGTTTGCAGACCGGGACGCAGCGGGACGCGGCTTGCAGACGTTTGACCTCCGCATTACGATTCATGCTGTAACCGCTTTAGAAGCGGCCCTTCTCGACTTGGTTGGAAAATACCTTGGCGTTCCAGTTGCCGCCCTTCTGGGTGAAGGACAGCAGCGGGACAAAGTGGAAATGCTGGGCTATCTCTTTTACGTAGGAGACCGGAACAAAACGGATCTGGATTACCGGAACGAAGCAGAGGCAGAGGATGACTGGTTCCGCCTCCGCCATGAAGAAGCGTTAACTCCTGAAGCCGTTGTCCGGCTGGCAGAAGCGGCTCACGCCCGCTATGGCTTTAACGACTTTAAATTAAAAGGCGGCGTTTTACGCGGCGAAGAAGAAATTGAAGCCGTCACCGCACTGGCAGAACGGTTCCCGGAAGCACGCATTACCCTGGACCCGAACGGCGGCTGGCTCTTAAAAGACGCCATCCGCTTATGCCGGGACCAGCACCATGTGCTCGCTTATGCAGAAGATCCTTGCGGAGCGGAAGGCGGCTTCTCGGCCCGTGAAGTGATGGCTGAATTCAGACGTGCGACAGGACTTCCTACTGCTACAAATATGATTGCCACAGACTGGCGGCAGATGGGGCATTCCATCCAGCTGCAGTCGGTTGATATTCCGCTGGCAGATCCCCATTTCTGGACGATGCAGGGTTCTGTCCGCGTCGCGCAGATGTGTCATGATTGGGGATTAACATGGGGATCTCATTCGAACAACCATTTTGATATTTCACTGGCTATGTTTACGCATGTAGCAGCTGCCGCCCCTGGAAAAATCACCGCTATTGATACACACTGGATCTGGCAGGATGGCCAGCGCCTGACAAAAGAACCGTTTAAGATTGCAGGTGGAATGGTGGATGTTCCAACAAAGCCAGGACTTGGTATAGAGATTGATATGGAGCAGCTGGAAAAAGCCCACCAGCTGTATAAAGAAAAAGGACTTGGTGCACGCGATGATGCACTCGCTATGCAGTATTTGATTCCAGGATGGACGTTTGATCCGAAACGCCCTTGCTTCGTTCGATAATTGTATACAACAAGCGCCCTTGCTTTCAAAGGGCGCTTGTTCTTTTTAATTTGCTCTTTCTCCTCTTATCCTGCACAAATAAGTGGCACTATTATGCAATTCGTCTTACAATAAGGTTACATAGATAAAGGCAGAGAAAAGAGGTTACACCATGGAGGAATCATCTAAAAAGCTGGGCGTTCAATCCGTTCACCGCAACACCCTTTCTAAACAAGTAGTTGAACAAATTGTACAACTGCTTGTCAGCGGTCAAATGAAAGCGGGAGACAAGCTTCCGCCCGAGATGGAGCTGATGGAAGAACTGGGTGTCAGCAGACCGGTCCTTCGAGAAGCACTCAGTGCCCTTGAAACACTTGGCGTTATTACCCGAAAAACGCGGGAAGGAACTTTTTTTAACAATAAAGTCGGCACCCACCCTTTCTCTGTTATGCTGGCGCTGGCGACCGATAACTTACCCGCTATCATTGAAGCGCGCATGGCTTTGGAGTTAGGGCTTGTGACTATGGCCGCCGAGAAAATTACGGACGAGCAGCTGGAAAAGCTAAGAAAAACGATTGATGCCATTGTAAACAGTGAGGATAATGACTATGGCGAAGCGGATAAGGAATTTCATCACATTATAGCCTTAAGCGCTAACAACCCTATTGTCGAAGGGATGATTGATTCTCTTCTGATTACCCATAACAAAGTTAACAGCTTGATTCAAGTGAGAGAGCGGGAACGTACGGTAGAGTACCATAAAGCCATTTACGCGGCCCTCGAAGCACGCGATCCACAGGACGCCTTCTTACAAATGTACAAGCATCTTGATTTTGTCCGTCAAAAAGTCCTTCAATATTCCTCAGCGAATGACGAATAAAAGCCTTGAAGCCATATGGCTTCAAGGCTTTTATTTTTACACTTCGGAATCTCCCAATAAGTTTTTTTTGTTTTTCATACCTGCGACAATGCTAAGGACGATAGTCAAAACGGACAATGCCATCAGCGTGCCCGAAATCGGACGAGTAAAAATCTCCATGAAGTTTCCATTATACAGTCCAAGTGTCTGAAGCAGCGACTCTTCCATCATTTTTCCTAGAATAAACACGAGCGCAATAGGAGCTACCGGAATGTCTGCTTTTTTCAGCACATAACCAAGCAGTCCAAAAACAAGCAGTCCGCCGACATCCCAAAGGCTGTTGCTGATCGAATATGTTCCGACGATAGAAACAGCAATAATAATCGGAAACAGCATGTTAAATGGGATGCTCGCTATTTTAGCCCAAAATTTCGCCAAAGGAAGATTCATAAAAAGCAAAAGCAAGTTCCCGATAAACATGCTTGCAATAACGGCCCATACAAAGTCAGCATGCCGGACAAACAGCGTTGGGCCTGGCTGCAGGCCATGAAGGACAAAAGCTCCTAACAAAACCGCCATGGTCGCTGAGCTTGGAATCCCCAGCAAAAACAATGGAATCAAAGCTCCTCCTGTAAAGGAATTGTTGGCTGTTTCTGGCCCTGCTACCCCTTCAATCGCTCCTTTTCCAAAACGAGACGGGTCTTTTGCCAGTCTTTTCTCCATTGAATAAGACAACAAGGATGGAACAACGGAACTGATCCCCGGAATTAACCCTAAGAAAAAGCCAAGAACGGTTCCCCGACCGATGGACATAGCAGAGGGACGGATTTCCTGACGGTTTGGAAGCAGCCCTTTGACTTTTGGGGGCTTTTCAGGCTTTTTCATTTGCTGTTCGAGGCCTAACAAGATTTCTGATAAGCCAAATAACCCCATCGCAATCGTCACAAAATCAAACCCATCAATCAAAAAAGCCTGGCCAAATGAGAAGCGAATATCACCTGAGCTTGGCGCAATTCCGAACATGGCCAGCACCAGCCCGATCAAAACCGCCAGTACACCACGGATAATGGATTTTCCGGCTAAGCCGACAACCATTGTCATTCCAAACAGAATAAGAGCAAAATACTCAGGCGGCCCAAAAGAAAGAGCAAATTTCACAAGATGAGGCGCAACAAGGGCAACCCCTATGATGGCAACAACGCCTCCTACAAACGAGCCAATGGCAGAAATACCAAGCGCTACACCGGCACGGCCTTTTTGGGCCATCGGGTAACCATCCAGGCTTGTAACAACCGATGCCGCTTCTCCGGGCACATTTACAAGAACTGTTGTAATCGTTCCGCCATACATAGAGCCGTAAAAAATACCGGACAGCATAATGATCGCCGAAATGGGATCCATCGCAAATGTTAACGGAATCAGAAGGGCCGTCCCGGCGCTTGGACCAAGTCCCGGCAAAATGCCCACAATCATGCCAACGGAAACGCCCGCCAGGCAGTATAAAATATTCTGCAACGATAACGCGATTTCAAAGCCGTTCATTAATAATTGAACTGTCTCCATAAAGCCTCCTCCTTACCATCCCAACATATTCGTCGGCAGCGGAATATCCAAAATAAGGTTAAATACGACATATAACACAATCGTGACGGAAGCTGCTGTGCTAAGCGATATTTTCCATTTAAAATCAGGCATAAGAAGAATAAGCATCACGATAATACTGGAGACGATATAGCCGAGAAAAGGTGAAATAAGAATAAACAAAAAGATGGACAGCACTACTTTTAATACGCCAACCAAAGCTGCGCCTTTCGGCAGTACTTCTGAGAACATAATCTTGTTGTTTTTCCGCAGTGAATCCAATATAAACAAAATAGAAAACACCCCCATCAGCCCGCTCAGCCAAAGCGGAAACAAGCCCGGTCCCGGACCATACTCCCCGTAATACGGATATTTCAGCGACTCACGAACCATAAAAAGTGAAAAGAGCAAAAGAGAGATGCCTACCCATACACCGTAATTTTTCACGTTTATCCACTCCCCGCCAGATAATAGTAGAATAAGTACCCGCCTCTAAATAGAGACGGGTACGCGGTACACTTACCAGCCAAGCAAATCTTTTAAGCCTTCAATGTCTTTCACATCCTGTTCAAGCAGCGCTCTGTAATCCTCTGCATTGTAATAGCCGACCTGCGTGCCGATCTCTTCCATTTTCTTTTCATGCTCAGCATTTGTTACCGCTTTCTCGAAAGCGGTTTCGAGCACTTCCATCGTTTCTTCATCCACCCCTTTTGGCGCAACCAGCCCTCTCGTTGATTGAGAAATCACTGGCTCAAATCCTTCTTCTTCAACTGTTGGAACATCCGGAAGGAAAGACGATCTTTCTTCTGCTGTCACAGCGGCTACTTTCAATTGTTTTTCCAGATGCATCGGATACGCTTCACCTACACTCGTTACAAGAACGTCAACATGTCCGCCTAAAAAAGCCGCTCTGGACTTGGCGGTGCCGTCAAACTGGATCGCTTTAAATTTGGTGCCAAGTGCTTCATTTAATTTCAAAGTCACCAGGTGGTCATCTCCTGCTACCCCTGTGGCCGTTGTTGTTACTTCGTGATCCTTCGCATACTCAACCAGTTCTTTGAAGTTTGAAAAACGTTTATCATCCACCCGTATCGCAACCGCTCCCGGGTCTACAACATGATTGCCAATCATCTCGAAGCTGTCAAGATCCACCTGCTTTTCCATCGTAGGATTCACCAATCCACTGGCCAGGTTTGGAGAATTCAAAAAACCGATTGTATACCCATCCGGCTTAGCCGCAGCAATCGCATTCCATCCTACCCAGCCGCTTCCGCCGGGCTGATTAACAATGGTTACCGTTTCCCCGAGCTCTTCTTCTAAAAATGGCTGAAGCGTTCTGGCTGTTGTATCAGTCCCTCCCCCAGCATCATAAGCGACAATAATGCTGATCGGCTTTTTAGGAAAATCACTTTTGCCTTCTGATGAAGCCGTTGAACCTGTTTCTTCTGCTCCAGAACAGGCAGACAAAGCACCCGCCATCATAATCGACGATACCATCAATGAAAAACGTTTTTTCATTCCACTTCCTCCTCTGTTTTAGTGAATAGTTATAGATGGCTTCTTAATGGTCTAGATGCAGAGGGTCACAATGATGCAAATGAAGAAGCGTTATCCCCAAAATTCATTCAAAGCCGTAAGCATCGCTTTTATATAGCCAATGGAATAAGCAAATCCGATGCTGGATGAGCTCCATCCTACATTGGAATGTGACCATTTGGCATCTGTATCGGGTGCATCTCCCGCCATAATCGGAACGTGGTCAGGATTGAGACATCCTTCATATCCAACCTTTTTTAGCTCCAGCAATATTCTGAACATATTCAGATCCCCATCATCAAGCAGCGCTTCTTCAAATGCTTTCGCAGTGGCAAGGCTGCCTCTCACATTTCTGAAGTGAATAAGAAACAATCTTCCTTTGCGGCCGTAATGGTTGATTTCATCAATGACAAGCGGGCTTCCGCCTTCTTCCGCTCTCGTTCCAACGCAGTAAATATAGCCGACGTTTTTGTTTGGATATTCATCAATGATCCGGTGATACCCAAGACCGCCAAATGGACTGTCCGGATGCGGTGAATCAGATGGATGCATGCCGACTTTAACGCCGTAATCCTGCGCAGCAGGAACAATTTCTTTATAAACCTCGTTAAATTTCTTTCTCCATCGCGTACTTTCTTCAAGCGTCGGCGTTGCTGCTTTTTCCTTTGTAAAGCTTAAGCTTTCTCCACGGGAAATCGCTCCGCCCCGCTGAATGGCCTGATAAGGAGTAGACAAGCCATAAAATACATCTCCCGCAAAGCGCTGCCGAACGATGTTGATCCCTGCTTCTCCAAATACTTTTACAGCGTTCACAGAATGCTCGATCTCAAACTCACTGCCTGGCTTTTCATTCATAAAGTCTTCCGAGATATTTGGCAGGGTAACACGGTTGATGTCGAGTCCCCACGAACGAATTCTTTTCCTTTGCTTTAATAAAGCATCCAGATCCGGATACCCCTGCTCCTTCACGCCTGGAAACGAAGCACCATTGCCGAAATCAATATAATCGACGCCAAGCTGGCTCATTTGCTTTAAGTCTGTATCTGAAAGATCAAAGAAATTAGTTGTAACCGAAATGTTCATTCCATCTCCTCCTCTATTTGTTTGCTGGAAAGCCTCCTGTTACTATTGACGGACACAGTAAATCTCCAATCAATAAACCGCTTACATTTTCTCGCTTGTACTTTCTTTACCTTCGAGTATTAGAAAGCTTTTAATGGCTTTTTGCCGAACATAATTAAGGTGATGATACATAGCTGCGTAGGCAGCCAGAGAATCGCGTTTTTCAAGCGCGTGATAAATATCAAGGTGTTGCTGTATCGTTTCTTTTAAATTTCTTTCTTCCAGCGGTATCTTTTTTAAAATCTGGCGATGAAATTGCTGCAACGGATGAACCAATCCATTAAATAAAGCATTGTTTGCACTGAGCGCAATAATTCTGTGAAATTCTTTGTCTTCTTCGGAAGAATCTTCAGTAGGCAGTTCCTTCATACGATCAATTGTCGCTTTTAATTTTTTCAAATCGGCATCGGTTATTTTTTCGGCAGCCAATGTCACTAATCCAAGCTCCAGCGCTACCCTGATTTCGGTAATGGAAAGCAGGTCTCTTGAAGAAAGCGCTAACATAATCGAGAAAGGCTCACTCCCAATTTTGTCTGCAAAGAAGGTTCCATGCCTAGTGTGGCGATGAATAAGGCCGATCACCTCCAAGGAAGTTAAGGCTTCTCTAATCACAGGCCGGCTCACTTTACAAATTTCCATAAGTTCTACTTCTGAAGGAAGCCGCTCTCCTGGACGAAGATGTCCTTCAATAAGCAAATTGATAATTTCATCGATGACTTGTTTCGATAACGTTTTTCGGGTCACTGATTTAATTTGAAGCTTTACACTGTCTCCTTCACCCATGACACTCCCTCCTAATTGTTCTGAATAGTCTTACAATAAATAATTTTCTGTGATTATTGTAAGACAAATTAATTTAACTGTCAATTGAATAAATGAAATTATTTTTTCATGCTGAACGGTTGAAATACTTCGTGGGCTTCTTTGTTTTTTGCGCACAAAAAAACACTGTTCAAAATGAAACAGTGTTCTGAACGGGTGTATATAAGATGATAATGGCAGTTATATAACTCTTTTTTAACCAAAATGACTGGATGGTTCTTCTTTTAAACTCCACACAGTCTTGGTTTCTTTTCCATTTAAAGACAAAGCGGCTGGCGGAAGCGAGATTTTAATCGTCGTTCCTTTGTTTATTTCACTTGAAATGCGCAAATCTCCCTTATGATTTTCAATGATTTTCAAACAGGTCATAAGCCCGAGCCCTGTTCCTTTTTCTTTTGTCGTATAAAAAGGTTCCCCCAATGTCGGAATACGTTCTTCTGGAATCCCTACTCCCTGGTCTTTAAAAGAAAGGGTGATATAACCATCTTCGCTTTTATGAGCCTCTACCTCGATAACACCCCCGCCTGGCATGGCTTCAATCGCATTTTTTAATACATTGATAAATACTTGCTTCAACTGATTTTCTTCACAAACGATTTGAGGAAGCTGCATACTGTATGAAAGGCTTATTTGTACATTTTCCATCATCGCTTGTGAATTAATAAGAGAAACTACATCATCCAGCAGCGGCTGGATATTCATTTTTTTAAATTTCACTTCATTTGGCTTGGCCAGTACTAAAAATTCACCAATAATGGCATTGATCCGTTCCAATTCGGCTAATACAATCTCTAAAAAATCTTTATGCTGATTTGTTTCAGAATGAACCAGCTGGATAAATCCTTTAATGGAGGTAAGCGGGTTTCGGATTTCATGGGCAATACCTGCTGCCAGCTGTCCGACTACTGCTAGTTTCTCAGATTTCTGCAAAAGAGATTCCGTTTGCTCTCTTTTACACGTAATATCCTTGCCAATATATAGTGTTGCTTCTTTTCCTTCGAATATAATTTGTAAAGAAGAGAATTCAAAATAAATCTGTTTTAAATTTAAACACGTAAGCTTGCACACCGCGTTTATGAGTGGACGTTGGGGCTGTTTAGGGACCGCCTTATTTTTTTGTATCTTTTCTAAATATCCGTCTTCAATAAAATCTACAATAGAACGGCCGACAAGATCTCTTTTTTGATGGGCTCCCAACATCTTCTCAGCTGCCTTATTTGCATACAAAATGATATTATTTCGCTGTATAACAACTGATTCAGGAAGCAATTCAATCAACAGCTTATAATTTTCTTCACTTTGCTTTCTTCTTAACTGATCAAGTTTTAACTTGTCATATTGCAGGCCGACAAACCAGGCAATAAAGGTGGCGATAACCAGATCGTACACTTCTTTTTCAAATGCAGAATTAAAAAAGATTAACTGAATGAAAGTAAAGCAGAAGGAAGTGCTAATTAAAATTATTCGGCCAGTCTTTTTCATGGGAACTCCCCTTTTAAACAGATTAAAAACGAAAGCACTTCATAAGCTACCCGCCACATACTTGCCAACCTTTTCGAAAAGTGAAGGGTATTCGAATCTCATGGTCTCGATATGAGAACAGTATATTCCTATATTGCTATAAACACAGTTAAATGCCTATATTTTTTCTTCGACAAATATCGATCATTTTGTTTATTCTGACTGTTTTTGTTGTACTTTGATATGCTAGTGAATGAAAACAAATATACTTACAAAAAAAGAAAAGAACACTTAAAGTTCTTTCCTTTAAATAAATAGAGTGAATACCTTATATGTATACAACAAACATTAATATAAAGAAAATCAGCTGTTGCTTTCCGGTAACCATTGTCCATACATGGGATTGAATGTACCATATGCTCTGAACACACCATTTTTATAAAACGGCATAAACCCGTATCGTTCAAGCCAGCGATACGCACTTTTCCTTTTTTCATCATCAAATACAACAAATAAATACTCATTTGGTTTTAAGCGATATCTGAATTCGAGAATAATATCCAAAGCTTTTTTCAGCCCTTCAAGACCGACTTTCCCGGTTGCTTTCTCTTTTGTACCTCTCGGATTTCGATTCTTCCACCTGTTCGCTTTCTTTCTCGAATCCGTTATGATAACGGCCGCATTCCAAACGTATACGACTCGATCAGAAACAAATTCTTTTTCACGCCAGAAATAAACATGCAGCGACTGACCATTGCTGAGCCCTACCTGATACCGCACCTGGCTTTTTCGTCTTTTTACTAAATCACGCATGTTTTTACAGCTCCTTTGAAGGGGGGAAGATGTTTTTATATTTTCATCCTTCTTATTCATTCCCTCTTTTCTTCCCTGTATGCTAACTCATTCTCTAATTTCTTCATTAAACAAAAAAGACAACTTGATTTCTCAAGTTGTCTTAGCCTGCCAGGCGGCGTCCTGCTCTCGCAGGGGGAAACCCCCAACTACCATCGGCGCTGAAGAGCTTAACGGCCGTGTTCG
>NZ_JAVJNG010000041.1:0-23561 GCF_038806185.1 Domibacillus sp. 8LH | reverse complement strand
TAGCGAAGAGGTCACACCCGTTCCCATCCCGAACACGGCCGTTAAGCTCTTCAGCGCCGATGGTAGTTGGGGGTTTCCCCCTGTGAGAGCAGGACGCCGCCAGGCAAACAGTGAGGACAGCGAAAGCTGTCCTTTTTTGTTTTTTCAGATCGATTTTATCTAACATAGGAGCGCTAATCCAAATTAAGGATGGCGCTTTTTTATTGACTTCTAGTTCGTTCATTATTTAAAGATAATTAAAGGGGTTTAACAAGCTGTGAATGTATGAAATACACAGACTAAGTAATCCTCACAGAGGACAAGCTTTTGTCTCTTAAAGAAGTTGTCTTATTCAGTATTGACAATCCAATCGATGAAACGTCAAGGAGAAAATGTCATGTAAGAGATTAGATTAATAAAATATTTTCATTCTGCTAATAGAAAAATATCATTTTTAAAGGAAAAAGAGGAACGGATGGAGAATTATTTTGTAATATAAGCGAAAAGAAAGCAGTTTGATGGCAGTTAATGTAGTCAAGTCGGTTTTCTGCAAAAAAGTAAGCGCTATCAAAAAGGCTTTGGGGTGTAAATCTGTCTTGTAAAGAGGGACACTCGCTTAGATAAAATATATAAGAATATAACAATTTAAGAGGAAGGATGAACAAAGATGGCAGAAGAAAAATATAAAAAGCTGCAAGAAATTCTTCAGGAAATGCAATCAGTCGTTGTCGCTTTTTCAGGTGGTGTAGACAGTACCTTCTTGTTAAAAGCTGCAGTCGACACACTGGGTAAAGAAAATGTGCTCGCAGTTACAGCAGATTCAGAAACGTATCCATCGAGTGAATTAAAAGAAGCACAGGCACTTGCTGCACAAATTGGCGCGCCTCATCTTGTTATTGAAACATCAGAGCTCGCCATTCCAGGCTACACAGAAAACAATCAAAGCCGCTGCTATTTTTGCAAAAGCAGTTTGTTTGACCACTTAATTCCGGTTTTAGAGGATCGCGGTTTTCAAAACATTGTTTACGGGGTCATCGCTGATGATATGAATGAATTTCGGCCGGGTATGAAGGCAGCAAAAGAAAAAGGAATCCGCGGCCCGCTGCAGGAAGCTAATTTGTTTAAGGAAGAAATTCGCCGTTTGTCACAACAGTTTCATCTGCCAACCTGGGACAAGCCGTCTTTCGCCTGCTTATCTTCAAGGATTGCTTATGGTGAAGAAATTACAAAAGAAAAATTAACGAAAGTAGAGAGAGCAGAAGCATACTTGAAGTCACTTTCGATCCGCCAGGTGCGTGTCCGTACACATGGAGAGATTGCCCGGATCGAAGTAGAGCCTGCCGATATTGCCCTTATACTCGAATACCATGCGGCAATTGATAAACGTCTGAAACAATTTGGCTATAAATATGTATCACTTGACCTCGCCGGCTACAAGAGCGGCAGTATGAATCTGTCATTAAAGAAGGAAGAAACGGAATGGCTGAAAAGCGTATAATAAAGCTCGATATCCAAACAGCAGCGATAGATTTGGCCAGAACAAAATACATAATCAAAAGCAGGTGGAAAACGTGATTGATGATATTTTAGCGCGTGTGGAAAGCGGAACATTAACCGCTGCCGAAGCAAAAGAAAAGCTGGCTTCTTATGAAGATCTCGGTTTTGTAAAAATCGATCATCACCGGCATAAAAGGCAGGGAGTTCCGGAGATCATTTTTGGGGAAGGAAAAACGGCTGAGCAGATTTTGGCGATTATCAAGTCGTTGAAAGGGCGCGGTCATGAAGTGCTTGCTACGCGTGTTTCCGAGGGAAAAGCAGCGTTTATTTTGAATGAACTGCCGGAGCTATCGTATAACAAAATCGCTCGAACATTGTCCTTCGTAACGAAGAAGCCGTCTGGGGAAGGTTTTATCGCTATTATATGTGCGGGTACGTCAGACCTGCCAGTCGCAGAAGAAGCAGCGGTTACAGCAGAGACGCTCGGTGTACCAGTGCGCCGTTTTTACGATGTAGGCGTGGCGGGACTTCACCGGCTGCTTGATCATATTAGCGAGATACGCGAGGCAGCTGTTTCGGTTTGTGTTGCTGGCATGGAAGGTGCACTGCCAAGTGTGCTGGGCGGCCTTGTTGAAAACCCGATTATTGCTGTGCCGACCAGCATTGGATATGGAGCTAACTTTAATGGGTTATCTGCACTGCTATCGATGCTAAATTCATGTGCATCCGGAGTAAGTGTGGTAAATATCGATAATGGTTTTGGAGCGGCTTACAACGCGGTGCTCATTCACCGTCTTGCATATAATAACAAAGGAGAAACGACATGACAATATTATACTTTGACTGTTTTTCAGGGATTAGCGGCGATATGGTTATTGGTGCTCTTTTAGATGCTGGCGCCGATTTTGCTCAAATGGAGGAAGAACTAAAAAAACTGAACATGGAAGGTGAATATACACTTTCAAAAAAAACTGTAAACAAAAATGGCATTACCGCTGTTAAATTTGATGTAGAGCTGAATCAAGAAGAAAAGAATAGTCATCATGATCACGGCCACAGCCATAGCCATGCACATGACCATCATGATCACAGCCACAGCCACAGCCATAGCCATGCACATGACCATCATGATCACAGTCATAGCCATAGTCACTCACATGATGATCATGACCACAGTCATAGTCATTCGCATGACCATCACCACCGTGCGTATAAACAAATCGCTGAAATGATTGAAGCAGCCGGATTCAACAAAGCGGTTACAGATACAGCTCTGTCCATTTTTAAAAAGATTGGCGAAGCAGAAGGAAAAATTCATGGTCTGCCGCTTGATCATGTCCATTTTCATGAGGTGGGCGCTGTTGATTCTATTATCGACATCGTTGGGGCAGCCATTTTAATTGATCAGCTTGGCATCACCAAGATTTATTGTTCTCCGATCCCAACTGGAAGCGGCCATATTCACATTGATCATGGGACATATCCGGTTCCCGCACCCGCAACACTGGAAATTTTAAGAGGTGTCCCTATTGCACGGACAGCGGTTAAAGGCGAGCTTGCAACACCGACTGGCGCAGCAATTGCGGCTGTATTAGCTGACTCATTTGGCACAATGCCATCTATGACGGTTGAAAGAATCGGCTATGGTGCCGGTACGAAAACATTTAAAGACCGTCCAAATGTGTTGAGAGTAGTTATTGGAAAGGAATGAACAAGTATGAATAGTCATCGTCCGCCGAATCAAGAGCATAAAGACAGCGGTATGATCAAAATGGAAGTTAACTTAGATGACATATCAGGAGAATGGCTCGGCTATATTATGGATGTATTATTGGAAGCAGGCGCCAACGATGTATTTTACACACCGATTTACATGAAGAAAAACCGTCCTGGTGTGCTTCTTCAAGTTCTTTGTGCTGCCCAGGCGGCTCCTGAAATGGAAGCTATTTTATTTCGTGAAACGACGACTCTTGGCGTTCGTTATTATCCGCTTACTGTCCACCGTCTGGAAAGGCAGTTTATCCAGCTGGAAACGAAATGGGGACTGGTTACGGTTAAATATGGCCTTATGGATGGGGACATTGTGCAGCGTGCTCCAGAGTATGAGGATTGTAAAGCGATTGCTGTGAAATGGAAAGTGCCATTAAAAGATGTGTATACGGAAGTCTGGAAGCATTTAGAGAGTAAATTGAGCCAAAGCAGTTCCTATTTTTAAAGAAGAGACGACCAGGCGCTTTAATAGATCCCAAGCAAAAAAAGGAGTGGAGTACTCATCTTAGAGGCAGCAAAGTCCTTTATAAAAAAGCTTAAAAATAAGTTCTCAGAATAGTGTAAAAAATGTGTTGACACTCATTAAATGAGGTGGTTATAATCAGTTATAAGTTATGAATTATAAAACACTGTTCTATAATGTAAAACAAACTTGAGGTCATTTCTTTTCAAGTTATTTTTACAGTCTGTATGTAAGCGCTTCATAATCAGTTGGGGGTAAAGGAGGAGGCGGCCTTTTTTTCTCGATAAATTCGAGAACATAGTTTTATATTATAAAACTATATGCAACTGAAGATTCTAATAATAAAAAAATAAGCCAATACAGGGAGGACAAAATGAAAAAAACGTTTCTTGGTGTGCTAGCTGCTTCTGTGACAAGTGCAATGATTCTTGCAGGATGTAACGGTTCCGAAGAAGCTGCTTCAGGAGGAGGCCAGACAAAAACTATTAAAGTGGCTAACTACTTTGCAGAAGACCATCCACAAAATATCGCATTAAAAGAAAAATTTAAAACGATGGTAGAAGAAGAGAGTGGAGGTCAATTAAAAGTACAGATTTACGCAAACAGTACGCTGGGAGCTGAAAAAGAATTTTATGATGGTGTTCGAAACGGAACGATCGAAATGGGCATTCCAGGCTTAATTATGCAGGCAGATATTCCAAAGATGGGTGTTCCTGAATGGCCGTTTTTATTTAGAGACTTCGAGCATGTAAAGAATGTATTAAATGGTCCGATCGGTGAAGAAATAACCGCTGATTTAGAACCGAAACATGGAGTTACTCCACTTGCATGGAGTGCAAATGGATTTAGAATGTTCTCAAGCAACCGCACGATCGAAAGCATGGAAGATTTTGACGGACTCCGTCTCAGAATGCCGAACATTCCAAACTATATTAAACTAGGTGAATCGCTTGGGGCAAACGTAAGTCCATTACCTATTTCTGAAGTATTTACAGCACTTGAACAAAATGTAGTAGATGCTCAAGACAATCCAATCGCTACTTTGAGAAATTCAGCATACTACGAAGTTCAAACAGATGTACTGGAATCAAAGCATATGTTCAGCCCAAATATTTATATTGTTAACACTAAATTCTTTAATGGATTAACAAAAGAACAGCAGGATATTATTCAAAATGCTGCCAACGAAGCTGCTGAATATGAGTTTGACTTGCTGGAAAAAAGCTATGAAGAAGATAAAACGTTCCTTGAGGAAAATGGCATAAAATTCACAACACCAGATGAAAAGTTTGTAAAAGAAATGGAAGAAGCAGCGAAGCCTGTATACGATGATGTTTTCAAAGAAAATGAGTGGGCAGAAGAGCTGGTTGAAAAAATTAAAGCAGAGTAAGTAAGTGCTTTAATAAGGAGAGTGAAGAAATAGGATGAATAAACTATCGAGGTCCCTAGAAAACACTTTGAACATTATCATGGCTCTTGCTCTAGCAGTGATGGTCGTTCTCGTATTCGGTAACGTAGTTCTTCGCTACCTTTTCAATTCGGGTATTACCTGGTCAGAAGAAATGTCGCGGTACCTTTTTATTTGGCTGACGTTTCTCGGTGCCATTGGCGCCTTTAAAAACAAAGAACATTTAGGCGTGGATATGCTGATTAAGCGGCTTCCTAATAAGATGAAAAGAGTTGTACTTGTGATCAGCGATTTACTGATATTAGCCGTCCTTTTCCTTGTCCTAGATGGCAGCTGGAAGATGACGATGATTAACATTGACAGTAAGGCGCCAGCTACGGGCCTGCCGCTGGCTTTTATATATGGGACAGGCATTTTAGTCAGCATTTCTATGGGACTCATGACGATTTATAACTTGTATGGAGTGATTTTTAACAAAATCAAAGACGAGGATTTAGTTAAGATCAGCGATTCAGAAGAATTAATTTCTCTTCATGAAGATGAATTTATGGCAGACGACATCATGGCAAGCAAGGAGGAGAAGAAGGCATGATCGGTGTATTTGTCGGATCTTTACTCGGTGCAATGGCATTAGGAATGCCGATTGCCTTTGCCTTGCTCGTAAGCAGCGTTATCTTAATGTACGCCCTTGGTATTTTTGACAGCCAGATTATCGCGCAGAACCTCATCAGCGGTGCAGATAACTTTCCTCTTATGGCGATTCCGTTTTTTATGCTGGCGGGAGAGTTAATGAATCAAGGAGGACTGTCGCGGCGGATCGTTGAAATGGCTATGACATTGGTTGGCCACATTCGAGGAGGCCTTGGCTATGTAGCTATCATTGCGGCTTTATTATTTGCCAGTATCTCTGGTTCGGCTGTAGCCGACACAGCTGCCCTCGGTGCTGTCTTAATTCCCATTATGGCTAAAGCCGGCTATGACGTGAATCGTTCGAGCGGGCTGATTGCTACAGGAGGAATTATTGCTCCGGTGATTCCGCCAAGTATCGGTTTTATCATTTTTGGTGTAGCAAGCGGTGTGTCGATTACCCAGCTTTTTATGGCGGGAATTGTGCCGGGCATATTGATGGCTATCGGCCTGGTGATTACATGGGCCATTGTTGCCCGCAAGGATAAGGTAGAGGTGCAGCCCCGCGCATCGGCCAAAGAGATGCTTGCAGCACTCCGCCATGGAATCTGGGCTCTGTTCCTTCCAGTTATTATCATTGCAGGATTGAAGTTTGGCGTCTTTACACCGACAGAAGCGGCGGTCGTAGCTGCTGTGTATGCCTTATTTGTCGGTCTTGTTGTATACCGCGAACTGAAAGTGAAAGACTTATTCAATGTATTTGTTCAGGCAAGCAAGATGACAAGTGTCGTCATGTTTCTAGTGGCAGCCGCCCTCGTTTCATCCTGGCTGATTACAGTAGCTAATCTACCAGGAGAGGTTATTGGAATGTTAGAACCGTTCTTGGATAAGCCGCTCCTTCTACTAGTGATGATTAACCTGCTGGTGATCGTGGTCGGAACAGCGATGGATATGACACCAACCATTCTAATTTTAACACCTGTTTTAATGCCGATTATTGATGCAGCAGGTATTGATCCTGTTTACTTTGGTGTCCTGTTCATTTTGAACAACGCGATTGGACTGCTTACACCGCCGGTTGGAACGGTCTTAAATGTGATGTGCGGAGTAAGTAAAATAAGCTTGGAAGATTTGATGAAGGGCATCTGGCCTTTCCTGCTTGTAGAAGTCATTATCTTAATTTTATTAATTTTGTTCCCTTCATTGGTGCTGGTTCCGCTTGAATGGTTTACATCCTAGGAGGGAGAAACTGAGAATTGGGTTTAGATACCGGTATGAACAATAGATTAGGAGGAATGAGGATGAATACTTGGCTGAAACGTTTAGCGGCTGGCGTGGTACTGCCGGGAGTTTTACTACTGGGTGCCTGCGGGAATGATGGAGGCGGCACAACCAAAACTGGAAGCGCTTCAACAGAAGGCGTTCAGGTAAGAACAATCAAAGCTGGAATTGGCAATAGTGAAACCCATCCACAAGGACAGGGAATGATCAAATTCAAAGAACTGGTTGAAGAAAAAAGTGGCGGAAAAATGAAGGTCCAAAACTTTTTTGATGCTACGCTCGGTGATGATCAAAAAATGACAGAAGCACTTCAAGCCGGCATGCAGGAGGTAACGGTACCATCCACTTCACCGCTTGTCGGAACGATCAAGGAATTTGGCATTTATGACTTCCCATTCGTTTTTAATAGTGAAGAAGAAGCGTATGCAGTCCTTGACGGTGCAGTTGGCCAAAAGCTTTTAGATAAATTGCCGGGGCATGATTTAGTTGGTCTTGGTTACTGGGAAAACGGCTTCCGAAATTTAACAAACAGCAAACACCCAGTGGAAACAGCTGCTGATTTTAAAGGCCTTAAAATCCGTACCATGCAAAATGAAGTACATTTAGATGCTTTTTCAAAATTAGGGGCGAATCCATCGCCGATGGCTTTCTCTGAAGTGTTTACCGCGCTGGAAACAGGTACTGTAGACGGCCAGGAAAATCCGCTCGCAACGATCCAAACACAAAAGTACTTTGAAGTACAAGACTACTTGAGCATTACAAAACACGTTTACACACCGTTTGTTTTCCTTGTCAGCAAAAAGTTCTGGGATGGCTTGTCGGAAGAAGAACAAAAGATTATGAGCGAGGCAGCACAAGAAGCGGGCAAGTATCAGCGTGAATTGAATCAAAAAGAAAATGAAAAAGCACTAAAAACTTTAAAAGAAGAAGGAATGAAAATCAATGAGGTAACACCAGAGGAAATGGAAAAAATGAAAGAAATCATTCAGCCGGTAACAGATGAATATGCGAAAAAGTTTGGTGCTGATCTTGTAGAAGAAATGATGGCCGAAGTTGAAAAAGTGCGCGGCAATTAATCCAGCGCTTCAGTAAGGAGATTAAACAATGGATATTATTGCGGAGCTTTTACGAGACATCCAATTACCAAAAATGGTGAAAGTAAGACAGAAATTTCATGCACCCGAACTCGCTGATACAGCGGGTGAGGTGCATGAAGCTATAAAGAAAGCGGATGTTTTATCAAGGATTTCAAAAGGAGATCGTGTAGCCATTGCTGTCGGCAGCAGAGGTGTCGCGGATCTTCCTATACTCGTCAGAGAAACAGCAGCCACTGTGAAAAAAGCGGGCGGGGAGCCGTTTATCGTACCCGCAATGGGGAGCCACGGGGGAGCGACAGCGGAAGGACAAGTGGATGTGCTGCTTCAATTAGGGGTTACAGAAGCAGCGGTTGGAGCACCTATAGAATCTTCGATGGAAGTAGAAAAGCTTGGCGAATTGCCGAATGGACTTCCTGTTTATATGGACAAGCTTGCTTTTGAAGCGGACAAGATTATCGTGATCAACAGAATCAAGCCGCATACTGCTTTTCGCGGGCCTGTGGAAAGCGGCTTAATGAAAATGATCACAATCGGTCTCGGCAAACAAAAAGGAGCTGAAGCCGCACATGCATACAGCTTTAAATACATGGCTGAGCATGTTCCGGAAATGGCGAAAATCTCCTTGTCAAAAGCACCGATCATTTTCGGTTTAGCCACATTGGAAAATGCTTATGACAGGCCGGCCAAAATCGTCGCAGTACCGGCGGAAGATTTGGAACAAGCAGAGCCGGATTTGCTGATGGAAGCCAAATCACTTATGCCGAAAATTCATTTTGACAAGTTTGATGTGCTCATAGTAAATGAGCTTGGCAAAGACATTTCAGGTGACGGTATGGATCCGAATATTACCGGCAATTTTGCCACGCCATATGCATCAGGAGGACCCGATATAGCACGTACTGTCGTTCTCGGATTGACCGATAAAACGCATGGCAATGCCAATGGGATCGGGATGGCCCATATGACAACGAAAGAAGTCGTCGACCAAATTACCTGGGAAAAAGGTTATGCCAATGCTCTTACCAGTACTGTTATTGAAGTAATTAAGCTGCCTATGGTGTTAGCAACGAAAGAGCTGGCAGTGAAAGCAGCGATCAAAACCTGCAATGCCTTTGATTTATCGAAAGTGCGGCTTGTCCGGATTCAAAATACGTTAGAAATCGGTGAAATATGGATTTCAGAAAGCATGATTGAGGAAGCGGAACAAAATCCAAACCTGGAAATCATCTCATCGTTAGAGCCGCTTTCACTTTAAAAAAGGAGGAGCACACGTATGACCCACTTATATCCATTGATTGAGAATGACATTAACCCGTATCGGGATAATGTGCAGGGAAAAGCAAACGAACCGATTACAGTCGCCGGGCTGCTTGACCGGTCAAAGCAAGTGCTTGGTTCTACATATGAGGGAGGAAAACCGGACTGGACGCTGGAAGAAATTTATATGCGTTTAGAAAAAAATGCTCCGCGCATCGCGATTATTGGCGGTTCGTCTGATCACCCGGCTCATATTATGGATTATCAAACATCAGCGAGAGCGGCGATTCGGATTTGGCAAAACGGCGGTGTGCCATTTTATTTTTCAACACCGGTTATGTGTGATGGAACAGCTCAAAGCAATCAAGGGATGAGTTATTCTCTGCAAAGCCGGAACGCGGTTGCCCAGATGGTTGTCAATCAGCTTGAAGCCCACAGTTATCATGGCGCATTTGTGATCCAGGGGTGTGATAAGCAGCCGCTTGGAGTGGTCAGTGCATTAGCCCACGTCGACCGTGTCCGCCGTGAGCGTGGAGAAGCCCCATTTTTTGCAACTTTTGCACCAGCTCACGTATTAGAAGGCGGGTCCATACCAGATGATGTAATTGAAGAACTTGAAGCACTGGCCCAAAAAGCGGAAAAAGAAGGAGCAGCAGATGTAGCGCTCGATTTGCGCGATACAATGGCTTATATTTTACAATGCTCGTCCAATACGGCTTTTCAAGGTGTATTCGAGCGGGCGTATGAACGGGGAATTTTAACGAAAGAGCAGCATAAATATTTTGAAATGCGGCTCGCGGTCGCAACATGTGATGGGCAGGGCGGTGTGTGTGCTTTTAACGGAACAGGCAACAGCTCACGGCACTTAGTAGCAGGATTGGGCCTTGTTCATCCAGCAGTAGAATTGTTAACCGATCCGCCGACGCAGCGCCAAATTAACTCGGTTCTCGACAGTTTTGCCCATATGATTAACAAAGAAGAATATGGCGTAGCCAACATTGTCGGTACCAACATAAAAAATGCGATCCGCATTCACAGCGCTTCGGGCGGCTCAACAAACTTAATGATGCATATGGTTGCAGGCATGCTGTATGCGGGCTATAAGTTCAGCCTCTGGGATGTAGATCGCATTCATCATGAGCATCCGATTCCTGATTTGTTTGATTACAGCCTGACAGAAGGGCGGGACATTTACTCACTCGCTATGCAGTGCTGCAGCGGGACAAGCAGAGGAATGGAAACACTGTTTTATGAATTGCTTGAGCATGGTGTGCCGATGGATCAGGATGCCCCGACTGTCGCCGCCAAAACGTGGCGGGAGCGGCTGGTGATAACCCGCAGTCTGCAGGCAGCCAATGTAAAAGAAAACCCGGTCATTTTGTCGACACCGCGCCGCAGCTTCAGCGGGGTGGATGTGCTGCAAGGCAACTTCTTTGAGAGCGCCGTTGTAAAGATCAGCGGAATGTCAACGCCACAGCTAGATTTGTTTGATGATAAGCTCGCTTTTGTGCTCTACTATGAAAACGAGGATGATGCAAATAAAAGCCTGCTTGATACACAGCTTCTGTCTACCATCCGCGACCAGCAGTTATTCGCTCATGATCGGCTGATTGCTTCCTTGAAGTATAACAGCAAAGAAAATTGGCAGGATCATCAAAACAAGCCATATGACGAGCTGTTTGATTATATGGCAGAGGAAGGAATCTTAAAAATCAGCGTTATTATTGCCGGGCAGGGACCAGTCGCATTCGGGATGCCGGAAATGTTTACGCCAATGCAGCACATCAATGCAAACCGCGTCATGAAAAAACTGGCTACTATTATAAGTGACGGCAGGTATTCAGGTGTAACCTATGGAGCAGCGATTGGGCATATGACACCTGAAGCATATGAAGGCGGCGGGATTGGCCTTTTGCAAACGGGTGATATGGTTCATCTGCAGCTTCGCAAAAGACGCATTGACTTTGTGCAGGTGGACAAGCTGTTACAAGGTGAAATTGTCCACTCATTTGAGGAAGAACTAAAACAGCAGCGGGCAAGCTTAGCGGCAGAGCGAAAACAGCGCATGAAAGTAAGACAGAAAATGGTCGCGGCCAGCAATCGAATGTATGGCCATACCGATGCCGCAAACGGCGTTGTACCTCTTGCAGTAGTGGAAGATGCAGTTCACGATTACGAGAAAGATATTCTACTGTTTGAACAAACACAAGCGGCGAAGTAAAAAGTGCGGGCTCGTCAAAAATCCGGTAAACTAAAACAAACAACAACGGGAGTGAGCAAGATGCCTATTATCCAGTCAGTGGAGAGAGCATTGAAAATATTGGATTTATTTGACGAGCGCGATCGCGAGTTAACGATTACAGAAATCAGCAAAAGAATGAACCTGCATAAAAGCACTGTTCATTCCTTGCTGAAAACGCTTCAAGTACAGCGCTATATTAAGCAGGATGATGAAACAGGAAAGTATTCGCTAGGTTTAAAGCTTTTTGAGCGAGGCAGCTTAGTCATTGGACACTTGGATGTAAGAAACGTTGCCAGAAAGCATCTGGAAGAACTTTCAGAAGCAACAAATTTGGCGGTTCATCTCGTGGTACTGGACGGACAAGAGGGCGTTTATATTGACAAAGTAGAAGGCAGCGGCGTAACCGTCCTATACTCGAAAGTCGGACGGAGAGTCCCGCTTCACACGAGTGCAGTCGGCAAAACACTTGTTGCGACAAAATCAGACGAAGAGCTGAATCAGCTGCTTGAAGGCTATAAATATACAACACCGACGGAAAAATCGATCCGGTCCAAAGAAGAATTTTTATCTGTTATTGAGCAGGCCCGGATTGCTGGTTATTCAGTAGACAATGAAGAAAACGAGCCGGGGATCTTTTGTATGGCGGTTCCAGTCAAAGATTACTCAGGAAAAGTCATTGCCGCTATTTCCATGTCGATGCCTTCTTCCAAAATGAAAGAGGAAGTGCAGAGAAGATATGTGGAAATGTTAAAAGGATGTGCCTCAAAAATTTCTCAAGCGCTTGGCTATGAATATCAAAAAATATAAACAGTGATGGTTCATCACATAGGAGGATATAACAATGAGAGTTATTCGCTATATGAATGGAAACCAAAAACAGCTGGCTGTTGTGACCGAAGAAAACCAAGCAGTGGATTTGCCATACGCAGACTTTATGGCACTTGTGGCCACTGCTCGTTCAAATAATAAAACAGTATTTGATATTGTAAAACAGTCGAGCCTGGAAGGAGAAGGAAAAGCAATCGATTCACTCGTTCTGACCACACCAATCGATGCCCCGGAAGTATGGGCTTCGGGTGTCACATACAAAAAAAGCAAAGAAGCACGCAATTACGAAGCGACACAAGGAAAGCTTGACCGCGAAACGTTTTACGACAAAGTGTATGATGCAGAGCGGCCGGAGATTTTTTTCAAATCAACGGCTGCCCGTACAGTCGGACCGAACGATCCAGTGTACCTTCGTTCAGATTCTAATTGGCAGATCCCGGAGCCGGAGCTGGGCCTGGTACTCGATAAAGAAGGAAACGTACTCGGCTATACGGTCGGCAATGATATGAGCTGCCGTGACATAGAAGGAGAAAATCCGCTTTATTTGCCGCAAGCAAAAATGTGGAAAAATTCCTGCTCCATCGGACCGGCGATTTTATTAAAAGAAGCCGTGAAAGATCCATATGAATTACAAATTATTTGCAGAATTTTCAGAAATGAAGAAAAAGTATTTGAAGGCTCTGCATATGTAAACCAGCTGAAGAGAACCTTGGATGAACTCGTTCAATATTTAGTGCGGGATAACGAGGTATTCGATGGAACGGTTCTTTTGACAGGCACATGTGTGGTGCCGCCAAATGAATTTACGCTGCAGGACCGGGATCAAATCGAAATTGAAATTCCAGGTATCGGCGTTTTGATCAACCCGGTGAAGCAAAGTGAAACAGCGGTCCAAGTAAACTAAAGAGGTGTCGGCATGAGCGGATATAAAACATTATATTTGAGCAGCAAAGACAGTGTGGCAGTTGCGCTCGATGAGATCCCTGCCCATACAGAGGTAACCGTGAAGGTGGATGGCGAAGAACGCTCCCTGACTCTTACAGAGCCGATCCGGTTTGGCCATAAATTTGCGGTCAAACCAATCCGGCAGGGAGAGGACATTATTAAATACGGAGAAGTCATCGGAGCAGCCGTGACCGATATTCCGGCAGGCGCCCATGTTCACGTACACAACTTGGAAGGAAAACGGGGAAGAGGTGACAAAATTGCCAACTGAAAAAATGCAGTTTTGGGGATACCGGCGTCCAGATGGGCGCGTCGGTGTCCGCAATCATGTACTCATTTTACCGACGATTACATGCGCAACACAGACCGCTCAGCGTGTAACGGAACTTGTCAGCGGAACCGTGACTTTTATCCATCAGCATGGCTGCGCACAGGTGGGAACCGACTACGATCAAACAGCTAGAACGTATGCGGGCATGGGCATGAACCCAAATGTATACGGTGTCATTGTGCTTGGACTTGGCTGCGAAACCCATCAGGCTCACCGGATTGGCGATGAAATTGCAAAATGCGGCAAGCCGGTCCAAACGGTTTCGATCCAGGAGCATGGCGGCACACTTCAAACGATTGCGGAAGTCGCCAAAATTGCGGTGAAGATGGTACAGGATGCCTCTATGGTCCAGCGTGAACTGTGCGATTTCAGTGAGCTGATAATCGGAACAGAATGCGGAGGCTCAGATGCATGCTCGGGTCTTTCAGCGAATCCGGCTGTCGGCCGCACGAGCGATATGATTGTAGAGCAGGGCGGCACGGCCATCCTGGCAGAAACGACAGAGTTAATCGGTGCGGAGCATTTGCTCGCAAATCGGGCAGCGAATGACCAGGTAGCGCAAAAAGCGTATGCCGTCATTAAAATGATGGAAAACCGTTCTATTGAAATGGGGGTAGACATTCGTACAGGAAATCCAAGTCCCGGCAACATTGAAGGCGGCCTCAGCTCTTTAGAAGAAAAGTCACTGGGTGCCTCGACAAAATCAGGCACTACAAGGCTGGAGGAAGTCATTGATTATGCACAGCAGCCGACGAAAAAAGGACTTGTCTGGATGGATACACCAGGCCATGACATCGAGCAGCTGACTGGAATGGTGGCAGGCGGTGCCCAAGTTGTGTTGTTTACGAGCGGGCGCGGTACCCCAACCGGCTCGCCTATTGCTCCGGTTATTAAAATTTCAACCAATACTCCTATGTTTGAACGAATGAATGAAAATATGGATTTAAATGCCGGCACGATTGTAGATGGACAAGAAACTGTCGCCCAGGTGGGCACACGGATTATGGATGAAATTCAAGCTGTATCAAATGGAAAGCTGACAAAGTCAGAAATCCTGAAGCAGCATGATTTCGGTATTTGGCGCATTGGACCAACATTTTAACTCAAAGGAGAGCGAAACGATGACACTCACTACATTTGAAACGAAAACCTATCAAAACTTTATTAATAATGAATGGACAGCTGGTTCTTCTGATGAAACGATTGAAAGCATTAATCCGGCAACAAAAGAGGTTGTAGGGCTCGTGCAAAAGTCAACGGAAGAAGACTTGAACAAAGCTGTTGAAGCAGCGCACAAAGCAAAAAAAGCATGGCGCCGGATCGGCCAGGCAGCGCGCGGACAGTTTTTATTTAAAGCTGCCAATATTTTAGAAGAAAACCTGGATCATATTGCGGAAACAATGACACGTGAAATGGGTAAAACCCTTCCAGAAGCAAAAGGAGAAACAGCGCGCGGCATAGCGATTTTGCGTTATTATGCGGGCGAAGGAATGAGAAAAGAAGGAGATGTTATTCCTTCATCAGATAAAGATGCGCTTATGTTTACAAAGCGTACGCCGCTCGGTGTGGTTGGAGTAATTACACCTTGGAACTTCCCAGTCGCCATTCCGATTTGGAAATTTGCCCCGGCTCTTGTTTATGGAAATACAATTGTCTGGAAGCCGGCGACAGAAGGCGCTGTAACAGCAGCGAAAGTTGCCGAGTGCTTTGTGGAGGCAGGATTGCCTGAAGGTGTTTTTAATTTTATTACCGGTTCGGGTTCGGTAATTGGGCAGGGGCTGATTGACCATCCTCTTTTAAATGCCATCACGTTTACAGGTTCAGAAAATGTCGGACAGAACGTGGCCAAATCAGCGGCCGCCCGCGGCATTAAGTTCCAGCTTGAAATGGGCGGGAAAAACCCGGTTATCGTGACAAAAGACGCTAACATCGATCAGGCAGTAGAAGCTGTGATCAGCGGCGGTTTCCGTTCTTCGGGCCAGAAATGCACAGCATCAAGCCGTGTGATTGTAGAAGAAGCAGTCTACGATGAATTCAAAGAAAAGCTTGTGGCAGCCACTGAAAAAATTACAGTGGGAAATGGCCTGCAAGAAGGGATCTGGATGGGACCGTGTGCAAGTGAAAGCCAGTTTAATACAGTAACAGAAAGCATCGAAAAAGGCCGGCAGGAAGGAGCCACATTGATTCACGGCGGTGAAGTGCTGACAGGCGGTGAATATGATAATGGATTTTTTGTGACACCGGCCATTTTCGAAAATGTAACAACAGATATGGCGATTGCACAGGAAGAGATCTTTGGACCAGTCGTTGCCCTTATTAAAGCAGCTGATCTTGAAGAAGCTATTGAAATGGCGAACGATACAAAATACGGGTTGAGTGCTTCTATTTTCACATCAAATATCGGCTCTCTCCTTGAATTTATTGATGAAATCGAAGCAGGCCTGGTGCGTATTAATGCAGAAAGCGCTGGTGTGGAGCTTCAGGCACCATTTGGCGGCATGAAAGCGTCAAGCTCAGGGTCACGTGAGCAGGGTGAAGCAGCGAAAGAATTTTTTACCGCGATAAAAACCGTGTTCATCAAAGGATCGTAATCCACTTTCCCGATGAAGGAGATGCGCAATGAAAATTACAAACCTTTCATTATATAAAGTGCCGCCAAGATGGCTGTTTTTAAAAATAGAAACGGATGAAGGAATCTCCGGCTGGGGAGAGCCTGTTGTAGAGGGACGTGCGGAAACGGTCAGAGCAGCGGTGGAAGAGCTCTCAAGCCTGCTGATCGGCCGCAATCCGAATGAAATTGAAGATTTATGGCAGACGATGTACCGCGGCGGTTTTTATCGCGGCGGCCCCATCTTAATGAGTGCCATCTCAGGTATTGAGCAGGCGCTTTGGGACATTAAAGGGAAATATTACAACATCCCTGTGTATGAAATGCTTGGCGGTAAAGCGCGTCAAAAAATCAAAGTCTATTCATGGATCGGCGGTGACCGGCCGGCAGACGTTGCGGCAGCGGCGATTGAAAAGCAAAAGCAAGGGTTTCAAGCTGTGAAAATGAATGCTTCCGAAGAAATGAATTACATCGACAGTTTTTCTAAGGTGGAAAAAGTGATCGAGCGAGTCGCGTCGATTCGCGAAGCGCTTGGCAAAGACTTTGGCATCGGTGTTGATTTTCACGGCCGTATCCATAAAACGATGGCGAAAACCCTTGTGAAAGAGCTGGAACCATACCGTCCTATGTTTATAGAGGAGCCGGTGCTGCCGGAAAACAATGAAGCACTTCGCGACATTGCGCTTCATACAACATGCCCAATTGCGACAGGTGAGCGTATGTATACGAGATGGGGTTTTAAGCAGCTGCTCCAGGATGGATATGTCGATATTATTCAGCCGGATTTATCTCATACAGGCGGTATTTTAGAAGGGAAAAAGATTGCGGCGATGGCAGAAGCGTACGATGTGGCGGTTGCGCCGCATTGTCCGCTTGGTCCAATGACACTTGCCTCTTCTATTCATTTGGACGCCTCGACGCCGAATTTTATTATTCAAGAGCAAAGCCTCGGTATTCATTACAACGAGGGCATGGACATCTTAGACTATATAACCAATCCGGACGTTTTTCATTATGAAGACGGATATGTCAGCATCTCAGATGAACCGGGTCTTGGCATTCATATTAATGAAGAGAAAGTAAAAGAAGCCGCAAAAATCGGCCACGACTGGAAAAATCCGATCTGGCGCCATGAAGATGGCAGCATAGCGGAATGGTAAGGAGGAGCAAAATGACTTTTCATGGCATTATACCGCCGGTTGTCACGCTGTTTGATGAAGCGGGAAATTTAGATATTCCTTTGAATAAGCGCTATTTGGAGGAGCTTTTGTCACGGAATGTAGATGGACTTCTTTTGATGGGAAGCTCTGGAGAGTTTTCTTCTCTGACGATTGAAGAGAGAAAGCTGTATGTGCGCGAGATGATCAAGCACATTAATGGACGCGTGCCGGTGATGGTCGGAGTCGGCGACTCAGCATTAAAAGAAGTGATTGAACTGACTCGTTATGCCGAGGAGCAGGGAGCAGACGGGGTGCTTGCGGTCAGCCCGTACTATTGGAAGTTGTCGGAAGAGCAGCTATACCGGTTTTTTTCTGCTTTAGCATCCGAAACGAGCCTGCCTGTTTTTCTTTACAATATTCCAATGCTGACCGGCCAAACGTTATCCGTCGAGCTTATTCAAAAACTTGCGGCAGCGTACCAAAACATTGCCGGAATTAAAGAAACGATCAGCGATTTCGGTCATATCCGGCAGGTCATTGCTTCTGTGAAAAAAATTCGGCCTGATTTTCTCGTCTTCACCGCTTTTGATGATCACATGCTTCCAGGCCAAATGATCGGCGCAGATGGAAGCATTAATGGAAGCGCTGTTTTTATGCCGGAGGTTTCTGTTGAGTTATACGATGCTTATCAGCAGGGTGAGCTGCATGAAGCAGAACGCCAGCATCGGCGTCTGTCACAATTTATGGACATCTATGCCGTCTGTCCGACGTTTTTTACAGCCATGAAAGAAGCCGTTCATCAGCGCTGGTTTGACCAGCCGGCCGGACACCGCGCTCCGTTTGATGTGTATCCAGATGATTTAACGAAAAAAACAGCTGCTATTTTAAATACAATAAACGAGAAAGAAGGGGTTTAATTATGAAAGAAACACGCGAATTTTTAGAGAGCTTAGGCTATCCATCGTCCGATCCAGGTGAACTGCCAACATCCACCAAAACCTTTCCAGACGGTGCGCAATACCGAATTGAGCTTCCAAGTGTCGAAGGGCCGGAAGCATTAAAAGCGACGCTGGCGGAAATTGACCGTCTTGGCTTGACCATTCACCGCATTTCGCAGGGGAGCGGTATTATGCTGCAAACCGATGAAGAAATCAAGGAAATGTGCGAGCTGACAGCGGAACGCGGCATTGAGTTAAGCCTGTTTGTCGGTCCGCGCGGAACATGGGATATTAGTGCAGGGCCGCTTACTGCCGCCGGAAAAGCGCAGGCACTTCGCCATGAAGGAGCAAACCAGCTTGTATACGCGATGGAAGACTTAAAGCGCGGTGCGGCACTCGGCCTTCGCGGAGCACTTGTTGCCGATGAAGGACTTTTGCTCCTGACGAAAGAAATGAAAAAACAAGGGCAGCTGCCGGAGGATTTTGTGGTGAAAGTGTCGGTTCAAATGGGATCGGCCAACCCTGTGTCAGTGCGGCTTATGCAGGACATCGGAGCGGATACATACAACGTACCGACCGGGTTAACGCTGTCAAAGCTCGCAGCGATCCGTCAGGCCATCGATATTCCCATTGATTTATATGTAGAAGTGCCGGACAATTTTGGCGGCTTCCTCCGTTACTATGAAATTCCGGAAATCATCCGGGTGCTCGCGCCGGTTTACATTAAATTCGGTTTGCGCAACCATCCTGATGTATATCCGTCAGGAAAGCAGTGGGAAAGCACGAATATCTCTCTTACCCAGGAGCGTGTGCGCCGCGCATCAATCGGCATCCAAATGATTGAACGGTACTACCCGGATGCCAAAACGTCAAAGCTTGGAGCCGAGGGGCTTGGCATCGCCAAAATCGTAAAAGAAGCACCCATGAACTAAGAAAAGGAGCGGAATCACATGACTTTTAAAGTATTGCTGACGGATTATGAATTTGCCCATCTTGAGTACGAAGAGCAGGTTTTCAATGAAAGCGGTCTCGACATCCAATTTATTAAAAAACAATGCAAAACAGAAGAAGATGTGGTCGAACACGCGAAAGACGCGGATGCTCTTTTAAACCAATACGCACCTATTTCAAAACGTGTAATCGACTCTCTTGAAAAAACAAAAGTCATTTCCCGATACGGTGTCGGTGTGAACACGATTGATATCAACGCTGCTCAGGCAAAAAACATTACCGTGGCCAATGTGCCGGATTACGGAATGGAAGAGGTATCGAATCATGCACTCGCCTTGCTGCTCTCATGGGCTCGAAAAGTGACTCTATTAAACAATGAGGTCAAGCAGGGAAATTGGGATTTTAAAGCGTGCGTGCCGATCCACCGTTTTGATAAACAAACCGTCGGCGTACTCGGCTTCGGCCGAATTCCACGCCGCTTTATTGAAAAGGTAAAACCGCTGGGGTTCCAAACTGCCGCCTATGATCCATTTGTGTCAGCCGAAGAGATGGCAGCGGCCGGCGTTCGAAAAATGGAACTGGATGAAATCATCAAAGGGTCAGATTACTTGTCTGTTCACGTTCCGCTTATTAAAGAAACCCATCATTTACTGAACGCCGAACGGTTTAGTCAAATGAAGAAAAATGCCGTAATCATTAACACAGCCCGTGGTCCAATTATTGATGAAAAAGCGCTCATTGATGCACTTGAACAGGGTATGATCGCCGGGGCTGCACTCGATGTAACAGAAGAAGAGCCAGTCAGCAAAACAAGCCCGCTTCTTCAAATGGATAACGTCATCATTACACCGCACAGTGCCTGGTATTCAGAAGAAGCAATGGTGGAACTACGCCAAAAAGCAGCGAAAAATATTGTGCAAGTTTTAAAAGGCGAACAAACGCCTTATGCGCTTACGTAAGAAAGGCGGAAAAGAAGAATGAAATTAGCCCTGTTTTCAGCGGAAGAAAAACATCACCTCGGCGTTGTCCGGGGTGATCACATTAGCAGCCTAACGGTAATAGATCCTGAAACGTATCCACCCTGCATCAAAACATTTATCCAGCGGGGGAGCACAGTTCCTTCTCTTGATGGACAGCCGTCTTTTTCTTTAGAGAATATTGAGATTGACGTACCAATCGCTTCACCGGAAAAAATCATTTGTGTCGGCTTGAACTATATTGACCACTGCCATGAAACAGGTATGGAGCCGCCGAAATCTCCGGTTATTTTCTCGAAATACGCGAATGCGTTAACCGGTCATAACACCGCTGTAGAAATACCCATTAATTCAAACGAAGTCGATTTTGAAGCGGAGCTGGCTATCATAATCGGCAAAGAAGCAAAACATGTCTCAGAGGAAGAAGCAGAAGAATTCGTTTTTGGCTATACGATCATGAATGATGTGAGTGCCAGAGACCTGCAGTTTGCAGATGGACAGTGGGCACGAGGCAAAACAGCGGACCGTATGTGGTGACACGTGACGAAATCGGCAATCCACACGATCTAGCTATTTCACTGACATTGAATGGCGAAACGATGCAGGATTCCAATACGAGCAATTTGATTTTTACGGTTCCACAAATCGTTTCCTTCTTATCGCAATCTATGACGCTGAAGCCGGGAGACTTAATCGCGACTGGAACACCGCCGGGCGTCGGAATGGGTCGCAGCCCAAAAGTGTGGCTGAAGGACGGAGATCAAATGGACGTAACAATCGAAAAAATTGGCACGCTGTCCAATCATGTGCGAGGAAGATCATAAACGAGAAAGAAGAGGATAAACATGGATGTTGTAACCGTGGGCGAAACGATGACTCTATTTTCACCAAATGAGCACGGCCAGCTGCGCCATGCTCATTCTTTTTCTATGAAGTTTGCTGGTGCGGAATCCAATGTTGCCATCGGATTAAGCCGCCTTGGCCATAAAGCGCGCTGGATCAGCCGATTAGGTGAGGACGAATTTGGTGATGCAATGGAGATTTTTATTCGCGGGGAAGGTGTGGACGTATCGTATGTTACACGCGATGAGCGAGCGCCAACCGGTGTGTTTTTTAAAGAATTTCGCCGTCCGAATGATACGCGCGTTTATTACTATCGGAAAGATTCCGCTGCCAGCCAGCTGACGGCGGATCATATAAAGGAAGAAGCGATTAAAGGAGCCGCTTATCTACATATAACCGGCATTACACCGGCTCTTGGTGAATCGTGCCAGTCTGTCATGGACAAAGCGATTCGGCTGGCGAAAGCGAACGGGGTAAAGATTGTGTTTGATCCAAATGTGCGTCTGAAAATCTGGAAAAGTGAAGAAGAAGCACGCCGGCTGATCAAACGGTATATAGCAGAAAGCGATATTGTGCTGCCGGGTGAAGCGGAGGCTGAATTTTTATTTGGCAAAAAAGATAGAGCCGCTTATGTAAAAGCATTTCATGATCTCGGTGCAGACATTGTCCTGATGAAAGTCGGAAAAGAAGGATGTCTTGTATCGCAAAGAGGAAAAGCAGTGGAGCATGTTTCCGGGTTTTATGTGGAGAGGGTGATCGATCCGATCGGTGCAGGTGACGCGTTTGCGGCCGGCGTTTTATCAGCTTTATTGGATGGACTGTCGGTTGAGGAAGCGGCCAGGCGCGGCAATGCAATGGGTGCAATAGTGACCATGGTAAATGGAGATGTCGAAGGGCTGCCAAATCGAGCGGACCTGTTTTCTTTTATGAATGGCGGATCGGATGATGTAACAAGGTAGAAAGGAGAAACATACATGAATCAGCTTGAACGATTAAAAGAAGCTAAGCTGGTCGCAGTGATTCGCAGCGCCCAGCCGGAACAAGTGATACCAATTGCACGGGCGCTGCAAGAAGGCGGGATTGTCTCGCTTGAAATCACAGCCGATACGCCTAAAGTGTGTTCTGTGATCGAAGGAGTAAAAGAAACATTTGGGGACGGTATCATTGTCGGAGCCGGCACAGTGCTGGACCCGGAAACCGCCCGTGCGGTCATTATGGCGGGAGCGGAATTTATTTTCTCTCCGACCGTTAATGTGGAAACGATTATAATGGCGAAGCGCTACGGTGTAATCAGCATTCCAGGCGCACTGACGCCAACCGAAATTTTAACCGCGTATGAACATGGTGCAGATTTAATTAAAGTTTTTCCAGCCGGTGCAATGGGAGCCGGATACTTTAAAGATTTAAAAGGGCCGCTGCCGCATATCCCGCTTATGCCAACAGGCGGCATCACTCTCGATAATATAGGGGACTACTTTAAAGCCGGGGCAGCAGCAGCCGGGCTGGGCAGCGCCCTTGTGAATCCTGCGAAGCTTCAAACAGAGGAATCCTATAAGGAGCTGACCAAAACGGCGCAGGCTTTTTCAGAGCTGGCTGCTGGTTGGTAAGGCGTTTCTTTTGAATAAGGTGCATTAGCATAGGAAGACGATAGACAGATAAAAACAACTTCCTATTTAAGAGGAAGCGTCAAACTGTAAACAATCCTCCCTCGATTATTAAAAGCAAGACGTCGCTTTTGCTCTTAAGAGCAAAAGCTTTTTATATCTGGATTTATAGTGTTCCAAGAAAAATGCAGTTCATTCCTCTAGTTATGATTTTTAGCGATAAATCACCTAGGGGTAATTGGGCAATTAAGGTAATAAAAACAGCAGTAAAAGTTATTGAGATAGAGATTAATCCATGTTATGTTATTAACCCGTCGCTAAGATAGCAATGAAAACAACAAATATTCAATCTGTAACTAAAATTATATTGTGTAATGTAAATACCAAAAATTACTGTTGACTGATTAAAGTTGAACGTGATATATTGTTATTCCTGTCGCTGAAAAACGGCAGTTATAAAGTAAGTTTTAGTTTAAACAATGATTGATTCGAATTATATTCCGATTAAAAAGTTGTTGACTTTAAACTTTATGCATGATATGATGGTTTAGTTGCCTCTTGAGGTGATAGTTGAAATTGATCTTTGAAAACTGAACAAAATAAACGTCAACGTTTTAAATTTTTTATCTTCCATTAAAAACACCCCGTGTTTTAATGGAAACAAATGAGCAATCAAACACTTTTTTGGAGAGTTTGATCCTGGCTCAGGACGAACGCTGGCGGCGTGCCTAATACATGCAAGTCGAGCGGACGGA
>NZ_JAVJNG010000040.1:0-24020 GCF_038806185.1 Domibacillus sp. 8LH | reverse complement strand
TCCAATTCGGACACATCCTCTCAAAATAATTGTAAGGACTTAATTAAACTGTGTCCATGAAACTATACTAACTCCAAATTATCATATTCTTTCACTAATTTAGGAGAGGTTTATACAATCCTTTCTAACAAATCTCCCACTTTTTCTGCCATGACACGAGGTGGATAAGGCATCCCATTCTTTAACCACCATTCCACTATTCCTACATAAGCATTCGCAACAAATTGAACAATTACGTCTTCACTTTGACCATGATTTTTCCCTTTTGTTATATCCACATCTTTCTTGAATTCTTCGATATTATACTTGAGAAATCGATTACGAAAGTATGAGGCTCCTTCACTCGCCAACATCGTTGAAAAGAATAAATAATTACTTTCAAAATACTCCATACAGTGTACAGTTGATTCAATCCAATCCATTTCAGTTGCCGATTCACAAAAATCACTCATGTTGTTTATATGTTCTTCGATTATCTTATCCAGTAAATCAAATTTATCCACGTAATGAAGATAGATCGTTCCCCGGTTAACATTTGCCCTGTCAGCAATATCCTGAATGGTAATGTCATCAAAACCCTTTTCAGACATCAGTTCGATTAAAGCCTTTTTAATGGCTTCCTGGCTTTTGGTTATTCTTCTATCCACTTTAGTCATTGTTAAGTCACCAAACTTTCCTAAAAATACTCAACAATTTTTATAAATTTGTTGAGTAATCAACAAATCGCCTTCATTTAACCATTGAAAGCAATGTTCCTCTATTTATAATTATAAACGAGTGTTGATTAATCAATCAATGATGATTTTCTTTTTCGGGCGAATCAATGTTCACCAGTACCGCTTTAAAAATGAATTGCCTGCAAAACAAAAAAAGAAAGGACATTACCAATCATGTCTACGATTAAAGAGAAGGTTGTTGTTATTATGGGTGCCTCAAGTGGAATTGGTGAAGCTACTACCAAGAAGCTTGCACAACAAGGCGCAAAATTAGTGATTGCAGCCCGTCGTGAAGATCGGCTGAAGGCTCTTGTTAAATCATTACCAAACGCTCATATTTCATATGCGGTTGCAGATGTTACGAATGAAGGAGACGCTCAAGCAGTTGTCGATTTGGCAGTCGAAAAATATGGCCGTGTAGACGTACTCTTCAATAACGCAGGGGTCATGCCACATGCACCGCTTTCAGAAGCACGCTTTGATGAATGGCGTCAGATGTTAGACATTAACATTATGGGTGTGTTGAATGGGATTGCGGCAGTTTTACCTATTATGCAAAAACAACAGTCCGGTCAAATTGTTACGACTGATTCCGTAGCTGGACATGTTGTTTTTCAACAAGGTGCTGTATATTGTGGAACCAAATTTGCTGTGCGGGCGATCATGGAAGGGCTGCGCCAGGAAGAACGGGAAAACAATATTCGTAGTACAATAATTTCTCCAGGAACGGTAGATACTGAACTTCATACAACTATTAATGACCCAGAAAGACGTAAATGGGTAGAGGCTCTTCAGCGTACTACTGGCTTAAAATCAAGTGATGTAGCAGATGCAGTAGCTTATGCGATTAGCACACCTGAAACGGTTGTAGTAAGCGAAATCATCATTCGTCCAACTAAACAAGTTGACTAATATGGATACAATCATTAACGAAATGGTTATTCTTCCTGTGAGATGCGTTCATTAAATATCCTGATTTAAAAAAATGTCCTTTAGCTTGTTAGGGACAATTTTTATTAAAGGATACTTTATGTCAATAATGGTCATACGAGGTGAAGAATGATTAAAACACAGTTTAAGATTATTAAGGACACAGGATTTGCGAGACCCGCAACCCAATTAGTAAGCCTAGCTCATAGATTTACATCTGATATTTTTCTTGAATACCAGGGGGAAACTGTCAACCTAAAACACTCAACTAAGTCTGTAATGGACATTATGTCATTAGGAATTAAACCCGGAACCAAAGTATATATAAAGGCCCTCGGAACTGACGAGATGCAGGCTATACAATTCATTAAAGATCATTTAACTAAAAAGAGATTAATTAATGATGATCTTGTTTGAAGGGCAAACCCGATGTCCAGCATCATAGTTGTAAAAGAATTGTTTTCAAAAGAAAAATAAGAAAGGGTGTTATTTAGGATGTCAAAAATTCAGGATAAAATTGTCGTTATTATGGGTGCCTCAAGTGGGATTGGTGAAGCCACTACCAAGAAGCTTGCAGAAGAAGGAGCAAAATTAGTCATTGCAGCTCGCCGTGAATACCGCTTGAAAACACTTGTTGAATCATTACCAAACGCTGATATTTCATATGCGGTGGCTGATGTAACCAATAAAGAGGAAGTTCAAGCAGTTGTCGATTTGGCAGTCGAAAAATATGGCCGTATAGACGTACTCTATAACAACGCAGGGGTCATGCCAACTGCGCTACTTTCGGAAAAACGCTTTGATGAATGGAGACAAATGTTAGACATCAATATCATGGGCGTGTTAAATGGGATTGCGGCAGTTTTACCTGTCATGAGAAAACAGCAATCTGGCCAAATTATTGCGACTGACTCTGTAGCGGGGCATGTTGTTTATCCAACTTCTGCTGTATATTGCGGGACAAAATTTGCTGTTCGTGCCATTATGGAAGGCTTACGCCAGGAAGAGCGTGAAAACAATATTCGCAGTACGATGATTTCTCCAGGAGCAGTAGATACCGAATTATATAACACAATAAACGATCCTGAAGCACAAGAAACGTTAAGGAAAAATGCACAGACAAAAGGGTATGGTCTCTCACCAGAGGACGTTGCCGACGCTGTGGCATATGCCGTTAGCACACCTGAAACGGTTGCGGTAAGTGAAATCTTGATTCGTCCAACGAAACAAAGTATCTAACTCTCTTCACTCTATTAGTCCATCCGGATTGAATAAGGAAACGAGAATAATGGGAAAATTTTAAAAATAAATAATTTTCCATTATTCTTTTTTCGTTTGAAACGAAAGTTAACTTTAAATTGTAGGCTTGTTTTGTAGATGAGTGTAATAGAGCAGAAAAGCTATCTATTAGTTGAGGTGATAATGATGAAAAAAAACTTAAGACCTTATATGGTGGAAGACAACAAAAGGAAAAAACGGTTAATTCTAATAGTTGCATTGCTGCTAGCCCTCACCGCTACTGCTTGTAACAACAATGAGACTGACACAAAGGAAAATTCTCAACAAGAAGAGGATTCCTCTGGAGCTAAGCCTGGGGAATACGCTGAGATTGGATCTGGGGCTAACCTTGTTAAATTCCCTGAAGACCTTGAAAAGGGGATTGTGTTTGCCACTTATGATCGAGGGGATATTCATGAAGACATCTATATAAATAGTAAGGAAGCGATTGAAGCGGTGCAGAACGGTGAGGAGCTTCCGAGCGGCACAGTTATTACTCTTGTGGGATATAAGGATGGAGAGATTGATCAATATTTAGTGATGGAAAAGCGAACCGGCTGGGGCTCCCAATACTCGCCCGAAGAACGTAATGGGGAATGGGAATACCAGGCATTTACTCCTGGCCGGGAAGTGAGGGAAGATAATATTGGTCGTTGCTTTACCTGTCACGCAAATCAGGAAAGGGATGACTATCTGAATTCCATGGATCAGATGAAAGAGTTTGATTTGGGAGAGGTTGCACAATCAAAGAACAGCAGTACAGAAACCCAAACAACAGTTATCCCTACAGAGGGTTGGAGGGTAAATGAGATATCTGCTCATATGAATGATTCTAAGGACGTAAATAAAGAAGAACGTAATTTAATAAGCGATGAGGAAAAAGTGAAAAAAATTCAGGAGGTACTTTTGAGTTTGTATTTACAACAATATAAAAGCTAATGGACGTGTTGCCATTAATGAACAGGGGCTGGAAGATAGTGCGGAAGTTATTTTATAAGCTGCAGCTGCGCTATTACTATAACAAACTAAAAACCTACGATAGCCAGATAGCAGATGACTACAGTGAAAAATATTTAAAAACTGAAGGAAAGCTAAGGAGGCTACGAAAAAATAGAAAGAGGAGAATGTTTTGAACCAAAAGATGGCAGTAAAGCTGGCAAATGACCTTGTTATGACAATTTTTATGTTTGTAGCAATGGCTTACTATATTACCGGAAATACAATCCATGAATTCGTTGGGGCTGTGGTATTCCTGTTATTTATAGTCCATAATTTTTTGAATCGACATTGGTATATAAAGATACTTAAGGGAAAGTACAAGCTGCGCCGTATTTTGCAAATAGGAGTCAATCTGCTTTTCTTAGTTACGATGATTATGATGATGGTAAGTGGGGTGTTCATTTCCAGTGACGTATTTCCTTTTATCCCTGTAAATAATGACATGATGTACAGGCAAATACATGTCCAGACAGCCTATTGGGGATTTATCATCATGGCAGTGCATATAGGGTTCTCCTGGGGAATGGTTATCAATTCAGTAAGGAAGATGACGGGGATCACCAGTGCTAATCGTATTCACACCATTGCGCTACGTATTTTGGCTGTGTTAATTGTGATGTATGGGGTGCACTCCTCCTTTGAGAGAGAGATGGGTTCTAAACTATTCATTTATAACCCATTTGGTAATTGGGTCAATGATGATTCCATTACAAGATTCTTAATTGACCACTTATCTATCGCGGGAATCTATATTTGTGGGACACATTATGCTTTGAAATTTATTCAGAAGCAGGAACGAAGAGCAGTTCAAAAAACTGATATGAGTTAGTCATATAACAAAATAATAAGTCATAAATTGAGAGAAAAATTGACATACTCTTATAAATACTCAGACTTTCCGGAGTTGCAAATGTTCCCTTAACAAATCCTCACAGTTTTTCAACAACATAATCTACTAGATATTAGTGAAAGAAATCAATATTTTAGAGTCTATCCAAGTTGTTTGAAATGAGATTAATAGAATAGAAAATATCTAGTTGGTTGAGGTGAATGAATAATGAAAGAAACCATGTATATGATTGTGATTCTTTTACTCGTTGGTTGTTCTTTAAATGAACAACCAAATTCAACAGATAAGCAGCAAAATGCTTCAAGTGAGCAGGAAAGCACAGAGCAAGAAGTCCTAGCAGAAAATCTTGAGGCTCCTTGGTCTATAGAAAAGCTTGAAAATACATTCTATTTAACAGAAAGACCGGGAATTATCGTAAAAATAGAAAATGGAGAAATAGACAGGCAAAGCGTGGAACTGGAGCAAGAACTTTCAACAGCTTCGGAGGCAGGATTATTGGGATTTGTACTCGCTCCTGATTTTCCTGAATCGAATGTAGCATATGCTTATTACACGTATGAAGATAGTTCCGGACAATTCAACCGAATTGTTACACTCCGTTTGGAGGATAACGTTTGGAGGGAAAAGAGCTTACTCCTTGATAAAATCCCAAGTGGTTCCTACCATCATGGAGGACGTCTCAAAATTGGGCCTGACGGAAAACTTTATGCAACAGCCGGTGATGCCTCTGAACAGGATATAGCACAAGATACGAATTCATTAGGTGGAAAAATTCTAAGAATGAATCTTGATGGATCGATTCCAAACGATAATCCTTATCCAAATTCCTTCCTATACAGTTATGGGCATCGAAACCCTCAAGGAATTGCCTGGTCACCTGACGGCAAGCTATATGCAAGTGAGCACGGGAACGATGCAAATGATGAGGTGAATGAAATAGAAGTCGGTCAGAATTATGGCTGGCCGAGTATTGAAGGCCATGAGGAACAAGAAGGGATGGTGTCACCGCTATTCACTTCTGGAGATGAGGATGAAGAAACTTGGGCGCCATCCGGAATGGACTATTATAATGGCAAATTATACGTTGCAGCATTAAGGGGAACGGCATTATTGGAATTTGACCTTGAAACAGGTGAACAACGAGAGGTAATTACGGAACTTGGCAGAATTCGGGATGTGCTGATTGAAGATGACTATCTTTATTTCATTAGCAACAACACAGACGGGCGCGGTGCTCCACAGGAGAATGATGATAAGTTATACAGAATCCCCCTCTCAGAATTAAATTAATTGAATAAAATACTGGTTCACCCTAATATCGCAGCCTTCGCAATTCATCATTCGTTTAGCGTCCTCGGGTTTTAGTAATAGCAGGGATTGTCAATTACCAACCGATGTTTTTTCTATCTATTTATGCGCCTTCTTGGCAGCTATATGAATGAAAGTTCCATGATGATCCCTGTTTATTCATGTCAGTTTCCAAGGTGTTATGAGTCAGGATGCGCTTTCATGAGAAAAGAGTACATTTTGTTACTTTTATCTATATTGGTAATTTCAACGATTCTAGCAGCTTGCGGAAACAGTAGTAATGGGGGGGGGGAGTTGGGGGATTTCTGTCCGTAACTCCCTTAACTTCAAGTTAGCTTTAAGCAATAGAATCTTTTATATAAAAGAATTGAGGTAGAAAGGATGAATATTACACAAGTTGCAAAGCTGTTTAATCTAACAGCAGCCACTCTCAGATATTACGAACGTATAGGTTTGATCCCGCCTGTAAACCGCAAAGAAAATGGTGTTCGTGACTATAATGAAGATGACATTAAACGGATTGAATTTGCAAAATGTATGCGAAATGCCGGTTTGAGTATAGAGTCATTAATTGAATATACCTCTTTGTTTACCGAAGGAGATAAAACTCTAAAAGCCCGCAAAAATATTCTAGTTGAAGAAAGACAGAGATTGGCAGCAAAATTGCTAGAAATTGAAGAAACAGTCAAAAGATTAGACAAAAAAATTGAGCACTATGACGGATTATTGCTAAAAAAAGAAAATGCAATTAAATACTGACCTTTGACGAGAAGTGATTATGCGCAATTTTCCTTTTTTGAAGTTATATTCTATTTTGTATAAAAGGACAGATTATTTATATCAAAACTAGGTACGTAATGTTTGTTATTCGTAGAATTACTTTTATTGATATTTAGTTCGGTATCTCCTAATGTAGGCATTTATTCTCGCACTTTTAATTTCTTAAACAAAAATTAGCATCTCTCTCCAAATCATTGATTTAGGTGGAGAGGTTCACTTAACAAAAAAATGAATTCTGAAACTTAGAAAATCATATTGGTGTAATTGGAGGAGTTATCAATGTTACAGGATAAACAAGTTGCCATTGTCACTGGTGGAAATCGAGGAATTGGATATGAGCTGGTCAAACAATTAGCTTGGGACGGTTTTAAGGTCATTTTAACAAGTCGGGATCCAGAGACGGGTCATGAAGCAGTGCAAAAACTTAATAAGTTGAATCTGGACGTTTCTTTTGTGGTGATGGATGTAGATAATCAAGAAAGCATTCGTCAAGCTGCCATTACAGTTAACGAGCATTATGGAAGATTAGATGTATTGATCAATAATGCAGGTGTGTATTTGGATGAGAGTAAAAAGTTAGTGGCTATGAATCCTTCTATTCTGGAGAAAACGATGACAACGAATTTTTTCGGTGCTTACCATATGATCCGTTCCTTTATTCCCCTTATGGAAAAACAAGGCTATGGAAGAATTATTAATGTATCCTCAGAGTATGGAGCGATAAGCGAAATGTCACTTCAAGGAGCAGGGGCTTATAAGTTATCTAAACTTGCGCTAAATGGATTAACACAATTAGTAGCTGCGGAAACCAAAGGTGATATTAAAATAAACGCGGTTGATCCAGGATGGGTAAGTTCAGATATGGGTGGACCCTCGGCCCCAAGAACTCCCAAACAAGCAGCAGAGTCTATTCTTCGGTTAGCGACTATTGGATCGGAAGGACCTAATGGGGGGTTCTTTAGAGACGGAAAACAAATTGATTGGTAATAGTATTAACAAAGGATTTAGTAGTATCGTTTAAAATTAATCTTGGAAAAAGCTGATTTCCCTTTTCTTAATTGGATAATCGGCTTTTTCTATATCTTCGTGCCTAATGTTTTTTGAGGCAATCATGTTTTATAAGCTGTTTCTCATCTAAATGATAATAGAAAAAACTAGATTATGGCGTAACTCAAAGAGCAACAAAACGAAATACTCTAGTTGAAAATTTGAAAGAAAGAGAAGGAGAAGAATAGAAGAGTACTGAGTCGAAGAAAATTAAACAGATGACAGATGAATGATTCTCAGACAATTAAGCACAATAGTGTTTTAACCGGATCATTAGCAATAACTTACTCATAATATCGGGAGAAAATGGACCAAGCGGATGCCGGGAGGGTGTTTGGAGGATGGGCTGCAGTACTTGAAAATAGGAGTTGAATTCTATAAAAAATCTATAAAAAGAAGGAAATAGTAATGTAAATTTATTAATTATACCTCCTATCGTCCCTGCTGCGGTATCTGGGAAAATAATGTTGGAAGTTATGTAAAAAAGTTAAAAATTGTAATTATATAATTCTATTTAATCTTTTAAGGGAAATTTCGATAGGTTTTGTTGACTTAAAGTTCACTTCAAGTTGTATCCTGACTTTAACTTGTCTAAAGAGGGGGGGAATAAAGCACACTAGCAAAATATATTCTGTAAAATTTGCAGACGTGAAAAGAAGAGTCATAAAATTAGCAAAAATATTGGAGGGACTTAAAGTGAAAAAGAAATCTATTATCACGCGTGTACTCACAGTGATAGCACTGGGCTTGCTTTTAACTACGACCACCGTTGCGTCCGGGACCGGCGCTGGTGCTGCGTACACGCCGGATATGTCCAATGGAGCAGACAACTTTTACAAGAGCAACAAGGTAACCAAGAAGAAGGTTGAATTTAAAAATCAATACAACATGAATGTTGCAGGGAATCTTTTTATTCCCAAAGGCTTGAAGAAGAACACCAAAAATCCCGCGATTATTGTCGGGCATCCTATGGGCGCAGTAAAAGAACAAAGTGCAAATTTGTATGCCCAGAAAATGGCTGAAAAGGGATTTGTCACTTTGTCCTTGGATTTGTCTTTCTGGGGAGAGAGTGAGGGTCAGCCTCGCAACGCTGTTTCGCCGGATATCTATGCCGAGGATTTCAGTGCTGCGGTGGATTTCCTGGGCACCCGTTCGTTTGTTGACAGGGAGCGGATTGGTGTTCTCGGGATTTGTGGCAGCGGAAGCTTTGCTATCAGCGCAGCCAAGATCGACCCGCGCATGAAAGCCATTGCGACAGTCAGTATGTACGACATGGGTGCCGCCAACCGTAACGGGCTCAACCACTCGCAGACTCTCGAGCAGAGAAAGAAGATTCTTGAAGAGGCAGCAGAGCAGCGCTATGTGGAGTTCACAGGTGGTGAAACCAAATACACCAGTGGGACAGTACATGAACTGAACGAAAACTCTACCTCCATTGAACGTGAGTTTTATGACTTCTACCGCACTTCAAGAGGTGAATTTACTCCCAAGGGCTCGTCACCTGAACTTACGACACACCCGACGCTGACCAGCAACGTCAAGTTCATGAATTTTTACCCGTTCGAAGACATAGAGACGATTTCTCCTCGTCCGATGCTTTTCATCACGGGTGAAAACGCTCATTCCAGAGAGTTCAGCGAAGACGCCTACAAACTGGCAGGCGAACCGAAGGAACTCTACATTGTTCCGGGCGCAGGTCATGTGGATCTGTACGACCGGGTGAATTTAATTCCTTTTGATAAGCTCGAGTCCTTTTTCAAAGAAAATCTGAAGAAAAAATAAAGCTCATGCTAGTCGTAGGGAGCTTTGCGTGCCAATGGTATTCAGAGTGAAACTGCTGTGTGAATCCCGCATATTTTGTCCGGATTCACACTTTTTTGTCTCAATAATTATAATAAATTACACTTATGCAAGGCCGGTGAGACAGGCACTCTTTTACGAAAATTGCTTCCAAATGCATTGTTAAAGCTGATTTTGAGTTTGATACAAGGTCCGTTTGCATACTTTTGTTTAAGACTTCGCAGGTTATGTCACAATTCTCAAGCAGAGAGATTAGCTGTTACAAAATTGTTATACAAACTAAGATTTATAGGTTCTGAGTTTTCTTTTATTTCGGATAAATTAATATGAAAAGTTTAGATCAAGTTGCCGTCATGCTGTTTGTATGTCCTTGCTCCATCTAAAAACAGCATTCTGCTCGCGAAACTTGTCCGACTTTGAAATGAACAGTCGAAAGGAGAAAATCATGAAAAAACTTACACCAATGATTCTGTCACTTTCCCTGCTCGCCTCAGTGAGTCCTTATGCAGGACAGGTAATGGCTGCCGAAGAAAATTCTAATTCAACAATTATTACTCGAGGCAGCTTGCAGGATTCCTATAAGGGTCCAGCTGAATATTTTACTGGCAGCGTACGCGTTGACCCTATCTTCTCTGAAAACAACTCGGCATCCTATTCTGGTGCTTATGTGACATTCCAGCCAAAAGCAAGAACCGCCTGGCACACTCATCCGACAGGGCAGAGGCTGGTCATTACAGAAGGCGTCGGCTGGGTACAGGAGTGGGGCGGACCGGTTCAAGAGGTTCGGGCAGGCGATGTAGTCTGGTTCCCGCCTGGTGTCAAGCATTGGCATGGAGCTTCACCGACCAAAGCTATGACACATATGGCTCTTACGGGCGTGCTCGATGGCCAAAACGCAGAATGGCTGGAGAAGGTTACGGACGAGCAATATGGTGTTCAAAGTGAAAAAGAGAAAGTAAAAAAAGAAAAAAGTAAAAAAGAGAAAGATGAAACACAAGCCTTAAGTGAAAAACAAGAAAATATTGTGACCATTGCCGCATTTACGGCTGATGGAGATATACCTCAATTAGAAACTGCCCTGAACGAAGGTTTGGATGCCGGCCTGACCGTCAATGAGATCAAGGAAATTCTCGTGCAGATGTATGCCTATGCCGGATTCCCGCGCAGCCTGAATGGAATCAACACATTCATGGCCGTCTTGGAAGACCGTGAAGCGCAAGGCATCAAGGATGAGATGGGACCGGAAGCAAGCCCGCTGCCTGCTGACAAAACCAGCATCGAACTTGGAACGGAAATTCAGACCCGCCTAGTTGGAGCACCGGTTACAGGGGCAGTGTATACATTTACCCCAGCCATTGATGAGTTCTTGAAAGGACACCTGTTCGGAGATATTTTCGGACGCGATATTCTGGATTTCCAGAGCAGGGAGCTAGCAACCATTGCAGCGCTCTCTAATATGGAGGGGGTCAACTCTCAGCTGCAGTCTCATTTTAATATTGGGTTTAATACCGGCCTGACGGAAGATCAGATGAAGAACGTGATATCAGTCCTTGAAGACGAAGTTGGGAAAAAAGAAGTCGATAATGCTGAGGAAGTATTAGATCAGGTTTTAAGCAGCAGGGCAAAATAAAGTTCTCTGCTAAAACAGTCATAGTTAACAGCTCAATTTCAAACAAGTCGAGTTAGTTTCTAATGAAATAAAAGCACAGTTTACCTGGTGAAAAAAAGTATGCACAGGTAAACTATTACTTTTTAAAACGGAAAGTATTCCAAGGCCGAAAAAGGAAACACCTTTTCTGTGTGGTTTTAGGATTTGGACAATTCTAATTATGCCAGACAGAAATGGTGTTTTTCATTTAATCAAGCTCTGCATCAAAGTGATTATAAGCTCAAATAATAAAGCTTTAACTTCATTTTGACTCTGCAGACTTTGACTTATTGAAACACAATGAATGGGGGAAGCTGCCACAGTGAAATTCCAGAACCAAGTGTTAGCGAGCCACTGGCTTTGTGGTGAAGAAATAAGTATAGAATCCAGTATAACTTATACTGGATTCTATTATACTTAAACTTGAGGTTTTCAAGTTTATTCATTTTGATTTAATTTTTTAATATTATATCGAATTTGATCTAAAAATTTACTTGCTGCATTGGAGAAAACTTGATGTTTTTTCCAGATAATATTTAAACCTGCTGTTAATTTAGGGTTTAAAGTTTTAAAGCAAAGCTTGCTGTTGCCTGATGTATTAATCAATTTATCTATACATAAGGCATATCCAAGATCTTCTTCCACCATTCGTGAGGCGTTATAAAGCAAGTTATACGTTCTAGTAATATTTAAATCTTGAACATTCTGGCCAAACCATCCAGATAGCTCATTATCGACAGTTTTTTGGCGAGAGATGATTAAAGGCTTATCTATTAGATCCGCTGGCTGAATCGATGATTTATGTGCCAAAGGACTATCTTTACGCATTAATACGCCCCAAATATCTTTAGCTGGTAACTGCATGTAATCATATTTTTGCTTATCTGTTGGTTCGATAACAATACCAAAGTCTAAAAGTCCACTGTTTAATTTATCTGTAATGTCCTCTGCATTTCCACTGTATAAATGAAATTGAATAGCTGGATGATTCTCAGTAAATCTTTTAAAGTTTCGGCAATAAAATACATAGCTTCCGTTTCACCGCCGCCAATATAAATTTCACCGCTAATAATTTCTTCTGGTTGGTTAAAATTTGCTTCTGTCTTATCGACTAATCCCACAATTTCTTTCGCTTTTGTTAGTAAAAACACCCCTTCTTCTGTTAGGGTAATTTTTCGATTTCCCCTGATGAATAAAAGGGTACCTAATTCGGCTTCCAAGTCACTTAATTGTCTCGATAATGTAGGTTGTGATATATGAAAATATTTTGCTGCTGCAGAAATACTTTGTTGATTCGCAACGGCAATAAAGTAACGTAATACTCGGATTTCCATGATAAAACCTCCTATGCCTCATGTGTATATCATGCTAGTCAATATAGGTATTTGATATTTGAATTGTATCAATTTAGGATGGTATTGAAAAGACAAGGCAATTAAAGGAGGTTTAAAATGAACAAAAAATTATTAGCAGCATTTGGAACAGCTGCTCTGGTCTTGATTTTAGTTAGCACTATTATATTCTCCTCAGGCGCAGAAGAAAATGCAGCCAGTAATGGAAACGCTCAAGAAGAAAATGAAGAAAGCGCAATTCAAGCGGAAACAGTAGGCACCTCGAAATGGGACAAGACTTTTCCTAAGAGCGACGAGGTGACTCATAAAAAAGTATCATTCGATAACAGACTTGGAATTGAATTGGTTGCGGATATGTATGTACCTAAAGATATTGATACCTCAGCTAAATTACCTGCAATCATTGTCGGACATCCGTTCGGTGGTGTAAAAGAACAGACTTCCGGTTTGTATGCCCAGGAAATGGCGGAAAGGGGCTTTGTAACCATTGCCTTTGACGCCTCCTACAATGGAGAAAGCGGTGGGGAACCACGTAATATCGCCTCTCCAGAAGCATTTGTTGAAGATTTCAGTGCTGCAGTAGACTTTTTAGGGACGCATGATTTGGTGGATCGAGACCGTATTGGCGTCATCGGCGTTTGTGGCAGTGGCGGGTTTACAATCAACGCTGCACAGGCTGATCCTCGGTTGAAAGCTGTCGCGACAGTGAGTATGTACGACATGGGGCGTGCCAACCGTGAGGGATTGGGGTTAGCACCGGTAGCCGATGAGGTGATGACTGAGGAAGAATGGAGGGCAGCTCTTGAAGAAGCTGCTGAACAGCGCTGGATTGAGGCTGAAGGAGGAGAACCAATACAAAACTTAGTAGGCTCTGCTGTTGAACTAAAACCTTCACAAGAAGCAGCAGCTGCAGAGTTTGCTGAATACTACGGTACGCCTAGGGGACAACACCCTCGCTCTGTGCCTATGAGCCTTACCAGCAGAGGGGCACTAATGAACTTCTTCCCGTTTGAGCAGATTGAGACAATTAGTCCGCGTCCAATGCTGTTCATTGCAGGTGAGAATGCCCATTCCAGATACTACAGTGAAGACGCTTATGAGCTAGCTGGCGAAGAGAAAGAACTCTACATTGTACCAGATGCAGGACATGTGGATTTATACGACAACATGGAGTTAATTCCATTTGACAAACTGGAGTCGTTCTTTCAAGAAAATCTCTCAAGAAAAAATTAGATTTGTGTTGTAGATAGAGAGCTTTTCGTGCCAAACGTAAGCTAAGTAAAACCGCTGTGTGAATCCCGTATAACTTGTCGGGATTCACACTTTTTAGTTTGAAATTCCTTATGCAATATAGATTTTAAAGGTGTTGTTAAATATTACAATATGGTGAAGTTTAGATATTAGAATGGAGGTAAAATGATGAGATATAAACGATTAATAGCAGGATTGGTTATCCTCATTGCTGGAGGATTAATTATTAATTCACTTATGCAATCAAACCAACCCCCTCAGAATCCTGAAGAACTTACGAACAATGAAACCCCCGATAATGGAGATAAAGGAAACAACGCTAGTCCAGATGGAGAAAGATTTGGATTAGGAACATATAATACTGAGCAGGTAGTTGAAGAACTTCTATATATAGAAGCCAATACAGAACCCGTTGATGAGGCACATAGAAAAAGAATTTTAGTTACTGGATCAACTAGAGGCTTAGGTCAATTGGCTGCAATGTATTTAATTGAGCGAGGCCATCAAGTGGTAGTTCATGCTCGAAGTGAAAGTCGTGCAGAAGATGTTCGTAGAGACTTGCCTAATGCACTTGGAGTCGTTATTGGAGATTTTTCCGATTTAGAACAAACTCGACAACTGGCAGATCAGATTAATGAATTTGGAACTTTTGATGTCATCATTCATAATGCGGGTGTCTATGGAGCACCAGCAGAAGAAATGTTAAATGTTAACTCTTTATCACCATATATTTTGACCAGTTTAGTGAATAAACCACAGCATCTGATTTACATTTCGTCTGATCAACATTTAGAAGGAAACCTTAAAGTTGAAGAAATCGTAAGTGATACCCCTAGTATTAACTACAGCGATACTAAGCTTCAAATACTTGCTTTAGCAATGACAGTATCTCGTTACTGGCCAGACATTCAAGTGAATGCCATTCAACCGGGATGGGTTCCGACTCTAATGGGATTCCATAATGGTAACAAGACTACGCCTGATGACTTACGTGCTGGATACATGACTTATGTTTGGCTGGCTGAAGGTATCGAAGAAGGCACGGATGCTACAGGGAAATACTTCTTCCAAAGTGAGGAAGATTCAAACGTTAATCCAGTTATCTACGATGAGCCTTCTCAAGATCAGTTAATAGAAGCATATGAAACTAAGACAGGGATTCCTTTCCCAAGAGATTAAGTGTTTAATCTCACATTCCGCACCCCTACGACTCTAAAAATGGAAAATTTTAGTGTATGATAGAGTCATAGAACCGAGAGTCGGGTCGGGAGCGGAGGGTGAACATGCAAATCGAAAATTTCTATGAAGTCGGCTAGCTGGTGCCCTGTGTGGTGCTATCGTTTTTTGTCGACTTCAAGGACTGTAAGTCTTTACAGTAGAACATGAACGTAAGTGTGATGTAGCGCACAGAACGAATAGGAGGTTTTTATAAATGAAAAACATGATATTGCATACTCGGGGTATTCACAGTTTACGACTGCCTAGCATCTTTAGAATCGTCGCTGTGGTAGTCCTAGGAAGCATTCTGCTTCCAGCGTCACCCACTTTGGCGCATCACGGATGGGATGGCTTTGATACAAATAACCTTGTCTATGTTGCGGGCACAGTTTCTTCAGATGGTACCTGGGGCAATCCGCACTCGCAATTTGATATCACCGTAGACAGTAACCTACCTGCTAGTACACCAGATCTGGAGATTCCAGAGGAGTTGCAAGACCCCGAGGACAGCACCCGAGTCAAAGCTGCCCACGCATACAACGGCTCTCACAATGAGCTAGAGGTCATTATCGCACCGCCAACTTGGTCGGGTATGTGGGGGCTAGATCGTGCACTGGAGGTCGGCGAGCGCTTCCAAGGTGTCGGCTACATCAATCGAGAGGACAATGGATTGTTCCGCCCGGTCGTGTTCTGGTATGGAGACAATAGCACTCCAGTCAACCAAGTACTAGGCAATACGCTCCCAGTACGTGCCCCGCTACCAGGCTCGTCGACGGATTCTGGAGATACACCAATTATGGGTACGGATGTTCTGGAACTATCTGAGAATGAGAAGTCTGGGGACTGGGTAGTATGGACAGTATTCGGCGTTATTGCTCTCGCAATAGGTGTCGGAGGTTTCTTCTACTTACGTCGCAACATCCGGGGGAATTAACGCATGTATGATTTCCTTAACTCAATACTAGTGCTACTACAAGACTCTGCTCTCGGCGAGGCGGTACGCAGCACACCGTATCTGTACCCAGTGCTTGAAAGTCTCCATATTCTCGGAATCGTCGTCCTTGTTGGTCCAGCGTTCGCTTTTGACCTGCGGCTTCTAGGAATTGGACGCCGCCTAATATCGGTTACAAAAGCCGCTCGCTATCTACTGCCTATCGCCCATATTGGCCTGACAATCGTCATCCTTACTGGGATTCCACTGCTAAGTGCGCAGGCAACCATAATTGCCGGCTCTGGTGCTGCGCCGTGGAAGCTTGGGCTACTCATCTTGGCAGCAATCAACATCGCAGTATTTCATAATGGCATTTACCGTCGGGTTAATGCGTGGAACGATGCCGCCGTAGCCCCGATCGCCGCCTGCGTTGCAGCGGTAGTTTCACTGATTGTATGGACAGGTGTCATCTTCGCTGGTCGTTTGCTCGCCTATACCTAAAGCCTAGCTAGTACCCCGTATCGCCAGAAATTAATGATATTCGTCTAATCATACAAAAGAAAATGGGCCAAATGGGCACTAAGAGTTTGTTTGAAAGGTATGCATTAAAGTTAAAATATATAAAAAATAGGCCTTTTTGATCTTTTTAGAAAAGCGTGATAAATTATGCACTTACATTCTTAATATTTGTTTTTTATATTATATGCTAAATTCAAAAACTACTTGCTCATAAAAGATCTCAACAAGGAGTACCACCAGCAAAATGCGAATTTACAACGTTAAGGAGATTCCAAAAGAAAAATCCCAATTTCTTAGTATTAAAATTGAGAAATTGGGATTTTTCGTTACTTAAGAAAAGCACCCGCTTAAGTACACCCTTTCACAATTTCGTTTTTGAAAAGGAAAAGGGGTTCCTTCACAATTAAAGTAATATACTCTATTTGAAAAAGAAAAACTTGTCTGTACGATATTTAAACGGTCGATTGAAATATAGACTTATATTTGTTCTTGGAATAATATAGGCGAGCGATGAGGAGAATAAGCTCTGTGCTCAAGTTTTTTATTTTTTCATTGTCGTTGCACTTTCCGAAAGCTGTTCCATAAGCCGCACGTTGTCCGGATTGTCATAGAATGCAATTTTTGTGTCAATAAGCTGTATATTCTGCTTCAATTGTTTTAATTGACGAACGATTTCCTTACAATGCTCTAATAATATGCTTTTGCGCTCTTCGCTCGTTCGGCTTCTTATGCGTCCGGTTAAAGCTTCGGATCGCCTAAACCACGCTGGTGCAGCTGGCATTCATTGCGATTACCTGAAGGTTCAAGCCTACGTAACTTCCTTTTATTGACAACGATAAATTGGCTGATACAAGGCCAGTGGGACAGGCGCTTTTTTATGAAAACCGCTTCCGAACCGCCTCCAAAAACACCCCCGTCGCAGCAGAAAAGACTTGGTGCTTTTTCCAAACAATGTTCAAGCCGGATTCCAGTTTAGGCTCTAGCGGTCGAAAGCAAAGGGCGCTCCCTGAAGAAGTATTGACGATTTTATCAAGCACAATCGCGTATCCGATCCCTTCTGCGGCCATGATGGCTGCATTGTAAGCGAGATTGTAGGTCGTGACTACATTGAGCTTGCCGAAGTCATCCCCAAACCAGTCTGCAAAGTCATTTTTCGAATACGTCTGTTTGATCGCCTGGCGTGAACAAATAACAGGCACCTCTAACAAGTCCGCTGCTTGAATGGCTTCTTTTGAAGTGAGCGGGCTGTCTTTTCTCATGACCACACCCCACACGTCTTTGGCAGGAAGGTCGATGTAATTGTATTTTGATAAGTCTGCCGGCTGAATCAAAATTCCGAAGTCGAGCAGCCCTTTATCCAGCCGGTCGGTAATATCATCTTCATTGCCGCTGTACAAATGAATCCGGATGTTTGGATATTGAGACTGCAACTCTTTGACGACCTGGGCGATTTGCTTCATCGCTTCAGTTTCACCGCTGCCGATATATACATCCCCGCTGATCGTTTCTTCCATCGAAGTGAACTCTGCTTCTACTTTATCTACCATCTCGATAATTTCTTCGGCTCTTTTTCTTAAGAGAACTCCTTCATCTGTCAGCATGACGCTGTGACTGCCGCGTTTAAATAACTTTTTTCCCAGCTCTTCTTCTAGGTCTTTCAACTGTCTAGATAAGGTTGGCTGCGTGACATGTAACACATCAGCCGCTGCGGTCATGCTTCCTTCACGGGCTACCGCAAGAAAATAGCGCAGTACTCTCAATTCCATTTTCTTCTCTCCATTCTATAATCATGATATTCTTTTTAATTATATCATGTTATTAGACATAAGTATTGGTTATAAAGATTGGAGCAATATAGAATAAAAACATAGAAGGGAGTGTCGAACGACTTTAGAGATTGTGTTTACAAAAGAGGTAGTAGTATTCAATATACTTGTTTGTCTTACACAGGAATGAAAGCCTTTACTTTCGGCGCTCAAAATAATCTTATCTATAAATATGAAGAAAGGATAGGTGCAATTGTACGCAATTGAAAACAAAGTAGTTGTCATTGTGGGGACAAGTTTGCGGCACAAAATTTGCGGCGCGCGCCATTATGGAAGGCTTGTGACAGGAAGAACGTGAAAACAATATTCGTAGCACACTCATTTCTCCAGGAACAGTTAACACAGAGTTGCACACGACGATTCGAGATGCAAACAGAAGAAAGTGGATAGAAGAACTTCAGCGTACGGCAGGGTTAAACGCATATGATGTCGCGGAAGCAGTGGCATATGCAATCAGAACGCCTGACCAGGTGTCTGTGAGTGAAGTTATTATTCGGCCGACGAAACAAATGGATTGAGTCAATTTAATAAAAAAAGAAAAAAGGAGTGAAAAATAATGTCTTACCATGAGCTAGCTGGAGAAATTCTTAAACTAGTCGGCGGCGAACAAAATATAAAAAACGTTGTGCACTGTGCAACACGCCTGCGATTTACTCTTAATGAAAACGATAAAGCAGATAAAAAGAAACTGCAGGAATTAGATGGAGTTATGAGCGCTGTTCAAAGTGGCGGGCAATTTCAGGTTGTAATTGGCAGTCACGTGAATGAAGTTTTTAAAGAGTTGAATTCCATTTTGCCTGTTACAGAAGGGTCAAAAGCAGATTATCCAAAGCAAAAAGTGAAAATCAGTGAAAAAGTATTTGAAGTTATTACAGGAAGTTTTTCCCCATTGCTTGGTGCGATGGCAGGCGCCGGTATGCTTCGAGCATTGTTAGCTCTTTTGACAATGACAGGCGTTTTATCTACTGAAAGCGGAACGTATGCCATTTTAGTAGCGGCCGGAAATGCAATCTTTTATTTTCTTCCAATTTTCTTGGGTATTACGATTTCTATAAAACTTGGCGCAAATCCTTATGTAGGCGGGATGATTGGTGCAAGCTTGCTAGAGCCTAACTTTACAGGGCTGCTCCAAGAAAGGGGTGACCTTACTGACTTTCTTGGTATTCCTGTTGTGTTAATGAACTATTCTTCTACAGTCTTTCCTGCTTTTATTGCAATCAGCATTTATGCTTTATTAGATAAATATTTAAAGAGAATTATTCATAAAGACCTTCAGATGTTTTTACTCCCGATGTTGGCGTTGTTAATTATTGTTCCATTAACAACGATCGCATTCGGGCCAGTCGGCGTGTATATTGCAAATGGAATCGGGCAATTTATTAACTTCTTGTATTCAGAAAGCGGTATGTTAACGGGTGCTATACTGGGCGGAGCGTGGACATTTATGACGTTGTTCGGTGTTCACACTGGATTTACACCATTTATTCTTGAAAATTTGGCGAATGGAAGAGATCCAATTCTTGCTTTAGTTTCGGCGGCCGTGTTTGCACAAATTGGTTTAGCGTTTGGGGTGTTTTTAAAAACAAAAGATACAAAATTAAAAGCATTGGCAGGTTCCACATTAATGCCAGGCTTGTTATCTGGCATTACCGAGCCGATTCTTTATGGGCTGGCACTTCGCAATAAACGCGGGCTGATCTACGTAGCAATTGCGGGAGTAATCGGCGGTGGTATCAGCGGATTGCTGGGCGCAGCATCTACTGCTTATGCTTTTCCTTCTGTGTTAAGTATTCCAATCTATTCACCTTTAGTAGCTTATGTGATTGCCATGCTGGCCACGTTTTCAATATCTGCTGGCTTAACGCTTATTTTTGGATTTGAGGAAAAGGCAACGGAAGAAACAGAAAGAAATGAAGAAACAGCAAAATCAGCAGAAACAGTAATCAAAGGGGAAACATTGGTGAGCCCGCTATCCGGCTTAGTGAAGCCATTAACAGAAGTAAGTGATCCGGCATTTTCGTCTCTCGCCATGGGCAAAGGCATTGCCATTGAACCAAGAGCCGGTGAGGTGACTTCTCCGGTGGATGGAGTGGTGACTATGCTGTTTCCGACGCGCCATGCAATCGGCATTCAATCTGACAGTGGAGCTGAAATTTTAATTCATATTGGCATTAATACAGTATCGCTGCAAGGAAAATATTTCACTTCTGCTGTACAACAGGGTGACCGCGTCAAAAAGGGTGATGCGTTAATTCAGTTTGATCTAGACCAGATTAAAGAAGCTGGATATGACGTTGTTACCCCTGTCATTATCACGAACACGAATAAATATAGTGACTTTGTCGAATTAAGATCTGATATTACTGAATCGCAAGAAGATCTGCTAACTTTGATTCCGGCCGAACTTCATAAAATGGATCACGATTATAAAATAAATGTAAGAAGGGAATTGGTAAAATGAACAAATTAACAGAAAAAAGTTTTCCGGAAGGCTTTTTATGGGGAGGAGCAACGGCAGCCAATCAGCTTGAAGGCGGGTTTCAGGAAGGGAACAAAGGGCTGAACGTAGCGGATGTCCTCCCAGGTGGAAAAGGCCGCCTGCAAATTTTAAAAAATCCCGGTTTTGATTTTGAAATCAATACTGAAAAATACACCTATCCGAACCATGAAGCGGTTGATTTTTATCACCGTTATAAGGAAGACATCGCTCTGTTTGCGGAGATGAATTTTAAATGCTTCCGGATGTCTATTGCCTGGACGAGAATTTTTCCGAATGGAGATGATCCGGAACCGAACGAGGAAGGCTTGGCTTTTTATGACCGGGTGTTCGATGAATTAATTAAACATGGCATTGAACCGTTAGTGACAATTGCTCACTATGATATGCCGGTTCATTTAGTGAAAAACTATGGTGGCTGGCGGAACCGCGATGTGATTGTGTTATTTGAACGGTATGTTAAAACGATTTTTACCCGTTATAAAGATAAAGTGAAATATTGGCTGACATTTAACGAAATCAATTCGGGACATGAAATGCCGGTTCAAGGGTTAGGGTTTGCGATCCAGGAAGAGAGTGATAAATACCAGCCAACCTTCCAAGCGTTTCATCATCAATTTGTGGCGAGCAGCCTGGCTGTGAAGTATTGCCATGAGATCATCCCGGAAGCTAAAATCGGCTGTATGATTTTGTACATTCCGACTTATTCAATCGACTGCAACCCGGCAAATATTTTGTACGCACAGCAGGAATCCCGTTTTCTCAATAATTTTTGTACAGATGTTCAAGTAAGAGGAGAGTACCCGTCGTTTATCCGCCGCTACTTTAAAGAACATCATATTCAATTAGAAATTCAAGATGGCGACCTGGAGTTGATTAAACAGTATCCTGTTGATTTTATCAGCTTTAGTTACTATATGTCGCGTACAGAAAAAAGAGAAAAGGACGCTTCTGAAGCGATGGAGGGAAATATTGTGGCGGGTGTGAAAAACCCGTTTTTAGACGTAACTGAATGGGGCTGGGAAGTCGATCCCATCGGATTAAGAATAACGTTAAACGAACTGTATGACCGTTATCAAAAACCGCTTTTCCTGGTAGAAAACGGTTTAGGTGCAAATGATAAAGTTGAAAAAGACGGCTCAATCAACGATGACTACCGCATTGCATATATTCGCGATCACATTATTCAAATGAAAGAAGCAATTGAAGATGGCGTAGAGCTGATGGGTTATACAAGCTGGGGACCGATTGACCTCGTCAGCGCCGGAACAGGCGAGATGTCCAAGCGGTATGGATATATTTATGTAGACAAGCATGATGATGGAAGTGGAACGTTAGAACGCAAAAGGAAAAAATCGTTTTACTGGTACAAAAATGTGATTGCGACAAATGGAGAACAGCTGTAAGAACTTTTCTTAAATAACTTAAACAGAAAAGGTCTCTTCACTAATGACTTCTCTTGGTGAAGAGACTAACCGTCTTAAAGAGAAAGATGTACAGTTAAGCGGAGTTTATAGAGGAGAAAAATGAAAGGATGTGAAAAAATCCTTTATGAAAGATTCAAAAGGATTATTAATTTTTATTTTAGCTGTCGGCGTATTTGGGATTATAAATACAGAAATGGGCGTGATCGGCATACTTCCCGATTTAGCCGATCATTTTCAAGTCAGCATTTCAGAAGCAGGCTTATTAGTTAGCCTTTTTGCACTGGCAATTGCGGTGGCTGGCCCTACTTTACCGTTAGTCTTTTCTGGCATGAATCGAAAAAAAGCAATGCTGATCGTACTGGCTATTTTCATCGCAGGAAATATTGTGTCTGTCTTTACGACAAATTTTACTGTCGCTCTTTTAGCCCGTGTGATTCCAGCATTTTTTCATCCTGTTTATGTGTCAATCGCTTTGTCTGTTGCAGCAACTTCTGTTAGTGAGAAGGAAGCACCTAAAGCAATTTCGAAAGTGTTTATTGGCGTTTCAGCCGGTATGGTACTAGGCGTCCCAGTTGTAAGCTTTATTGCCAGCACTGTCTCTCTCCAGGCAGCGATGGTGTTTTTTGCAGTTGTGAATTTGTTGACATTTTTAGCTACTTGGCTATTTGTGCCTTCAATGCCTGTAAAGGAGCGCCAATCATATGGCTCACAATTAAAGGTTTTAACGCAAGGAATCACATGGATCTCCATTTTGGCTGTTCTATTTTTAAACGCAGCTGTTTTTGGTATTTACAGTTACCTCGCTGAATATTTAGAAGTAGTCACAAGTATGTCTGCCCACACAATCAGCACGATGCTGCTTGTATATGGTTTGGCGAATATTATCGGAAATGTGATCGCGGGACGTCTGCTTACAGAATATCCGATCCGTTCTGTCACGATCTTTCCAGCTGTGTTAACCGCTGTTTATCTCCTCTTTTTCTTTACGAGTGAATTTCCATTAGCTACTATGGTCATTATTTTCGTATGGGGTGTATTAGGTGGCATCGGTGCGAACATTAATCAGTACTGGATTATGACCGCTGCTCCGAAAGCGCCAGATTTTGCAAATGGGTTGTTTTTGACTTCGGTTAACTTGGGTACGACGATTGGCACCGGGGCAGCAGGCATTGTGATCGCTCAATTTGGAACAATATACATTTTATTTGTCGGCATCTTTGCATTAGTGACGGGATTTATCTTTATCTTGCTTCGGAACACCATGTACCGAGAAGCGAACCAAAAGAACAAAATGGTCATTTAAATAAACGAAATAGGATCAGGCTTCGAAATATTCAGGCAGCTTCAGACCAGTACAGAAGCTTGCATAAAAAAGCAGATGAAGAAAAAAGAGGAGACCAATTTAAGAGGGGATATATGGCGATTTAAGGATAAAGTGATTATTAATGTGGAGCATCAAGCGGAATTAGTGAGACAACAACTTAGCTACTTGAAGGAGGAAAGCCAATACAAGACTTAGTAGGCTCTGCTGTCGAACTAAAACCATCACAAGCAGCAGCAGCGGAGTTTGGATTGTCAACACTAAATCAGACAGCTTTTTTAAGGGGCGATCGTTTGTATTCAATCGGGCTTACATAGCCTAG